>CAJQNZ010000019.1 GCA_905479835.1 uncultured Flavobacteriaceae bacterium
AGCAAAATTCTCCCAAGTACTCTGATTGTCAACCCACTCATCTGTATATGCACCATTTTCTCTTATTCTAATATTTGCTGTACTAGGACTAGGAGGGTTGTAATTATAATTAAAACCATCTGGTGTAATAAAATCACTATAGGTAACACCATCTACAACAATGTAATTAAGTATGTGCGGCTCTGTATGGTCGTTTAAATCTAAACTTGTAATTCCTGCAGGACCAAAGGAAACATTACTAAATGCTCCATCTTGATTGCTATCTGTTGCTACAAATGGGTTGCACTCTACAATATCCAATATCCCATCGTTATCATCGTCTAGATCATCAACATTTGGGACACCATCACCATCATAATCTTCTAAAACCACAACTGTGACTAATGCTATGTCACATAGTCCATTGGCATCACATATTTGATACTCAAATGTATCGCTTCCAAAAAAGTCAGCATTTGGAGTGTATGTAATTTCGCCATTAGTTGTATTGATACTTATTGAACCATTTGAAGGTTGCAATAAGCCTGTATTGTTAATAGTACTTACTACTATATTGTTATTTAAATCTGTATCTGTGGTTCCGTCTATATTGGTAAGTACATTGTAGGTGATATCGCCTACGTTTTCTACCATCTCTCCCATAAAATCATCTACGGCACAAGGTCCTGCATCTATAGTGATATTCTCAGAAGTTGCTGTACATCCAGCCAATGGAGCAACACTTAATGTGTAAGTTCCTGGCAATACAATATCAGCATTTTGTCCTATGTATGTTTGCGTACCATTTAAAAATTGTCCGTCTAAAGTTGTCCATTCATAATAATATCCTGCTATTGGATTGGTTGGAACTAGTGTTAAACTAGATTCACAATATATATCTCCTGGATCTGTAATTGATGCATCTACAGAAGTAGGAGCACCTAAAAAGGCATAAGGACCTGCAAAATCTTTAAGTTGTGATGTAAATGATGCCGATGATCTAGATTTTACAATTAATCTTGTAAATGGTGCATCACAAGCATTCCCTCCACTACCTAATGCAGGATCAATTCCTAAGGCAGTTAAGTTTAGACCTAATTCAGCAAATTGACCTGGCAAATAATTGGGTGTTGCTGGCTGATTACTATCTTCATCAAAAGTCCCCCAAGGCGGACCAGTTATCGTTGAAGTATTAATTTGAGTAAAATTAGAACTCGATGGAATAATTACTTGTGCATACCCAAAACCATTAAAATCACCATCAAATTGTGTACCCCAAGAAAAATTAGCTGGAGTTATATTAGAAAAATCTGTACGCTTAACCCATATTCTGGTTTCTAAATCGTCAATTGCGGAACCGTTATATGAAAAACCGATAACCATATCACCTGTAGCTATTATATTACCACTAGCATCAAATTCCCATGCTGTATGTCCTTGGTCTGGACCTGAATTAATAAATGAAGTTCCAGAAACTCCTATTTCTGATTTAAAAAATTCAAAATCTGCAAAGTGTGATCCAGTATTACCTACAGATGAAATTCCTAAATCTATCCACATATTATCATTTACCGTGGATCCTTCTCTCCTTATGTGTGCATAAATATCTGCTATATCATTAGCTTTTACAACTGAAGTTGTTCTAATTTCCCATTCTGTCATAGGATTGTCAGCATTTTTTACTCCTCCTATAAATAAAGTTTGATCTAAATTACCTGATAACACTGAGTTCATATCAATATAATCTCTTGCGTAAACGGCGTCATATAAGATTCTACCATCTACAATATCATATTGACCAAAATTAGGACCTGCTACAAAAGGTGTATTGGATAATGAATTGGTAATCGTTGTAAAAGATGCTGTATTGGTCTCATCGATTACTCCTAAACCTGTAGCACCCATAAACCAATCATCGGTTCCTGTTACCACAGTCCCTGAGTACACATCTCCCCTTATGCTAAAATTTGCTGGATCTCCAGGAGTTGGTGTTTGGGTAAAACCTTGTAATGATATTAAAAAAACAAGCACAAGCATCGCTGCTTGATTCAAGTTTGTTAATTTTAATAAGTACTTTTTCTCCATTTTACAATGTTAGAGGGGTTTATCCAAAAATTTTCTTTTATCCGTGCTTTCTGTATTGTTTCAATTAATACTTTAGACACACTAAAATTATCTAAGTCACATATAATAACTTGTTAATAACTTCAGTCATTTTAAAATTTAATTTTTTTCTTTTTAATAGCAATTGGGTAAAGGTACTCAGTTCAAGGCTAGGCCTGAATTTGAACAAAAATAATATTTTATTTATTAACAATTAACATAAATTAACATAAATTAACAAATGGCAGATATGTATCGATAAATGGTAACGGCTTTTTCTTTATTATTATTATTATTATGTTTTTAACTTCCACAAAATAAGAAGGTTACAAGGATATAAATTCCTTTATTTCAACTACTACTTATAAATCAGTATTTTATACCATGTGCACGAGTGCAGAAGTATTTCTTACGTTGAATTTTTTTATTAAATTCTGACGATGGGTATTGACAGTTGCTGTAGAAATAAATAGTTTTCTTGCAATTTCTCCACTAGTTTCTCCTTTGGAAATTAATGCCAAAATCTCTTTTTCTCTTTTAGTTAATTTTATCTCATCACTAAGGGAACTATTTAACTCCTTTTTAAATTTATCCAACTTTGCAATTAATTTATCTTTCTTTTTATTTTTATGAGTTGAAATGTATTTTATATCTACATATGGATCTTTTTTAATTCCTACCATATCTGTTACGTCAAAAATTGAGACCAACAATATAGGCTCAGAAATTAAAGAGTTCATATTTCTTACAAAAGCCAGATTTCTTAAAAAAGTTCGAGCATTTCCTTCTTGCAATGTTACTGTATAACGCAATTGAAATAGTATGGAAACATCTATTAATTTATTGAAATCCATAAATTTCATACACTTTCTATCTGCGGCTAAAATCTTATCTCTCTGATCAGGATCAACGGCAGCTATTATGTCTTTTAAACCGTCTTGTTCTGGATTGTTAAAATCAAGATTGTAGTTCTGTTCGTGTAATACAGTTTCTTTACTATTAATATTTAATAAAGCAACAAAATCTGGCTTGTTAAACTCTATATATCGACTTAAAAACCTTTTATACTTTTCATAATCAATTCCTTCTGAAGTATTAAAATCATTATAAGATTCAAAAATTTTATTTAGATTGTATTCTTCCATACTTTTATAAAGTAGTGTTTAACTATTTGGTGAAATTAAATTAATTTTGTTAAACACGCAATTATTAGGTGTCACTTAATTATGACACAGAAACTTTCATAAAGTCACATGTTTTTTGGATTATAGTTTTGCGATTTTTACTTTGTGGGTCTTGGGTCTTTAACTACTGCTATAATTTCTTTCAATAAATCGTTGTAGGATTGGTTTCCTAGTTCGAATTCAACAACATGTGCATTCTCATCAGACTTTAAGCCTCTTTTTGCTAGTTTTTCATCTGTATTACTGAATGTAATTCCTGTTCTTACTACAACCAAGTCTTTAGAAGGAATAATCATCACGCGTTGTCCTTGGTAACCGTCCGCCATATACATGTCTTTAGGAACATCTGGAAGGTGACCTCCTGCATTCAACCAGAATTGTGCACCATAAATTCCCTCTGATGTAGGCGTAGGTGTTGCTGTATATCTCACCCAATCTTCACTGATAATCTGTTCACTGTTCCATTTCCCATTATTTAAATACAGTAAACCATATCTAGCCCAATCTCTTGTAGTTGCCCAAGGATAAGAAGATGCAACATAGTTTCCTGCTAGATCCGTTTCAATTACCATAGAATACATTCCTATTTTATCAATTAAATCAGTATACCAAAAATCCAAATATGCTTGATGTGTTGGAAATTGTTGTCTTACTATTCTTGACAATAAATTACTTGTGCCTGAAGAATAATTCCAACTTTGATTCGGCTTTCCTATCAATGGTTTATGCATCTGCGCGAGTGTCATATCTGTATCCTGATACAACATCTTGGTCACGTCAGAAATCGCAGTGTAGTCTTCATTCCATTCAAGACCACTGTTCATCTGTAGTAAATTATGAGTCGTTATCTGAGAACGCTCATCATTTTTCCATGCATCAATCGGCGCTGGATTATGAATATCTAGCCTGCCTTGTTGATCCATAACTCCCATAATTGTGCTGACGATACTTTTTCCCATCGACCATCCGAGTATCCGTGTGTTTTTATCAAATCCTTCAATATACCTTTCCGCAATAATTTGATTCTTGTAGACGATCAACAATGAGCGAGTTGTATTGTCCTCTGTATTTTGATCAAAATAGGACGCTACAACATTCTCTAATTTCGCATAATCAATAGATGAAAAAACAGTGTCTTTCTGTGGTAAATTTCCATATGGAAATGGCAAATTTTTAGGTGTTTTATTCCTATAAGGAACCCTATAGGAAGCCTTAGGATCATAATCATCATTAACAACAACAACTCCCAATCCTTCTCTGTAAATTGCTTTTCTTTTTTTAAGCCCAAAAACGCTTGAAATAACAGATTTTTCATCCATATTAACTTCGTTGGAAGCCATTTTTATGGGCGAAAAATCAGTATCTTTTCGTTCTATAGACTCTTGAATTCTATTAGATAAAAATACTACTGAAGCAGTACTTTTGGCAGAAAAACCTGAGATTAATACAAATTTCGGATAGGTTTTATATATACTGTAAGCGGCTCCTAAAAGGAGAAGTCCTAAAAAATAGTTGATATATTTTTTCATGAGTGGATCTTTTTATTTTTATGGTTCGTAAAATGGTACAAAGTCACAAAGTTCGTCATTCTCAAAATTAATACAGAATTCCATAGTAACAATAGACACAAGAAAAAAATACATCAGAAAATGATGAGATTTATTACATTTTCTGTCGTTTATTCCGAATTTCCAACTTTTAATTATTAACTTTTCTTATTTGAAACAAAAATACATTTTTAAACAAAACCATTTCTTATGAAGTATAATTTCCTATTGTTTTGTAAATTTGCTTTAAACCTATTCTGCATTAGAAGTTAAAAGAATTTTTAAGTTGTGAGTTCGAGTAATTTTTTGATAAAAAAGTATATCAATAACAAAATAAGTGGTTAAAACTCTTATTTTAAATAGTATTACTGAACGAAATCAAAGTACAAGTTTTACTCCTTCTAATGATATAATTAAATAGAATTGAAAGAATTTTATCAAAATGTAAAATGGTTTTTTTTAAGAATGATTCCAAACAAGATGTATGCTAGATATTACTAAAATTCGTGCCGATTTTCCGATATTAAATAGAACTGTGAATGGAAAACCACTCGTCTATTTCGACAATGCAGCAACTTCTCAGACACCTCAAGTAGTCATTGATGCTATTGTTGATTATTATAGTAATTACAATGCCAATATCCATCGTGGAGTACATACCTTGAGTCAAGAGGCTACCGATAAATATGAAGAGGCTCGAATGAAATTACAGCGACATTTCAATGCTGAAAAATCCTTTGAAATTATTTTTACTTCAGGAACTACCGAAAGTATTAATATAGTAGCGAATGGTTTTACTTCCTTACTTGCTTCAGGTGATGAGATTATTGTTTCTGCACTGGAACACCATTCCAATATTGTTCCTTGGCAAATGCTCTGTGAGCGCACTGGCGCTCTTTTAAAAGTCATTCCGATGAATGAAGAAGGAGTGCTGGAAATGGAAGCATACGATAAGATGTTGTCTGAAAAAACCAAAATCGTGTTTGTCAATCATATTTCCAATGCACTAGGGACGATCAATCCCATAAAAGAAATTATTGATAAAGCACATGCTGTAGGTGCTGCCGTTTTAATTGATGGTGCTCAAGCGTGTCCACATATTCAGCCAGACTTTCAAGAGCTTGACGTCGATTTTTATGTCGCTTCTGCTCATAAAATTTATGGTCCTACAGGTGTTGGAATATTGTATGGAAAAGAAAAATGGCTTAAGAAGCTTCCTCCGTATCAAGGTGGAGGAGAAATGATAAAAGAAGTAACATTTGAAAAAACAACCTATGCAGGATTGCCTCATAAATTTGAAGCAGGAACACCCAATATATGTGGAGGAATCGCATTTGGAGCAGCCATTGATTATGCACAATCGATAGGATTTGAAGCAATAGAAAAACGTGAAAAAGAGTTACTAGAATATGGAACCCAAGAGTTGTTAAAAATAGAAGGGCTTAAGATCTACGGTACTTCTGAGCATAAAACTTCTGTGATTTCATTTAATATAGAAGGTATTCATCCGTATGATATCGGAACCATCGTTGACAAACTAGGAATTGCCGTAAGAACAGGTCATCATTGTGCGCAACCGATTATGGATTATTATAAAATCCCAGGAACCGTAAGAGCATCATTTGCCTTTTACAATACGTTAGAAGAAATTGATGCACTCGTATACGCCGTTAAGAAAGCAAAATTGATGCTCCTTTAAGTGTGTTTTCCGCATGTCAGTTTGAGTAATTTTTTGATAAAATATCGTATCGAGAACTAATTACAAAAACTAAAATTCTTATTCTCAATAATTCTGCTGATCGAAGTCTAACTAAGTATTTTACTCATTTCAATTGTAAAACCCTCTCGAATTGACATAATTTTATTTTAACACGCAACAACTATTTTTTTAAATACTTGATCCTTATTTATATTTAAACTCAACATTATCCACTACCGAATAACTATTAATTCCATAATAAATAGTGTATTTAGCCTAATTATATTGTGTGTGTTTTATAAATCCTTAACAAATGTTCTTAAATTTTATTAAAATATTGTTATATTCGCAAAGCTCACTCAATGAGTAGTTTAATTATTAACCCTTTTAAATTAATTTTAAGAATGAAAAAAGTCTCATTTTTGCTGCTTGCGATAGCGGCGCTTGTTATGTCATGTGATGACAGTAATGAAAATGTATTGCCACAACAAGATGTATCTACTGCTCAAGAAATTGACATGAGTAATTTCTATCTAGTCACTGATGATGAAGAATTATCAAGAACAACATCATCAAAAAACTCATCTAAAAATTGTTCTTCAATGGAAGTATTGAATAGACAATTAAAAGAAAATCCAGGATTATACAATAAAATGTATAACGCTGAATTACATACTAGAAATCATACTGCTAAAGGAAAACCAGACAAACCAGGAGGTGGTGGCTCAGGAGGAGGAGATACTGATGTAGATGTAGCTATTGTTGCTGACAACCTAGGTGTTATTAATATTCCTGTATATGTTCATATTGTTTATCCTGATGCAAATAGTATTTCTAATGCACAAGTAACATCTCAAATGAATGTTTTAAATTCAGATTTTTCAAGTACTAATGTAGATCAACTACCTACAGGAACCACGTTTGAAAATGATGCTACAGATGCTGGATTTAGTTTCTCATTAGCAGGAACTTTCAGACATGATAATTCTACATCATCTTGGGGAACTAATGATGCTGTAAAAACTGCTTATCCACCTATAACACCAGAAACTCATATGAATATTTGGGTTTGTAATATAGGAGGTGGAATCTTAGGTTATGCTCAATTTCCAGGTACTAAAACTCCTGCAACAGATGGTATTGTTTTAGGTGGAGATTATTTCGGAGTTACTAGTGGTGTTTATGGAGCTGGGAGAACAGCAACTCATGAAGTAGGTCACTATTTAAACTTACGTCATATTTGGGGAGATGGAAGATGTCGTCAAGACGATTTTGTTGCTGATACCCCAACTGCTGGATCATCTAACGGAGGATGTCCTACATTCCCATCTTCAAGTTGTAAATCTGCTGATATGACAATGAACTATATGGATTATACTTATGATGCTTGTATGTACATGTTTACTGACGGTCAACGTAATAGAATGAGAGCAATATTTACTTCTGGCGGAGCTAGAGAGTCTATGTTGTAATAATCGTTTTAAAAATTATTTAAAAGCGCCATTTTATGGCGCTTTTTTTATCTTTACTTTTATAAATTTATAATAAAAATGAAACTTATCCTATATAGTTTTTCCCTTCTAATGCTCTCTAATTGTGATTCAAAAGCTCTTGAAAAAATGACTTTAAATTATAAGGCTGCTACTCGTGGAAGTTCAGTTACATTAGATGCAAATTCTTCTGAAATTCTATATTCGGATATGAATGTTGATAGAAAAATAACTTTGTCAAAAAAACAATGGAATGAAATAAAAGAATTCGTCTCTAAAATAGATGTAAACGAAGTTCAAAACCTAACTGCCCCTTCTGAAAGAAGCCATACAGACAGATCTTTAGTTGCTACTTTAAGTATTATAATTGAAGATAAAACTTATGAATCGGTGAATTTCGATCATGGAAATCCGCCAAAAGAAATAAAACCTTTGATACAATATTTGTTTCAACATTTTTAAATAGTTAAAATTTATATCACTTTATCTAATTATTGATTTTTATTATAAAAATAGAGTTTGTTAAAGCGTTTCTAATCCTTTTTTATTTTAAACCAATATGTTTCTGTGTGTTTTGCTTCAAGTGGCTTTAAAGTAAGTTTAAAATAAGTTTTTTCTTTTTCTAATAAAAAAATTATTTTCTTCCAAAATCAGCAGGAATTTCTCCCCATGACTTTGTTTCCCATTTTAAAATAATTGAACTTTTGGTCATTTCAGGGTTTTTATGCAACCATAAAATTGCTCTATCAACTAATTCAAAAATTTTCTGATTTTCAGAAGTTCTTTTTATTGTAGTCTTCAACTTTTTTTTCCATACCCAACTGATTGCAGTTTTACTATCAGAGTATATAGGTAAACTTAAATTATTTTTTTTAAGATATGCCAAGCCATGAACCAAAGCCAGAAACTCCATAAGATTATTACTCCCTCCTTTAAATGGTCCTAATTTAAACAACTCTGTTTTTGTATCCGTATAGACTCCCTGATATTCAGAGATTCCTCTATTGTTACAAGCGCCATCTACAGAGATTGAATTTAAAATTGGCTTACCAATACGGTTCAATTCTGATACTGATAATTTTATTTTTTTAGTATCCTTTCCAATATAATCAACATAATTTCCTTTAAATGCTTTTTCAGCTTCATCTTTGGAAATAAAAGATTTATATTGTGCACCTTGAAAATTTTGTATGTGTTTTTTACAGATGTTC
The DNA here is from genome assembly GCA_905479835.1 of uncultured Flavobacteriaceae bacterium. Lineage (GTDB taxonomy): Bacteria > Bacteroidota > Bacteroidia > Flavobacteriales > Flavobacteriaceae > Urechidicola. The sequence goes on from CAJQNZ010000019.1 coordinate 9,214, forward strand.
CAAGATGAAAAAACTCCTGTTTTATGTCCATTCCAAACAACATAAAACTTCTTTTTAGCCATTACTATCTTTTTTAATTAAATCTGAAATCACACGTGGAAAATGTTTTTGTTCCAAAACATGAATCTTTTCTGCAACAATTTCAGGAGTATCATCATGTAAAACAATAGTTTTTGCCTGAAATATGATAGCTCCTTCATCATAATTTTCATTGACGTAGTGAATTGTGATGCCTGTTTCTGACTCTTTATTTTCAACAACCGCCTTGTGAACATTCATTCCATACATTCCTTTTCCTCCATATTTTGGCAAAAGAGCAGGGTGAATATTGATTATTTTATTGGGAAAAGCAGTGATTATATGTGCTGGAATCTTCCATAAAAAACCTGCCAAGATAATTATATCTGCCTCTTTTTTAAGAAATTTAAGGATCATATCTTCATTGTTAAACTCCTCTCTGTTGAATATTAAACTATTGATATATAGGTTTTTAGACCTATCTATAACTTTGGCATTCTTATTGTTAGTAAGAATATGCACAACAGTTGCAATAGTACTCTTCTGAAAAAAAAGGCTAATATTTTCGGCATTTGAGCCCGACCCTGAAGCAAAAATTACAATACGTTTCATTAAGTTTAAAGTGTTTGTTGCGCAACAAAAAAAAGAATTATTATTAACAATTACGAAGAATAATTAAAAGATTCAACAATTTTTTTTAACTTAGTCTTCACATTTTTTCTCAGTAAATGATTTTATAAAAAATAAGTTTTTTACTTTTGCCGAGAATTTAAATTTAAAATTAGAAAATTATGTCAGACATTGCATCAAGAGTAAAAGCCATTATCGTTGATAAATTAGGCGTTGACGAAAATGAAGTAACAACAGAAGCAAGCTTCACTAATGATTTAGGAGCGGATTCACTTGATACTGTTGAGTTGATTATGGAATTCGAAAAAGAATTCGATATTCAGATTCCAGATGACCAAGCAGAAAACATCGGAACTGTAGGTCAAGCAGTAAGCTATATAGAAGAAGCAAAAAAGTAAGCTAAATAACCAACTACGAGTTCAATAAATTGAACTCGTAGTTATTTTTAGTACTATCATACTATCTTCTTTAATTAATGAACTGATTCTAATTTTTTTCTCATAAGAGAGAATGATTACCAATTGTTTATAAAGCTTAAAAAAACATTTAAACGTATGGAATTAAAACGAGTTGTAGTTACTGGACTTGGGGCTTTAACGCCTATAGGTAATACTGTTGAGGAGTATTGGGATGGATTAATTAATGGAGTCAGCGGAGCTGCTCCAATTACTCATTTTGATGCAACCAATTTCAAAACTCGTTTTGCATGTGAAATTAAAAACTTTGAAGTAACTGATTTCATTGACAGAAAAGAAGCTCGAAAAATGGATAAGTTTGCACAATATGCTATGGTTGCTGCAGATGAAGCTATTAAAGATGCTGGAATAGATTCAGAAAAAATTGATCTGGATCGTATTGGTGTAATTTGGGGTGCTGGAATAGGTGGATTGGAAACTTTTCAAAATGAAGTGTTAAATTTTGCTTCTGGAAATGGAAATCCAAGATTTAATCCTTTTTTTATCCCAAAAATGATTGCAGATATTGCTCCTGGTTATATCTCAATAAAACATGGTTTTAGAGGTCCGAATTTTACAACAGTTTCTGCTTGTGCATCTTCAGCCAATGCAATTATTGATGCCTTTAACTATATCCGATTAGGACAAGCAGACTTATTTGTCACAGGAGGCTCAGAAGCAGCAGTTACGATTGCTGGAGTAGGAGGTTTTAATGCGATGCACGCACTTTCTACAAGTAATGAAAATCCCGAAACAGCTTCAAGACCATTTGATAAAAACAGAAATGGATTTGTGCTTGGTGAAGGCGCTGGAGCATTAATTTTAGAAGAATATGAACATGCAATTGCTCGTGGAGCTAAAATCTACGCTGAAGTAGGCGGAGGAGGTTTATCAGCAGATGCACATCATATTACTGCGCCACATCCTGAAGGATTGGGAGCAAAAAATGTAATGCTTAACTGCCTTCGAGATGCAGGATTACAACCTACTGATGTAGACGCAATAAATGTACATGGAACTTCTACTCCACTTGGAGATATTGCTGAAACAAAAGCAATCACAGAAGTTTTTGGCGAACATGCATATGCATTAAATATCAACTCTACTAAATCAATGACAGGGCACTTATTGGGTGCTGCAGGTGCAATTGAAGCCATTGCATCTATACTAGCAATGAAATATGGTGTTATTCCACCTACTATCAATCATACAACTCCTGATGACGCTATAGATAGTAAACTAAATCTTACTTTAAACAAACCTCAGAAACGTGATGTAAAAATTGCGATGAGTAACACATTTGGGTTTGGAGGACACAATGCTTGTGTTCTTTTTAAAAAAATCACATAAATACATTGAATGAAATTCATTCGACAAATAATTAAATCTCAATCCTCACAAGATAAAAAATTCTCCGGTGAGTTGAAAAAAATATTAGGATTCACACCTAGAAATATACTGTTTTATAAAAAGGCCTTTTTACATAGGTCTATAAAAGAAGTAAACGAAATTGGAAATCCTAGAAATTATGAGCGTTTAGAATTTCTTGGTGATGCGATGCTTGGAGCAGTTATCGCTTCTTATTTGTTTAAAAAAGTACCTTCAGGAGATGAAGGTTACTTAACTCAAATGCGGTCCAAAATTGTAAGTAGAGAACACTTAAATGAATTGGGAAGAGACTTAGACTTGATCAGATTTGTAAAAAGTTCCGTTTCTAAATCAAAATTTGGAGAAAATATTAATGGGAATGTTTTTGAAGCACTTATTGGTGCAATATATCGTGATAGAGGTTATAAATATTGTAAAAAATTTGTTTATAAACGTGTCATCAAGCCTTATGTAGACATTGAAAAACTAGAAGGAAAAGTTACAAGTTATAAGAGTCTTTTTATTGAATGGTGTCAGAAAGAAAAACAAAACTTTAACTATGACGTTTATGAAGATTCAGGAAATGATACCGTAAGACATTTCAGTGTTAAACTTTATCTTGGAAAGAAACTAATTGCCAAAGGGAGATCCACTTCCAAGAAGAAAGCAGAAGAAGTTGCGTCTAAAAGAGCCTATTTCGCTTATCAAAATAAAATTGATACTGTCTAATTGCTGCGATAACGTTTTCGCAGATATTTATACATATTAATTAAACAATCCTTACTTTAGCATTTCGGTTTATTTTTACTAGTATGCAAGTACACTCTCTAGAATTGTATAATGAATATAAATTAATTGGAATTCATACTTCCGTTGAGGATTATAAACTTGCCTTTTTAATAAACCAAAAATTAAATACTGGATTTTCAAAGAATAAAGAATATTTAGACTTTAATAAAAAAAGTGGTTCTTTTTCAGTTTTTGAATTTATTGATGATAAAAATCAATTAATCAGCCATTTGATTTCTAATAAATACATCGGTTCTGTTTCAAAAATTTCTGAAACCAATTTATTTTCAGAAGAAATTTCATACAGCACTATGTCTTATTTAATTCCTGAAAAGAAAAAAGTTGATTTTTTTCTAAAAATTGAAGGAGAAATAAGTGATTTAGAATTTAATAAAACAATTGATCAATTGAACCGAATTGATCAAATAATAACAACATATAATATGAACCCAACTCAATTAAAATCGAAAGATTTTTTAATATTTTAATTCATGTCACAACTTAAAAAAACAAAAATTGTTGCAACTCTAGGTCCTGCATGTAAAGATAAAAAGACCTTAAAAAAAATGGTTCTTGCAGGTGCCAATGTATTCCGTATCAACTTTTCTCATGCCGATTATGAAAATGTAATCCATACTGTGAAAATGATTCGAGAAATCAATTCGGAAACTGGTATTCATACAGCGATACTAGCAGATTTACAAGGTCCAAAACTGCGTGTTGGTGTGATGGAAGAGGCTTTGTTAATTAAAGGTGATGAGTTTATATTTACTACCGAAAAATGTGTCGGTACTAATAAAAAAGCCTATATGACCTATCAAAACTTTCCTAAAGATGTGAAAGTAGGTGAAAAAATATTGGTAGATGATGGAAAACTTTTATTTGAAGTAATAAAATCTGACAAGAAAAAAACAGTCACAACTAAGATCATAAGAGGAGGTGAATTAAAATCTAAAAAAGGCGTTAATTTACCCAACACTGACATATCCCAACCAGCACTGACTGAAAAAGATATTAAAGATGCCATATTTGCTATAAGCCTTGAAGTAGATTGGATTGCGCTTTCATTTGTAAGAACGGGATCTGACCTTAAAATGTTACACGATTTAATTAAAGAGCATTCAGAATATAAAATCCCGGTAATTGCAAAAATTGAAAAACCAGAAGCTGTTAAAAATATTGATTCTTTAATCCCTTATTGTGATGGATTGATGGTTGCGCGTGGAGATCTAGGTGTTGAAGTACCTATGGAGCAAGTTCCACTAATCCAAAAAAGCTTGGTTTTACGTGCTAAACAAGCAAGAATACCAGTAATAATTGCAACACAGATGATGGAAACAATGATTACCAATCTTGTTCCGACAAGGGCTGAAGTAAATGATGTTGCCAATTCAATTATGGATGGCGCAGATGCTGTGATGCTTTCTGGTGAAACCTCTGTAGGTGTAAATCCTGTGAATGTGATTGAAAATATGACCAATATTATCAAAGGTGTTGAAGATTCTCCATTGATTAAAGTGCCCTTATCACCTCCACATATTAAAACGGTACGATATATTTCCAAAGCTGTCTGTCATCATGCTGCTTTAACTGCCAATGACATTGATGCAAAAGCTATTTCAACCTTAACCAATAGCGGTTATACCGCATTTCAAGTTTCTGCTTGGAGACCTGCTTCTTATATACTTGCATTTACTTCTAATAAGAGAATTTTAACAATGCTTAATTTACTTTGGGGAGTGAAAGCATTTTATTACAGTAACTTGGTTAATACAGATACTACCATTAGAGAAATCAATAAAATGGCTAGAGATATGGGCTATTTAAAAGAAGATGATTACGTCATCAACTTAACTTCTATGCCTGTAAAAGAAAAAGGGATGGTAAATACAATGCGAATAACTCAACTAAAATAAAGAGTTATTTTTTAATTTAATTATTTATTGAAATTTAAGTGTCAGTAAACTTAATTGGAAAAATTGTATATTTAACTCTATAAATTTTACAGTTATGCCAATTAAAAATTTTAAAGCACCTAATAAACAGTCTTCCAAAAATTCTGGAGAAGCAATTCTTGTAACTGATTATATGACAAAAAAACTGGTGACCTTTAAAGTTGACGATTCTTTGGATCATGTAATTAATCAATTAATAACCTATAAAATTTCTGGAGGACCTGTAGTAAATGATGATAATGACCTCATTGGCATTATTTCCGAAACAGATTGTATCAAGCATATTTCTGAAAGTAAATATTACAATATGCCTTCGGATACTAATAATACAGTCGGTAAATATATGGTTACAGATGTTGATACAATTGATAAAAACATGAACATCTTTGATGCCGCTTTTAAATTTATAAGTTCACGAAGAAGAAGGTTTCCTGTTGTGGAAAACGGTAAATTAATAGGTCAATTAAGTCAAAAAGATGTTTTAAAAGCTGCTATTAAAGTAAAAGCAAGTACTTGGTAGTATCTTATGAAAAAGCCTTTAATCCGTCTTAATCAATAAATAATAATCATTTTCAAGGGCTAAATAGCCTTGATCGTAAACATAAAAATACATACTTCCTTTTTTGGTCGTATAAATTGATGTGAATGTATTGAAATCAAAATTTTCGCTCAATAATTTCACACGAGTGACTTTTGTTTTCCCTGAAGCATTCAATTTACAAAGTGTCTTATAGTTTTTTCGTAAACGATAATTCACATTACGAATCATATTCTTACTCTCTTTATCAACTTTATTGTTGTAGGTATTTCTACAATAATCTGAACAGAATTTTTTGTCAATTCTCCCTTTAAAAGGTTCTGAACATTCTAAACATTTTTGTGCTTCCATCGTTAACAATTTCTATATTTATCGTGTAATCCAACACCTGATAATATCATTGGAATTATTTTTTCAAGACGTACTTGCTTCGTAATATCTCTTTTGGCAGAAGAAATGTATTCAGCAAACTCGCGTTGTTTTGATTTTGTAAAACCTTCAAATAGTGCTTTTAATTCTTTGTTTTTTGATAAAATACTTTCCAATTCAACAGGAATATCTAGAGGTTTATTTCTATCTATTTTTATTTCCTTTCCGTCTTTTTGATTTTGAATTGCTTCATAAGCATATTCAAGAATAAGTCTTTCATCAATTTCGTCAATCGTATTAAATCTCCATTGACGCATTCCTTTCGTTTTGCCTTCGTTTGCATTTATTAATTTCTGATGATCATCATTTAAAAAACTTCCGTTGGTAAACCACAAACCGACATATTCTTTAAAAGCAGCAATGCTAACCACATTTTTTTTGTTGATGGTATATGTTGGAATTCCCCATTTTAAAGTCTCAATAAACTCTGTTTTCAGCAGAGTATTTCTTAATCTTTCTAATTCTTTTTTCCATTTTGGATGTTTTTCAAAATACTCCTCAACAGATGTAGCCATTTCCATAATCTATGATTTTCAGTGGTTTAGATACAAATGTACGCAATATTATATGAATGTAGTCGATTTTATTCAATTACTACCGAAAGTAACCGTTTAATAACCGATAATTTTTAGAAACGTGTCGCATCTTTGCAGTGTCAAAACGAATTGACAAAAACAAATTTATATAATTATTAAAACCTTATCTTATGAGTACGTTAAGAAACAAAGTACAATTGATTGGAAACTTAGGAAACAATCCAGAAATCATCACTTTAGAAAGTGGTAAAAAATTAGCAAAATTTTCTATTGCTACAAATGAATCATATAAAAATGCGCAAGGCGAAAAAGTTCAAAATACAGAATGGCACAATGTTGTTGCTTGGAATAATACTGCTGAAATTGTAGAAAAATATTTAGAAAAAGGAAAAGAAATTGCCATCGAAGGAAAACTAACTTCTAGATCTTATGATGATAAAGATGGCAATAAAAGATACATCACAGAAATTGTATGTAACGAATTGCTGATGCTTGGAACTAAATAAGTAGGAGGCTTGTTATGAAAAAGAAAAAGGGAGTGCAGTTTAGTGTTCCCTTTTTCTTTTATAAAGTGTATCCTATTCTTAAAAGATTAATTTTAATACTATTCATTCCTGCGAAGTCAGGAATCCATAAAAAGTTTGGGTTTAGATTTCTGCCTTCACAGGAATGACAATATTTTAATAACCAGACCTACCTTTCAAGATTCAATAAATAATTCTCACCATTCTCAATATGTTTTTGCTGTTTCTCAGAAGGCATTTTATCAAACATTCTGACCAACATTCCTAGCCTTGGATTTGACAAAAAGAAATCACGATGTGTATGCATAAATCTCCAAAAAAGACCATCCCAAACCACTTGCCATTCTCCTTTTTTATAGTTACTCATTTTCATAAGATAATTACTTCCGCTGATGTAAGGCTTAGTCGCCATTAAACCGCCATCTGCAAACTGGCTCATGCCATAAACGTTCGTCACCATAACCCAATCATAGGAATCAATAAAAAGTTCCATAAACCACCTGTAAACCTCATCTGGATCAAATTCACATAACATCATAAAGTTTCCTAAAACCATTAAACGCTCTATGTGATGGCAATAACCTGTTTTTAATATTTTCTTAATTGTTTTATCAATCGGTAAAATACCTGTAGTACCATCATAAAACGATGCTGGAATTTTCTTGTCAAATTTCCAGAAATTAGTTGTTCGTTCCTCACTTCCTCTGGATTCATAAACACCTCTGATAAATTCTCTCCATCCGATTATTTGACGTACAAATCCCTCGGTAGAATTGATAGGAACCTTATTTTCTTGAGCATATAATAAACATGCATCAATAATTTCTTTAGGCGTTATTAATCCAACATTAAGCATAGGAGTTAAAACGCTATGATTTAGGATGGAATTATCCGCAACAATCGCATCTTCATAGGTTCCAAATTCCATGAATCGCTGTTCAAAAAACTGGTATAACCATTCTCTGGTTGTTTTAAAATTAGTAGGATATAATGAATAGTCTGTAAGGCTACCTAAATGATTTGAAAAATGTGTTTCCACATAGTTTCTGGCTTCCTCATAATACACGTCTACATCAGGAAAATGAATTGATGGCGGTGTTTTTTTTGCGGGATATTTCTTTCTGTTTTCTGTATCAAATGTCCACTTTCCTCCTATGGGTTTACCGTCAGAATCTATAAGTATGTTTCGCTTTTTACGCTGATCGGTATAAAAGGTAGTTTGATGGTATTTCTTTTTATCTTTTCTGAAAAAAGCAGTTAAATCTTCTTTAGAATTTAAAAATAAAGGAGATTTATATTGAGTTGATGATAGTTCGTTTTCATAAAAACCCTTATCCAATCTTTTTTGAAGCCAATTATCTGTTGGATCTATATAATTGATATGCGTAACTCCTTTTTCTTTCAAATAAGGAATGAGATTTCTGATATCAGAAATAATTTCTGTCGCTTCTATATAATGCACCTTGATATACTTCTCTTCATTGAGAAAGTCTTCATACCGTTTCATGGTTGCTCTATGAAATGCTATTTTTTGTTTATGAAAAGAATATTGCTTGAAAAACAAATATTCTTCTACTAAATATACAGGTGCTTTCAGTTTAAAAAGTGGTGACTTTTCAAATAACTGATGCGGAAATACGATGTTAATTTGTTTCATTTGTTTCTTCTACAGCGTTCGCTACAGTATTTTACTTCGTCCCAATTCTTTTCCCATTTTTTGCGCCAAGTAAATGGTCGTTTACAAACAATACATGTTTTTTCTGGAAGATGTTGTTTTTTCATTTCTTAGTATTAACATGTAATTGCAATAAACGCTTCTTTTCTTTTTGAACAGCAGGATGTTTTTTATGTCCCCATATTTTATCTCTAGCAATCCTTGAACTTTCTTGTAAATCTACAATAGGAAGAGGATAATCTTCTCCTATTACAACACCACAAAAGGTTTGTTCCATTACAGTCATTTTCCAAGGCTCGTGTATATAGGTTAAAGGAACATTCTCCAATTCTGGAATCCATTTTTTAATAAAAACTCCTTCAGGATCATGCTCTTGGGAATTTTTTACAGGATTGTATAAACGTACTGTATTAATACCTGTCGTTCCTGCTTGCATTTGAAATTGCGGATAATGGATTCCTGGTTCGTAATCTAAAAACTGTCGTGCTAGATGATAGGTGCCTTCTCGCCAATCTTGGTCTAGATTAAATGTCAAAAAGGAAACGACCATAGCACGCATTCTAAAATTAATCCAACCTGTTTCTTCAACTGCACGCATACACGCGTCTATTAACGGAAATCCTGTTGTACCTGTTTTCCAAGCCTTGATAAAAGTGTCGTTTTTTTTATGTGACAACAACTCGTAACCGTTATTGATACAATCAGTTTCATAGCGACATTCTACTTCAAATTTCTGAATGAAATGACAATGCCAATGCAGTCTCGTAAGCATTGCAGAAAAAGCCTTGCTATTTTTTGTTCCGTTTGGATGCGTACCCACAAATTGAAAGACTTGCTTGATACTTATATTTCCCCAAGCCAAAAAAGGAGATAATCTGCTACATGATACCCTGCTTTCTGCAGGTTTAGAAATATGCTTTTGATAGTTAAAACCTCTTTGGACTGTAAATGATTTTAAATATCTCCAAGCATTAATTTCTCCTGCTGGCTGATACTGTTCTGGGTATTCTATCAACCTCTTTTCTAAATCTTCAGGAACTGTAAAATGATGTTCCAGTTTTTTTTCATTAGAGTTTGAATAGGTATTTTTAATCACAGGAGTATGCATTGTTGCGTGCCACTTTCTGTTCCAAGAATCTCTATTTTTAATACCTCTTAAAATTCCATCTCGCTGTGATTCTTGCCAAGAGATTCTATTTTCTTTACAAAACGAGGTGATTATTTTATCACGATTCCAAGTAATCTGAGTGCCACTTTCTCGATAACTAAAAAGGTTTTTTATGTCAAATGATTCATTCAAATAGTTAAATACATCTATCGCTTCACCATAGAAAACCTCAACATTTCTATTATAAACAGCCAATGTTTTATTTAAAACTACAGTTGATTGATATATAAACTGTAAATGCCTTGGACTGGTATCCGGATATTCTATGATTGTAGGTTCAAACAAGTATATGATGCGATATGGAATACCTGCTTGTTCCGCTTTAAATAAGGGCTCATGATCCTGTGAACGGATATCTCGTTTTAACCAAACAATATTTATAGCCTGTCGATTCAATAGGTAAGTTGTTTTTTGCATTTTTTCCAGAAAGCAAAGAAAGAAGGGTAATAACCTTCCACATCAAACATCCATTCTCTAGCAACTGCTATCCCTTCATAATGATTGCTTAAAGGATGTTCCTTATAGTAAATTTCTTTAACATTATGCATTGTAATAAGGTCCTTAAATTCACCTATAAAAATTTGAATAGAAGGAATGTTTTCTTCAGAAATGTTAATAATAAAATCTATCGTTTTTTGAGATACAGGATATTGGTGAAAATGTGATGGTTCTAATAATAAAATTCTATTTGCAACAACATCTTTATCCCAAAGTGGATCTAAATTGTAAAAATTATAAATATAAGTCGGAAGTAGTTCGTCAACTTCAATAGGCTTTTGATTCGGTAAAGGAGTTTTTAATTCCAATTCCACTGTATCTTTTAAAATCTGAGGTATGTCTAGTGTACTAAAAGCCTCATAAGGCACATCTAAAAATGTATTTTTCTGTTGTGTGAAACAGTATTTATTGATGTTGTCTTGATTGGCAATATATTTTTTATTGGCATTTGTTCCGGCAACCCATTGCCAACTCAAAGTGTTACTTGCCCAATCTGCATCCAATAAATGATAGTACATCCATTGCGCTGGCACTTTCCAATAACTCTGTCCAATATTACATGCTATAGACGCAATGTACATCCTCAGGTGATTGTGAAGATAGCCAGTTTTATAAAATGTTTCAATGCTATTGTCTATGGCTTCAATTCCAGTATTGGCTTCTACAATCGCTTTTGAAATAGACGTATTTGAAACAGGATTTTGCACGTGTTTTATATCTTTATTAATGGCATCGCCTTTCGCAATCCATATTTGCTGCCAGTAATCTCTCCAAGCCAGTTCTTGAATGAACTTTTCTATTTCTGCGGGCTTGTAACCTCTATCCAACATTTCAGAAAGTATAAATTTTGTAGAGATAATACCTCTCGAAATATAGGGAGATAAATAGGTAACCGATCCATTTACATAGTTTCTGGTAGATCCATATTTTACTGGATCAATAGCACGAATACGTTGCAAAATTTCTACATAAGAAATAGGGAATAAAGCATCCTGTTCTTTAAATAATTTCATTGATTGTTTACCTGTTTTATTCCAAAATAATAATGAGACTTGAACACTTCTGTCCATATGAAGGTTACGTGATAAATGTACAAAACCTTTCATTATTTTATGTTTTACCAAACAAGTAATTTAAAAATAATTGAAGGAATACTCTACTTAAGTTTTGTAATTAAATAGGTATTTCAAGAAGAAATTAAGTAGGAAATTATTCTAAAACAAATGATCAATCCTATTCTTCTGGATGGCTTGTTTTGCGATGACTAAAAGTAGTTGCGTGTGTTTATTAAAATACGCAAAGCGTTTGTCTGTGGTATAGCCTTTAGCATATCTATAATAAATCTGTTGCGCAATTACTGCCAATTTAAACAATCCATACACATAATAGAAAACCAAATTATTAATTGGTCTTCCACTCTTTTTACTGTATTGCTCTACTATTTCTAATCTGTTAGGATTTCCTTCAAAAACTGTTGGACTCGGCAATCCTTTTTTAAGCATATCATTATCAGCATCTGTAAGCCAATAAGACAATGATGTTCCTAAGTCCATCAACGGATCTCCAAGTGTACACATTTCCCAATCTAAAATAGTCGTAATTTCTGTCCAAGAATCATCCTTAAACATCACATTATCATATTTAAAATCATTGTGAATCAAACTACTCGCACTTTCTTTTGGTTGGTTATCCTGCAACCATTTCATGACAAATGTTGATTCTGGAAGATCATCAGTCTGCGCTTTTAAATATTGTTTTGTCCAAGTTGAAATCTGCCGTTCAACATATCCTTCTGGCTTTCCTAAATCTGAAAGTCCAGCCTTTTTATAATCAACATTATGCAAATCAACATAGGTGTCTAACCAAGAGTTTGAAATTGTTTTAAATTCGTTTGGAGAAATCACTCTTTTTTTTGCTTCCTGATAGTCTAGAATAATTCCGTTTGCCTTTTCCATAATATAAAAAGAGGAACCAATGACCGACTCATCATCAGTAAAAGAATACACCTTTGGAATCTTAGTAAACTCAGTGTATAAATTAGACAACACTTTGAATTCACGACTCATATCATGGCCGTGTTTTATGGCTCCAAAAGGAGGTCTTCTAAGAACAAACTCCTTGTTTTCTATCTCTAATAAATATGTGAGATTTGAAAATCCGCCAGAAAATCTTTTTATATCAAGGTTACTTTTAGGGTCAAGAATTAATTCACAATCGTGTAAATATTGCTTAAGTTTATCTTTAGGCAATGCCTCTTCTTTACTTACCTCTACTGTTGAATTTGACATCGCTTATTCTTTGGTGAAGTTTCTAATCGTTCTTTTTCCTAATTGATACATATGTACTTCGTCAGGACCATCTGCATACTTCAACATTCTACCGTACAGATAAAACTGTGATAATGGTAAATCTTGAGAAACTCCTTTTGCGCCATGAATTTGCATCGCTCTATCAACAACTTTCAACAACATATTTGGTGCAACTATTTTAATCATAGCGATGATGTCTGTTGCTGCTTTATTTCCAACAGTATCCATCATTGATGCCGCTTTTAAAGTCAATAATCTTGCTTGTTCTATTTCACATTTAGATTTTGCAATATCTTGACGTATGCTACTGTATTCACTCAATTGTTTGCCAAAAGTTGATCTTTCTACAACACGCTTACACATCATTTCTAATGCGCGTTCTGCCATTCCTATCATTCGCATACAGTGATGAATTCTTCCAGGACCAAGACGTCCTTGAGCGATTTCAAAACCTCTACCTTCACCCAACAAAATATTTTCAACGGGAACTCTCACATTTTCTAAAAGTATTTCAGCATGACCTTCAGGAGAATCAAAATTTCCCAAAACAGCCATCGGACGAACAACCGTTAAGCCTTTTGTATCCATTGGTACAATAATCATACTTTGTTGTGTATGTCTTGATGCATTTGGATCGGTTTTTCCCATAACGATGGAAACCTTACAATTCTCACTCATAGCGCCTGAAACATACCATTTTCGACCGTTGATTACATATTCATCTCCATCTCTTACGATAGATGTTTCTATATTAGTAGCATCAGAAGAGGCTACTTGAGGTTCAGTCATTAAGAATGCCGAACGAATATCTCCATTCAACAATGGTTTTAACCATTTTTCTTGCTGTTTTGGAGTAGCATATTTGGCAAAAACCTCCATATTTCCTGTATCAGGAGCAGAACAGTTAAAAATCTCTGAACACCATGGAATTCTTCCCATCAATTCTGCCATTGCAGCATATTCTAGGTTCGTTAATCCTGGACTAAACGCTCCATAACTTTTTGGAAGAAATAAGTTCCACAATCCTGCTTCTTTGGCTGTTGCTTTTAACTTTTCTACGGAAGGATGCAACTTCCAAAAATTTTCTGGCTTTGAATTATAAGCATTCACTTCTGCTTCTATTGGATAAATATGCTTATCCATAAAATCTTGCAGTTTTTGCAATAACTCTTTTACTTTATCTGTGTGTTCGAAGTTCATTTTAGTGTGTTTTAAAACAATTGATTTTACTAATTGTCTGGTCGCGCGCAGTCGAGACCTACATACTTATTACTTAGTTCTCGACTGCGCTCGAACGGACAGTTTAAAGTCTCTTTTATCCTGAAATTAAATAACCTCCATCTGCTACTTGCAAACTTCCTGTAATATAACTTCCTGCTTCAGAAGCCAATAAAAGCGCAACACTTGCTATTTCTTCTGATTGTCCCATTCTACTCAATGGTAATTTCTTATTCATGTGTCCCATCACTTTTTCATCTGTCCACAATGCAGCAGAAAACTTTGTTTGAATTAATCCAGGACAAATAGCATTTACACGAATGTTATGTCTTCCCCATTCCTTCGCTTGATTTTTGGTAAGCATAGAAATTGCTGCCTTGCTTGTAGAGTACAATCCTAGTCCTAAACCTGGAGTTTCGCCTTCAACAGAACTAATATTGATTACGCTTCCACTTCCTCTTGATTTCATACTATCTAAACATTTATTTGCCAAATCCCAAGGTGCTTTCACATTGATATTCATTATTTTATCAAAAGCATCTGATGGAGAATCTTCGATAGGTCCATATATAGGATTCGTTGCAGCATTGTTTACCAATATGTCTATACCTCCACATTCAGAAATTGTTTTTTCTACCAAACTTGTTCGGCTATTTTCATCACCTACGTGACATGAAATAGCAATTGCTTTTAAACCGAGTTCTTTAAATTCGGCAACAACTTCTTCACATGCATCTTGTTTTCGACTACTTATAACTACAGTTGCTCCACATTCGGCTAATGCTTTGGCAGTCGCTTTTCCAATTCCTTTTGAAGAACCTGTAACAATGGCTACTTTACCATTTAAATTAAATTTATCTTTTATTGTATTCATCTGATCTGACTTGTTTTATGTTAAAAAATCTGAATTTCTATATGCTGGTTTTGGATATTTATAAAAACCTTCTCCAGTTTTCATTCCCAATTTATTGGTGTCCATAAAACGCTTTTTAAAATAATCTACACGTAGTTTTCTGTGCTTTTCTCCCGTTCTTTCACTCCACAATTTTTCGACATTATAAACGGTTTCTAAACCAATCATATCCATGATTGCACAAGGTCCCATTTTTGTTCCAGAAGTAATCATCCATGTTTTATCGATTGTTTCGTGATCAGCAACTTCATTAACCAATAAGTCTCCTGCTGCTTGTAATAATGGTCCTAATAATGTGTTTATTACATAACCATGTTGCTCTTTATGAATTGGTATTGGAACCATTCCTATTTCTTTTGAAAATTCTATAATTCTATCAAAATATTTAGGATCTGTTGTTGCATGTCCCATCACTTCGCCAATATTGGCATCCCAAATCCAATTTGCAAAATGCAATGCTAAAAACTTTTCTGGTCGTCCAGTTTCTTCAGCATATTGACTTGGAATCATTGTAGAAGAATTGGTTGTGAAAATTGTTTTTTCTGGTGCTACTTTTGATAACTCAATATAAAAAGCCTTTTTTATCTCCAAATTTTCTGGAACTGACTCGCTAATTAAATCTGCATCTTTTACAGCATCAGACAAATTGGTAGTGTAACTCAATCGAGAAAAAGTTTCGTCAATTTCTTGTTGAGAAGCACCACGAGTTGCCATAAACAATTGTGCAAATTGTTGATGAAATTGCTTCCCTCTTTCAAGACCTTTGTCAAAAGCATCATAAACTGTTACATTGAATCCTTTAAAAGCAGTCTGCCAAGCAATTTGTGAGCCCAAAGTTCCTGCTCCAGCAATCGTTACGTTTTTTATTATCATATTCTTTTTTTTAATAATTGTCGCGTTTAATACTATTCTCGATACAATTTTTGTTCATTTCAATCACAAAAATCACTCGAATTGACGGCTTGTTTAAATTTGTCAGTTCGAGCGCAGTCGAGAACTATAAAAACCTCTCGTTTTACTTTGCAAGGTATCTTCGCTCAAAATATATTTCAATCTCGATAATGCTCGAGGAGACATCCTTCTTAAAACATCTCTTTTGAAGCAGAAATTGTCAACTCTTCTGTATTCATGATGGTTTTTGCCAGTCCTCGCGTTCTTGACATTTCGTATGTATAGAAAAATTTCATCGTATGAATCTTACTTTCATAAAATTCATTCACTTGAACTCCATTTTCATCTTTAAGGATTTCTTTAGCAGAAGCTGCTGTTTTTAGCCATTGCCAACCAATAACTATGGTTCCAAAGAAATCCATAAATACAGTTGCATCAGCAAGGAAACGTTCGTAATTTCCTTTCATTGCGTGCGGCATTAATGTACCGATTACTTTTTGTACCAATCCAAGGTTTTCTAAAAGCGTATTTGCATATGGTTGTAATTCGTCAAAAGCAGAAGCACTCTTTATCGTTTCTTGAATTTCAACAGCCAACAATTCTAATGCTTTTCCATTTTGAGCCGTAATTTTTCTTCCTAATAAATCCAATGATTGAATTCCTGTTGTACCTTCATACAAGGCTATAATTCTTATATCTCTATAGTATTGTTGCGGCATAAAATCAAAACAAAAACCATATCCTCCCAAAATTTGGATAGCATTACTTGTTGATTCTATACCTTTTTCTGCTGAGTATGTTTTCGAAATTGGCGTTAATAATTCTAATAACAAATGATACTTTTCTCGCTCTTCTTCTGTAGTGCTTGAAATTTCTTTGTCACAATAATTTGCTGTCTGTAACGTCAAACTCAATGAACCTTCCACAATTGCTTTTTGACTAAACAACAACCTTTTTATGTCTGGATGATTGATAATTAAGGTTTGCCCTTCGTCTGTGTTTTTTTGACCAGAACTGTTTAATTTTCTTCCTTGCGGTCTTTCATTTGCATATTTTAATGAAGAATAATATGCTGCTGATGCAATTGCTGTTCCCATTCTTCCAGTTGCAATTCGCGCTTCGTTCATCATTTGAAACATATAGGATAACCCTTTATTTGCTTCACCAACTAGCCAACCTCTACAGTCATCATTGTCACCAAAAACAATATGAGTAGTACAATATCCTTTTTGACCCATTTTTTCAAATTCACCAACAATTGCTGCATCATTATAGGTTAGTTCGTCATTTTCTATCGGACGGTTTTTTGGCACAACAAATAAAGAAACTCCTTTTGTTCCATTTGGAGCGCCATCAATACGTGCTAAAACTAAATGCACAAAATTGCTTGAAAATTGATGATCTCCTGAAGAAATAAATATTTTTTGTCCTTTGATTAAATGATAGTCTTCATCTGTTGGTGTTGCAGAAGTAGCAACATCAGAAAGTGAACTTCCTGCTTGTGGTTCTGTTAAGCACATTGTTCCTCCCCAAGTCAAGTCGAGCATATTTGGAACATATGTATCTTTTAATTTCTGACTTGCAAATGAAAGAATCAAGTTTGCAGAACCTGCGGTTAAGCCAAAATATCCTGGAACATGGTTGTTTGCTGCTTCCATAATAAAATATGCAGCGTGAAAAAACATGGAAGGTAATTGCATTCCTCCATCATCATAATCAAAACCAGCACCTACAACTCCTAGTTCTCCTCCACCTTTTATGATGTGTTCAAATTGTGGATGCACATTTATTTTACCATCTTTAAAATAGGATGGTTTTTCATCCATTTCCTTGATAAATGGAAATAAAGTGGTGTCAGAAAAAGTTTTAATGGAATCGATAAAAATATCTAAAGAGGTTTTGTCATAGTCTGCAAAACGTTCTTTGGTTAATAATTCTTCAGCTTGATGCACATTATATAATAAGAATTTTAATGTGTCTATGGATACGTATTCGTTCATATTTAGATTTTAAAAGCATAAATATACTTTTTAATCTAATGGTAGCCTAATGAAATTGGTTTGAACTAACTTACACTCTCTCCATTTTCTACATCCTTTTCAGGTTCAATGAATGCTAGTTTTCCGTCTGTAGTATCTGTCATTAAAATCATTCCTTGACTTTCAACTCCACGCAACGTTCTAGGCGCAAGATTCAACAACACACTTACTCGCTGACCTATAATTTCTTCTGGTTTGAAACTCTCAGCAATTCCACTGACAATTGTTCTTGTGTCAATCCCAACATCTACTTTTAATTTCAATAACTTCTTAGTTTTAGGAACTTTCTCTGCTTCCAAAATGGTACCAATTCTAATGTCCAATTTTGTAAAATCATCAAATTCAATAGTTTCTTTCTGTGGCTCGACTGTTTTCTTTTCTTGTTCGTTGGCTACTTTTGTTGCTTCAAGACGATCTAATTGAATCTGAATATCTTTATCTTCAATTTTGGCAAATAACAATTCAGCCTTACCTATTTGATGATTGGAAAGTAATAAATCTGTTTTGTCAGAAACATCTTTCCATGAGTTCTCGACTGCGCTAGAATGGACATTAAGAATCTCTTTCAACTTATTAGAAGTAAAAGGTAAAAAAGGTTCTGAAAGAACAGAAAGTGCCGTTGCAATCTGAAGAGCGACATACATTACTGTTTTTACTCTTTCTTCATCTGCTTTTATAACTTTCCAAGGCTCTTCATCAGCCAAATATTTATTTCCTAACCTTGCTAGATTCATTAATTCCATCATCGCTTCTCTGAACCTATAGCGTTCTACCGAATTGGAAATACTACTTGGAAACTGTTTTACTTTTTCTAATGTTTCTAGATCAACATCAGAATATTCATTTGGAACAGGAACAATTCCATCATAGTACTTATTGGTCAAGACCACTACTCTATTGATAAAATTTCCAAAAATTGCAACCAACTCACTATTATTTCGCGTCTGGAAATCTTTCCATGTAAAATCGTTGTCTTTAGTTTCAGGAGCATTAGCAGTTAAAGCATATCGCAACACATCTTGTTTATCAGGAAAATCTTCCAAATATTCATGCAACCAAACTGCCCAATTTCTTGATGTTGAAATTTTATTTCCTTCTAAATTTAAAAACTCATTTGCAGGAACATTCTCTGGCAAAATATAACTTCCTTCTGCTTTTAACATCGCTGGAAAAATAATACAGTGAAAAACGATGTTGTCTTTTCCTATAAAATGAATCAATTTTGTGTCTTTATCTTTCCAATAAGGCTCCCAATCCTTTCCTTTTTCTGCTGCCCATTCTTTGGTAGAAGAAATATATCCTATAGGAGCGTCAAACCATACATATAAAACTTTCCCTTCTACTCCTTCTGCTGGAACTGGAATTCCCCAATCTAAATCTCTCGTTACAGCTCTTGGTCTTAATCCGTCATCTAACCAAGACTTTACTTGTCCTAGCACATTCGTTTTCCAATCATGTTTATGTCCTTCTACAATCCATTCTCTTAACCAAGTTTCATATTTATCAAGTGGTAAAAACCAATGTTTGGTCTCTTTTGTGGTCGGAACATTTCCTGTAATTGCCGATTTTGGATTGATTAAATCTGTTGCGTTATGACTCGTTCCACAGTTTTCACATTGATCACCATAACTTTCTTCAAATCCGCATTTGGGACAGGTACCTACAACAAATCTATCTGCTAGAAATTGATTTGCCTCTTCGTCATATAATTGCTCTGAAACCTCTTCGATAAATTCATTTTTCTCATTCAGTTCTTTAAAAAATTCTGAAGCAGTATCATGATGAATCTTTGCTGAAGTACGTGAATAATTATCAAAAGTAATTCCAAATTCTGAAAAAGAACTCTTAATAATTTCATGATATTTATCCACTACTTGTTGAGGTGTAACACCTTCTTTTTTGGCCTTTAAAGTGATCGGTACACCATGCTCATCTGAACCACATACAAATGCAACATCATTGCCTTTTAATCTTAAATAACGTGCGTAAATATCCGCAGGAACGTAAACTCCTGCTAAATGGCCAATATGAACTGGACCGTTAGTATACGGTAATGCTGCGGTAATTGTATATCTGCTCAAAAAATAATCTTTTTTAATTTAACTTCTCGACTGTGCTCGAAGAGACATTGTACTTTTCAGGTCGAGCTTTTCGGCTTCGCTCAAGATAAACTAAAGTCGAGACCTAATAATTTATACAACAAAAATAATCATTCCATATCAGATGATTTCATTTGAAGATTAATTTCTTTACATTTGAGTATGATTACACCTGATTTTTTACAAAAAGGCGATACGGTTGCCATTGTTTCAACTGCTAGAAAAATTTCTTTAGAAGAAATAATTCCTGCGATAGGTTTATTAGAATCATGGGGATTGAATGCAACCATAGGAAGTACTATCGGTCTTTCTGAAAATCAATATGCGGGTAATGATAAGGAACGTACTGATGACTTTCAAGCTATGCTTGACAACGATGAAATAAAAGCCATATGGTGTGCTCGAGGAGGATATGGAACGGTTCGGATTATTGACCAACTCAATTTTACTCGTTTTCTCCAAAATCCTAAATGGATTATTGGGTATTCTGATGTGACTGTTTTACACTCGCATATCCATACTAATGGTGTTGCGTCTCTACATGCAACAATGCCTGTAAATGTGTTGAAAAACACCAAAAAATCGATAAATTCATTAAAAAATGCTCTTTTTGGACTTAAAATAGATGAAAAAGTGCGTTTTTCTAAGAAAAATAAATTTGGAATAGGTCGCGGAAAATTGGTCGGTGGAAATTTATCCATTTTATATAGTTTATTGGGCAGCAAATCTTCTATTGATACGGATGGTAAAATTCTGTTTATAGAGGATTTAGATGAATATATATACCATATCGATCGCATGATGATGGCATTAAAAAGAAGTGGTTATTTTGATAATTTACAAGGATTAATTATCGGTGGAATGACACAAATGCATGACAATAGAATACCGTTTGGAAAAACAACCAAAGAAATAATTTTGGATACTGTTTCTGAATATAATTTTCCTGTCTGTTTTAAACTTCCTGCAGGACATCTAGATGATAATAGAACGTTGTTGCTTGGTGCTGAAGTTGAATTGGAAGTTACTGAGAATGAATCAATGGTTCGGTATAAATAATCTTTTGTGAATCTATATTAAAAATCATTCTCAAAATGTCAGTTCTAGTGATTGTTGACAAAAAAATGTGTCAAGAACTAATTAAATAATTGAAATTCTTATTCTCGATACAAATTTTACTCATTTCATTCATAAAATTCACTCGAATTGACAGAGTTTATAAATAATACAATTACCTCTTTCGAGGAAAATAAATATGGCGCAACACAACGAACTAGGAAATAAAGGTGAACAAATAGCAATTGACTATTTGATAGAAAAAGGTTATACAATTCTTGATAAAAATTGGCGCTATCTAAAGGCTGAAATAGATATTATTGTTCAAAAAGAAAATATACTTGCTGTTGTAGAAGTAAAAACACGTTCTAGTGATTATTTTGGAAATCCACAAGATTTTGTCAATTCAAAAAAAATCCAATTAATGGTTTCTGCTATAAATGAATATGTGATTTCTAAAGATCTTGATGTCGAAGTAAGATTTGACATCATTGCAATTATCAAAACAGATGCAAAAGAAAAAATTGAGCATCTGAAAGACGCTTTTTTATACTTTTAGTTTAAGACTTTTAGGATTTCTGCTTCTATGGTCTTATCAATTGTCTGAGAACTTCCTTCATATAAAAAAGAAACTACTCCATACTTGTCGATAATACAATGGGAAGGATATCTCCTCATCGTATTGTACTCTCGTAGCATTTCATAGGAACTATACATGATCTCGTAATTGAAATCAACTTTTCGAGCAAACTTCTTTAACGTTCTTTTATCATTCGGTGCTGGAGCAATAAAAACTATATCGGTTCTGTTTTTATATTTCTCAACGAGTCTATTTACTTTTGGTATTTCTTGAAGACAAGGAGCACATTCTTTAAACCACATTTTTATAACTACAACTTTCCCTTTATAATCATCTAGAGTGCTTTTCTCACCTTCTAAATTGTATAAACTAAAGTCTGGTGCTTTCAATCCTTCTTGCACTGTCTGAGCTCCAATATTATTGATTGCTAAAACAAAAACAAGACAGGAAAAAATGATTCTATTCATCCCCGTTTTCATCTTCATCTTCCGCTTCTTTTTTATCTTTAAATAACTCTTGAACATCAACTAGATCTTCAGGTTTTGCAATTATCTTCTTGTCTTTATCAAGAACAAAATATGTAGGTGTTGAATGCACATCATAATCTCTGGCAATTTCATTTTCCCATTTATTCAATCCCAATACATTTATCCAATCTGGAAAATCCTGCGTATGATGATCAAATCCAAATCTGTCATCTTCCAATGCTATTGCGATTACTTTTAAATCTTCCTTTTCTTTCACAAACTCATATAATTGAGGAATATCCTTTAAGCAATGTGAACATGTTGTGCTCCAGAAAGTAACTATGTAATTCTCGGCTTCTGTTAATTGCAATAAATATTTTGCTTCTCCATTTTCTTCCAATGAGAAATTTGGAGCAACACTTCCTATTGCTGTTTTTAACATATCATTTACTGTGCTTAAAAACTTGGCGCTTTTAAGTCCTTCTGGTAATTTACTATAATAATTTTCTTTAACATATTTGACCAATTCAAGGTTTTCTTGACCTGCTAATGCATATAACAACGAACTCAAAATTTCGCTTTTAATCAAGTCATTACCTCCTATTACAGTCATCAATTCACCAATAGATTTTTTTCTTAAATTCTGTTGTGTTTCAGCATCTTCAGAACTGTTTATATAAAAAACATATTCCATTGACTTGTCAACAAGCAATGAAGAATTCATAAGTTTTTCATTATTAAAATCTACATTGTCAAAAAAATGCGATTCCATATTTTTCAAATATTCATCCGCTGAAGTTGCCAATTCTGGACTGTTGAATTTCTTATTGGTTTTAATGAATTCTTGCGCCAATTTTCCTGTTGCCTCTTTTTCAAAATAATCTTGAATACTTATCAATTTTTTAAGCCTTTTTTGATACATTTTTTCTAATCCATTCGTAGGAGTTGCAGAATTGATATTAGCAATCTGAACTGAATCTAATTTTAATTGATGAGATTGAATAGAATTTAAGTAGGACTGATACAATTTATTTTCTTCAGATACTGCAAATACTGCTGATTCTTCTGGTGAACTTGCATCAAAGGTTACATCGATAGCTTCTTGATTGTATATCACATCAAAATATCCTCCGTTTTCATTGTCGTAAAACAAGCGATACATTCCAGACTCGCTATTTTCAGGAATTACAAAATTAAATTCGTCATTTTCCAAAGTTGTATTGGCAACATATTGCTGTTTTGCACCATTCAACTTGTATAACATCATCCATTTGTATCCATTGTTTGGAGTTATTTTAACTTTTAAAGAATCTTGAGCATGTATCGAGATTGATACTAGAAATAAACACGCTAAGGCTATATTTTTCATCATTTGGTTTCGTTTTCTTATTACATTTCAACAATTAAGCCAAAAATACAGTTTAATTGATTATTTTTCCAATAAATTTTTCCAAAATGAATTTAAAAAACAAAGTTATCTGGATAACTGGCGCTTCATCTGGCATTGGTAAATCACTGTCTATTGAACTCTCTAAATATGACACAAAATTAATCCTTTCGTCACGCGATTCTGAAACTTTAACAAAAGTGAAGCATCAATGTACCAATACAGAAAATATTAAAATTCTAACTCTAGACCTACAGGAGTATTCAACTATGGAAGAAAAAGTTTCTAAAGCAATTTCTCTTTTTGGGCATATAGACATTCTTGTTAATAATGGAGGTATCAGTCAAAGAGCATTAGCTGTTGATACTGCACTTGATGTTGATAAGCGCATTATGGACATTAATTTTATGGGAACGCTTGCCTTAACCAAGGCCTTATTACCTCATTTTATTGAACGTAATTCTGGCCATTATGTAACGGTTACGAGTGTTGTTGGGAAAGTTGCAACACCGCTACGTTCAACTTATTCTGCGTCCAAGCATGCGCTTCATGGTTTTTTTGACAGTCTACGTGCAGA
Source organism: uncultured Flavobacteriaceae bacterium (assembly GCA_905479835.1). GTDB lineage: Bacteria > Bacteroidota > Bacteroidia > Flavobacteriales > Flavobacteriaceae > Urechidicola. Next base: position 33,333 of record CAJQNZ010000019.1, read on the forward strand.
AGTGCACAAGCACAATATTGCTGTGACTTTAATTCTTCCAGGATATGTGCAAACCAATGTTTCTATGAATGCTGTTACAGGTGACGGAAGTAAACAGAACTCTATGGACGTTGCTACTGCCAATGGTGTTCCTGCAGACGTATTTGCAAAGAAAATGATACGTGTGATTCAAAAAAGAAAAAATGAGGCTGTAATCGGTGGATTTAAAGAAGTAGGGAGTGTCTTTTTAAAACGAATTTCTACAAGGTTGTTGGCGAAGTTGGTAAGGAATGTGAATGTGACTTAAGATAAATTAATACTCATTAATTAAAAGAATTAATTCTTGAGCTTGTTTAATATTCTCATTAATTTTTGGCATTTGATATTCAAAATAAGAGACTTGCCAGTTTACAAGTGATTTTAATTTTCCATTCTCTAATTCATCTAATACTTCTTTTGGATCAACAAGAAAATCTTTTTTATGATTCAACATTAAAAGTAATGGACCTTCTATATGATCTGAAATGAAGTTTGCATGAAATTCAGTCCTATTATTGTATTCTGAACAATTAGTCATATAATAAGTTTGTAGTTTTTTACTTATTTTATCATTCACAATATGTTTAATAATTCCAGATTCAATCATTTTATTATAAGACATACCAAAATTCTTAGGATTAAGATTTCTAGATAAAGAAATGAGTAAACGAGATAAATCAACTTCCTCATATCTTTCATCACTTATTTTATTAAGATAATCTGTCCAATTTCGCATTTGAGAAATATCACTATTAAAATGGATGATGTCCGATTCAAGTTCAGTTTTAATCTGTTCAAAATAGTTTGTCACTTCATTTTCTTCTAATCTATTTTCATTCCAGTTGTTAATATATAATGCAATTAGAATACCAATCACGACAAGAATAATTTCTCCAAAAGCATATTTAAAGTACTCTCCGGTTTTGTTTCCAGAAAGTAAATTCTGTCTAATTTTTCTAAAGAATTTTATCATTTTTTATATATTTAGCAAAACACTGAACTAATTCTTATATCAACTCTTTCTCCGTAAAATACTGTACAATGGCTTCTTTCATCAGGACGCTTTGTTCTCCAGGTTTCAACGTTGGTAATTCTTCTTTTACAATATAGTGAGGCCAACCATCATCGTCAAAAAAATCAAACTCATAATATCCATAAGGCTCCAACAAGCGACATATCGCAATATGCATCAAGTTCAATTTATCATCTTTTTTAAACCTTTTAAAAGGATCTCCTAGTTCTTGAACGCCTATCAAATAAATAATCGCATCCAAGTTCAATTCATCTCCCTCAGCAAATTTATCTGAAATGATTTTTACTAATAATTGCCACTGTTCTTTTAAGTTCTGCTCTCCTATCATAATTGCAAAAATAGGCTTTTTTAATTATTAATATTTCTTAGATCAGAGTCGAAAGTTTAAAAAATAATTCTCGATTGCGCTCGAACTGACCAAACTTTATGTATTAATAAGTATGTGAATTATCAAACTTATTATATTTATTGAATTGTTAATTTGATTTTTCTATTTTTACACAAATTATTATTCCCATGAACATATTTGATATTATCATTGCAGCCATATTATTGTTTGGATTTATAAGAGGATTGATGAAAGGTTTTTTTGTCGAACTAGCCTCATTGGTTTCTTTAGTAGCAGGAGTCTACGGAGCCATACACTTTTCATACTTTGCTGGAGATTTTCTTAAAGATAAAGTCGAATGGGATGAAAAATACATTTCAATCATAGCATTTGCAGTTACTTTTATTGTCATAGTCATTTTGATTTCACTCCTTGGAAAACTATTTACCAAGATTGCAGATTTCGCCGCATTAGGAATTTTAAACAAACTCCTTGGAGGTGTTTTTGGAGCCTTAAAGCTTGGATTGATTGTAAGTGTATTGTTGCTAGTATTTGACAAGTTGAACAGTACGATAACATTTGTAAATAAAGAAAATACGGAAGATTCTGTTCTTTATGGACCTGTAAAAAATCTTGCTCCAATGATTTTTCCTAATTTTTTAACTGTTGAGGAGAAAGAAGAGAGTTAAAAGTTGTAAAGTGACTTCGCTCTGTGAACACCGCTCTGTGAACATACTCAGCCACAATTAAGACATTTAGTCTTTAGTCTTTAGTCTTTAGTCTTTAGTCTTTAGTCTTTAAAACAGATTACAATTCTTTCATATCTTCTGCGATAATCCAGCCTATTTTTCCATCGGAAAGTTTGATTTTTTTCCAGTCATCAATTGCATCAAGAACCACTACTTTGGTCCCTTCATGAAGTTCAAAAACCGTATCGCTATTTAATGTAGGAGCGTTCTTAATTTCGGTTGTTTGTTTAAAAATAATTGCAGACTTAGTATTGACTTTATGCTGATACGACTGAAATGCAAAAATCACTGAAAGTATCAACAATACTGTACTTATGATACTTGTATTGAAGTATAAAAATTTCTTACTTGGTGTATATGAAAAGTAGTATAAAAAGAATAGCAATGCTGCGATAAAAGACATCATAACAGCAATCCAAGACCAAGAATCATGTGCTAGTTTATAAATAACGGTATCAGAGAATTTTTGAAAAATTGTTTTAGGCAACACCTCAATTGCATCCAATGTCATTCTTCGTGCAAATCCTAAATTGTTTTTTACATCGGTATTTCTAGGATTTAATTTGAGTGCTTTTTCATAGTAATAAATCGATGGTGCAACTTCATTCATTTTGTAATAACTGTTTCCAAGATTGAAATATAAGTCGTCTGAAATTACTCCTGAACTTTCTATCTTTTTATAGGATTCTATCGCTTTACTATATTTTTCTTGTTTGTAAAAATCATTACCTTTCACAAACAAACTATCAACGGATTGTGCTGAGCCAATCGCTGAAAAAACCAAAGTAAATAGGATCAATATATTTTTCATTTATAGTTGTTTGTCGATTTGAGCAATAGCCATTTTCGCCTTGTCAAATTCTTGTTGCATCATCACACTTGTTGTAGGTGTATAACGTGCAAAATCACAATCATTCAACACTTCAATAAAATCTGTAATTGTTGTGCTATCTACTTTTTTATTCTCTAATATTTCTGAAATTTTTTCTTGCGAAATATCAGAGGTTTCAATTTTTAATTTTGCTTTTAAGAAATTATGCAATGCTTTTTCAAGCGCTATATAAAAGGCTTCATTATTTCCTAGTTTTTTCTTGGCTTCAGAAAGGTATCTCTTCGCAAGTCTATCTGCTTTTCGCAATTTATTTCCTATAAGATCGCCATCTCTTTCTTCTTTTTTCTTGCCAATAAATATTCCAATAGGAATGGATATCAATGGTAAAAATAACAAAAAGTAGAAAAGATTAGATTTGAAAAAATCTTTCTTTTTTAAGGGGATAAAAGTGGTGTTGGTTTGGATATAACTGAAATTATTTCCTGTTGAAACTACACTTTGTTTTTGGCTAAAATTAGCATCATTTGAAGAAGAAGAATTTGGCAATGGTTTTCCATCGATTACATTTATAATCAATGGTTCTGAAATTATAGTTGTATATTTCTCTTCCTTTGGATTGAAATAAGAAAATGACACTTCTGGGATTTTATACTTTCCTTTATATTCAGGAACTACCGTATAAGAGTCTGATATATTACCTGAATTTCCATTCAATGTAGTTCTTACTTTTTCATCACGTTCAGGAGTATATACCTCCAATTCCGAAGGTGTATTTATTTCTGGCAATTCAAATAATTTTAAATTTCCTTTCCCAAAAACTTCTACTTTAATTTGAGAAGTTTCATTGGATTTCATTGCTTCTTTAGTGGCAGAAACTTTAAAATTAAATTCACCTACAGCTCCTGTAAATCCTTCAGGTTTTCCTTCTATTGGTAAGGATTTTACATTTATATTTCTCTTGCTAGACGACGTTATATATTGCACTCGTCTTGTAATCGGATTCCCGAAAAAATCTCCTTTACCTGTAGGAACGTTCACAACCATTTCCATTTCAAGCGGTTCTAAAACCAATTTTCCTGATTTCTGTGGCACCAATAAGGCTCTCTTTACAATAAAATAGCGGTAGTCTTGATCTTTATAAGTGGTGTTTTCTACGCTAAAATTTGCTATTTCAAAATCTTGATTCCAGAAACCGTTGAATTGTGGATTTTCTTTGAGTCTTGGATTATTTAATCCAATATTGGTGCTGAAATAGAGTTTATAAACGACATAAATTCCTTCTCCGACATAAGGTTTAGAATTCGAAACTTCTGCGACTAAATGCACATTTTGTCCTGCAATATATAAAGGGTCATTTACATCTTTTGGAATTTCCGATTCGCTTAAAACCTTAATAGTAAGAGTATTTGATTGTAATGTTTCTCCTTTATATTCAATAGTTGCTGATGGTATAGTGAATATTCCTTTTTTATTTGGCTGAATTATATAACTGTAGGTCTGAGAAAATGATGACCTCCCATTCATAATTGACCTACTGATAGAAGTATTAGGCCCTCCAAGAACTGTGAAATTTTTAAAATCTGGAAGAGCAAAATCATCAGCTCCTTGCTTGTTAATTGTAAAATCAATTCGCAATCGTTGATTCACTCCCAACTCATTTTTACTGACACTCGCTTTTAAAAAAACTTCTTGAGCAGACAATAATTGAACTGAAAAAAATATAAAACATAGTATGTAAACCTTGTGAAATCTCATTTTTACAAATTTACCAATCTTTTTCTTGTTTGATTTTCTTTCCTCTCTCTTTTTTCGCATTCATCTTCTCCTGCGTTTTCTTCTCTTCATTATTCATCGCTTCCAACAATTGCTTCATCTGTTGTGGCGATAATTTTCCTGCTTGAGGTTTCTGATCTTGTTTTTTCTCTTCTTTATTTTTATCAGGATTGTCTTTGTTGTCTTTCTCATCTTCTCCATCCTTTTTCTCATCATCTTTCTTATCGTCTCCTTCTTTTTTATCCTCGTTCTTATCTTTGTTTTGATCGTCTTTATTTTCTTGATTTTTATCCTTGTCTTTGTCTTTATTCTCGTCGTTCTTGTCCTTGTTTTTATCTTGATTCTGTTGCTGATCTTGTAGCATTTTCTGTGCCAATGCCAAGTTATAACGAGTTTCATCATCCTTCGGATTGGCCCTTAAAGAATGCTTGTAGGAATCAACCGCTTTTTGATATTCCTTTTCTTGATAATGAGAGTTTCCAAGATTATGCATTGCTGTCGCTCTTGTAAACTTGTCCTTGGTCATTTTTGCAACCATTTCATATTGAGCAATAGCTTCCTTGGAGCGGTTCTGAAGTGAAAGTGCATTTCCTAGGTTGTAATTGGCAATTTCAGAAGCTGGATTCTTATCCAATGCTTTTTTATAAGCAACTTCTGCATCTGCAAACTTCAATTGATTGAACAATTCATTTCCTTCGCGTACCCATTTTCTTGCCTCTCTTTCAAGAGTTACTTTGTCTTCTTGAGCAAAGAAGCTCAAGGGTAAAAGGAACAATATGAATAGTAGTTTTTTCATTTATTTATTATCAAATAAGTTCTCGATTCCGCTCGACCTGGCAGACATTATTTATTGTCTCCTCGAGCGCAGTCGAGAGGTTATTAACTTCATTATTTATTAAACAGATTTAGTTTCTGAATCCACTTTGTTTTCTTCTCTAGCATCAATGCATCTAGTATCAAAAACAATAATCCCAATCCTATAAACCATTGAAATTGATCTTTATAATCTGAAAATTTAGTGCTCTCAAATTCACTTTTTTCTGCTTTCACTAAAATCTCTTCAACATAATCTACCGTTTCTTGGGTTCTATTTCCAAGAAAATATTTTCCGTTTCCATTATTTGCAATTTCTTTCAATGTGTTTTCATTCATCTTGGTAATTACAACTTCGCCTTTACTATCCTTCTTATATCCTTGTAAAACACCTCTATCTTTCAACGGAATTGGGCCTCCTTTTTCAGTTCCTATTCCTATAGTATAAGTTTTAATTCCTTCTTTGGTTGCTTGTGCGATTGCACTTGAGGCATCTTCTTGATGGTCTTCACCATCAGAAATAATGAATAAAAAACGATTCGTCTGTTCGTCATTATTATAATAAGATGTTGCCAATTTTATCGCTTCGTTTATTGCCGTTCCTTGACTAGAAACCATATTAGGACTTGCGCTTTGCAAGAACATTTTCGCTGCACCTTGATCGGTTGTAATTGGTAATAATGGATACGCATTTCCAGCATAAATAATAATTCCTATTCTATCACTTCCTAGTTTGTCAATGATTTTAGTAATGATTTGCTTGGCTTTTTCAAGTCTATTTGGTGCAATATCTTCAGCCAACATACTTTTAGAAACATCTAGGGCAAACACAATGTCAACACCTTGGCGTTTTACTGTTTCAAGTTTGGTTCCCATTTTAGGATTGGTTAACGAAACGATTAAAAATGCCAAACCAATTAAGAAAGTCAACATCTTTAAGATTGATTTAAAAGAGGATTTTTCTGGGCTTAATTTTTCAAATAAATCTTCATCTGCAAACTGTTTTTGCATTCTTTTTTTCCACCAAAAAACCAATAGAAACACCACCAATAATGCAGGGATCAATAATAAGTAAATAAAATATGTCGGTTCTTCTATTTGATACATTCTTTATATAAAACTTCTAAATACAGTTAATTTCAATAACATTTCAAGCATTAATAATATTCCTGCCAGTATCACTAATGAGCGATACTTTTCATCGTAGTTATAGTATTTGAACTCTTCAATTTCTGTCTTTTCCAATTTGTTTATTTCGTCATAAATAGCTTCTAACTTTGAGTTATTGGTCGCTCTAAAATATTTTCCTCCTGTTTCTTTGGCAATATATTTTAGTAAATCTTCATCTATTTCAACTTTAGCATTTTGGAAAATTAATTTCCCACTCATGTCTTTTGCTACAGGAAATGGCGCAGTCCCATTTGTCCCAATACCGATTGTATATGTTTTAATCCCTAATTCTTTAGCGAGATCTGTTGCTGTTTTTGGATCTACAAAACCCGTATTATTCACACCATCAGTCAACAAAATAATTACTTTACTTTTCGCCTTAGAATCTTTCAATCTATTTACTGCAGATCCTAATCCCATTCCTATTGCGGTACCTCCATCCAATTGTCCCCATTGAATCTGACGAATTGTGTTTTTCACAATACGCTTATCACTTGTAATTGGTGTCTGCGTAAAACTTTCTCCAGCATAAACCACTATCCCAATACGATCATTGGGTCTTTTATTGACAAAATTTGTCGCTACCTTTTTAAGCGCTTCAAGTCTATTTGGTTTTAAATCTTTGGCAAGCATACTTGCAGAAACATCAATTGCCATCACAATATCAATCCCTTTATTAGAATTAATTTTACTACTTACAGATACATTTCTAGGTCTTGCCAATGCAATGATTAATGCAGAAATAGCCAAGAGTCTTAAAACGTGTAAAAATGGTTTTAATCTTGATAGAATTGATGGTTTGCCAAATGCAGATGTACTGGATAATGTCAATGTTGCACTCTCTTTTTTGCGCATCAGGAAATACCAAATCGCCAACATGGGAACGATCAGTAACAACCACAGAAACTGTGGATGTGTAAACTCTAAATTATTCCACAACTTCATCTTCTTCTCTAGGTTTAGGCTTTAAATCATTAATGATATTCTCTGTATCAACTCTATGGTATTCTATTTCATTAGACATCGGTTTATGCTTCGCAAACTTAACCAAATCGGCTTCTTTTAATAATTTTTGAAGATTAGCAACAGTTTCTTTTGGCAAGTCCAACGTCTTAATTTTATTAAAATCACGAATCGTTTCCATCAATTCATCCGTTGTAGATTCCAATGCTGGAATATTCAATTCACGTTCAATATAGGTTCTTATAATTTCCGTCAATTCTATGTAATAAAGTTTCACTTTATCATTCTGCCATAATTGTTTCCCATCCAATTCACCTAATCGTTGCATTGCCAATTCATATGGAGGGATTCTATTTTCAATCGCTTGTTCTTCTCTTTTCTTTCGAATGAAATAATACCAAATCAATCCTAAAATAAATGCCAATAAAGCCAATCCTATCCATAGATAATTTTTGTAATCATCGAAAATTACAGGCTGATTTTTAATTGATTTAATAGGAAATAAATTTTGCTTGGTAGTATCAACTTTAACTGTTGCAACGTTAATTAAAATAGAATCTGTAAGATGCTTATTAGAATTAATCAAGACTAGTTGGCGCGGAATTACATATTGTCCGCTGTCAAAACTGGTTAAAATATATTTTTTTACAAACTTAGTTTTAGTCGTATCAATATTCAATTCTTCAACAACTTCAATGCGATTCAGACTGTCCATTTCCAGTTTAGGAAATAAAACGTTTTTGAATAAATTATCCACTGAAATCTCATATTGAATCTGCTCACCTATTCTGATATTGGTTGTATCAATAGCTACCTCAACAGGATTCTGTGCGAATGTAATTCCTGAGATAAATAAGAATATCCCTAAGATCCATTTAAAATAGTTCTCGACTGCGCTAGAACTCACAATTCTATTTTGACTCTTACTTTCCAACTTATCTTGCTCCTTTTCGTTTAAAATACCCTAATAATTTTTTTACATAACCCTCGTCTACTCTCGTACTGATTGTTCCTGCTCCACTTCTACTAAAAGATTTTTCGAAATAATCTACAGACTCTAAATAGTTGGTTTTGTATTTATTTCTAATTTTCCTAGACATTGTATTTACCAAAAATCGTTTACCACTTTCAGCATCTAACACTGGTACCATTCCCATATTTGGAATCTCTTCATCTCTCTTATCATAAACTCTTATTCCAGTAACATCGTGCTTATTACCCATAATTTTCAGCGTATGGTCATAATCTGAATCCATAAAATCAGACAATACAAAAACGATTGCCTTTTTCTTCATCATATTGGACAAGTACTTAAGCGCATTTCCTATATCTGTGTTGTTGCTTTTAGGTTTGAATTCTATCAGTTCACGTATAATTCTCAAAACATGGCTTTTCCCTTTTTTTGGAGGAATAAATAATTCGACATTATCAGAAAATAAAAGCAATCCAACTTTGTCGTTATTTTGAGTTGCCGAAAAAGCGAGTGTTGCCGCAATTTCAGTAATTGTATTTCGTTTAAATTGTTGTGAAGTCCCAAAAAATTCTGAACCACTAATGTCCACCATTAACACCATTGTCAATTCACGTTCTTCTTCAAATACTTTTACATACGGTTCGTTATAACGTGCCGTTACATTCCAGTCTATCGCTCGAATATCATCACCATATTGATACTGACGTACTTCAGAAAAAGTCATACCACGTCCCTTGAACGAACTGTGGTATTCGCCCGAAAATATATGATCAGACAAGCGACGTGTCTTGATCTCTATTTTACGTACTTTTTTAAGTATTTCTTTTGTATCCAATAGTTGTTAAATTGTTGAATTGTTAAGTCGAATCTCTCGAATAAAGAGTTTAACAAATACACGATTACACGTTTTAAGGTACTTCTACTTCATTTACAATCTGATTGATAAGATCTTCAGTAGTTACATTTTCTGCTTCGGCTTCGTAGGTAATTCCGATACGGTGTCGTAATACATCATGAACTACTGCACGGACATCTTCTGGAATAACATATCCTCTACGCTTAATGAATGCATAACATTTCGCAGCCATTGCCAAGTTGATACTTCCTCTTGGTGATGCTCCGAAACTGATTAAATCTTTCAGGTTTGGTAAGTTGTATTTTTCAGGATAACGAGTTGCGAAAATGATATCAAGAATATATTTTTCGATCTTCTCATCCATGTACACTTCTTTAACGGCATTACGTGCATCATTGATTTGCTTTAAAGAAACCACAGGATTCACTTTTTCAAATCCTCCTTTTAAATTCTGACGCATAATTAATTGCTCGTCAGTAATTTTCGGATAGTCAATCACAACTTTCAACATAAAACGGTCCACCTGAGCTTCAGGCAGTGGATACGTTCCTTCTTGTTCTACAGGATTCTGAGTTGCCATTACAAGAAATGGTTCGTCAAGTTTAAACGTCGTATCTCCAATTGTAATCTGACGCTCTTGCATTGCTTCAAGAAGTGCTGATTGAACTTTCGCAGGAGCTCTGTTAATTTCATCAGCAAGAACGAAGTTTGCAAAAATTGGTCCTTTTTTAATCATGAAATCATTCTCTTTCATGTTGTATATCATGGTTCCTACAACGTCTGCAGGCAATAAATCTGGTGTGAATTGAACACGACTGAAATCTCCTTGAACTGCTTTTGACAAAGTGTTAATCGCAAGAGTTTTTGCTAGTCCAGGAACACCTTCCAGTAGAATATGTCCATTTCCTAACAGTCCTATTAATAATCGCTCAATCATATGCTTCTGACCTACAATTACTTTATTCATTTCCATTACCAGTAAATCAACAAAAGCACTTTCCTTTTCTATCTTCTCATTGATTGCTCTGATATCTACAGTTGTGTTATTTTCTTCTATCATCATTAAATTTTTAAAGCGTGAATTTACAGTGCTTTTTTGTGGATTGCAAGTAGCACAAAATATTTAATTTTTCTTGTTAAAAATTGGTTAAAAAAATATAAAAAACGCCTTAAAATTCTACTCTTTAAAGGTCTTTAGAGTTAGTACTTGAGAATCAAAAACTGCATAAGTAAAATGAGAAATCCAATCACCTGTATTAATATACTTTGAAGTATCGGTGAGATTTATTTCCATCGGTAAATGACGATGTCCAAATAAGAAATAATCGTAGTGTTTCTCTGTTAGTTTTTTTCGTGCATACTGCACAAGCCATTCTTTTTCTTCACCAAGAAAAACAACATCTTCATCTCCAGAAATTAATTTGTTTTTTACAGATAGATAATTTCCTAATTTCATACCGATATCTGGATGCAACCATCTAAACAGCCATTGAGAAAAAGAATTGGTGAAGACTTTTTTCATTCTTTTATAACCTTTATCTCCTGGACCTAAACCATCTCCATGACCTATTAAAAAAGTCTTGTTGTTAAAAATAAATTCTTTTGGATTGTGATAGACTGGAATGTTTAATTCGGTTTCAAAATAATCTTCCATCCAAAGGTCGTGGTTTCCAACAAAAAAATAAATTTGAATTCCACTATCTTTTAATTCGGCAAGTTTCCCTAAAACACGTATAAATCCTTTTGGAACTACTTTTTTATATTCGAACCAAAAATCGAAAAGATCTCCTAATAAAAAAATAGCTTCAGCATCCGTTTTAACGAAGTCTAACCAATTTACAAATTTTTGTTCTCGTATTTTACTTAACTCTGTTGTTGGCGCTCCAAAATGTTGATCGGATGCAAAATATATTTTTTTTTTGGTTGTCAAAATAAATGTGAATTAAAAACTCAAAGATACATATTAGTTTAACTAGATAAAAACATTAATTTTCGCTATCTAATTCTATAACTTTTTGAATCATGTTATCTTTCTTTTGGGTTACCATAAAATAACCTGTTTGATCAAATAAATCTCGTGCAAAAAATGCTTTAAAATATAGCCTTAGATCTTCTCTAGCTTCCGGACTTATTGGTTTTCTTAAATTTAGTTCTTTTAAATATAG
>CAJQNZ010000020.1 GCA_905479835.1 uncultured Flavobacteriaceae bacterium
AGTTCCTAAGTGATCACCAGTAAGCGTTGAAGGTCCATTCCAAGTACCAGTAGTATCTGGATTTCCACCAAGAAGAGTAAATAAATCTGTAGTTACAAGATCCGCTTCACATTCAGAATACGATCCATTGGTTCCAGCATTCACAGGAGTATCAAGAGTAACAGTAGTTATTGAGCGCTCCGAACTTTCACAAGGAAAGGAAACTTGTGCTCCCCAATATTCTTGACCATCAATCAATGGAGTGGTAGGATCTATGACAGACCCTAAAATTTCTGAGTCGTACCATATTATATTTGCATTTGGAATTAAATCAGCAACTGTAGGTGATGATATTGAGCAGAATGATTGTTCAGAATTTAGAGTTGGTGAAGGAGGGTCAATTATGGTAGCAGTAGTTGGTAATCGGATACTTGTACACCCATTTTCTGTTTGTTGAACCCAATAGGTTGTTCCATCCACTAATGGATCTGAAATTGAAAGTAGATTTCCATCAAACTGTGCATCAAACCATTCTATAATATCACCATCAGCAGATAAACCTGCAATTGTTGGATTATCACTTGCGCATTTCCCTACAAATACATCAACATCAGTTGGAGGATTTCCATAAATTGCTACTGTAACTTCTAGTCTTATAGTACTGCAATTTCCGCCATCAATAATATCGGCATAATAAATAGTGCTATCAAATAATGGTGCGGAATCTGAATATTGATTTCCTCCAGATATTGCATCAAACCAAACAATAGTTGTTCCTCCAGAGGCTTCTAAATCCGATATTGTACTGTTTGCTGATTTGCAAAATTCTTGTATTGAATTTCCAGTAGGATTTGGATTTGTGCATTGAGAAATTGCTGAATAATTAATTCCTAAAAATGCAAAAAATAAGATATAAGAAAACTTGTTCGAAATTGAAATGTAACTTTTTTTCATCGAATGTATTTTGGTTTAGTTGATTTGACTATAAAAATAGTCATTATTTTTTAAGTAAATATCAGTAGCGAATTTATATTTGATGAAAGTTATAAACATAGTTATTAATAAAATCAAAGATGGTTTTTATTCGTTTTTAAATAGTTTGTTTACATTTGAAAATAATAAAAATTGATTTAATGAAAATACATTTTATTGCAATAGGAGGGAGTGCGATGCATAATTTAGCAATGGCATTACATGAGAAGGGATATGAGATTACAGGAAGTGATGATGCTATTTTTGAACCATCAAAATCACGATTAGAAGCAAGAGGGTTGTTGCCAAATAAATTGGGTTGGTTTGAAGAAAAAATCACTTCAGATATAGATGCTATTGTTCTTGGGATGCATGCAAAAGAAGACAATCTTGAGTTAAATAAAGCACAAGAATTAGGCATTAAAATATATTCTTATCCTGAGTTTTTATATGAGCAGTCAAAAGATAAAACACGTGTTGTAATTGGCGGCTCTCATGGTAAAACTACAATTACTTCAATGATTTTACATGTGTTGCATTATCATGAAAAGGAAGTTGATTATATGGTAGGAGCACAGTTGGAAGGCTTTGATACTATGGTACATTTGACAGAAGAAAATGAGTTTATCATCCTTGAAGGTGATGAATATCTTTCTTCACCTATTGATAGAAGACCAAAATTTCATTTGTACAAGCCAAACATTGCTTTGTTAAGTGGTATTGCTTGGGATCACATCAATGTATTTCCAACTTTTGAAAACTATGTAGCGCAGTTTAGAATTTTTACAGATTCTATGGTCAATGGTGGAATTATGGTATTCAATGAAGAAGATGTTGAGGTGAAAAATGTAGTTGAAGAAAGTACAAATCATATAAAAAAATATCCTTATAAAACACCTGAATATACTATTGAAAACGGAATTACTTTTTTAGATACTTCTGATGGAAAGTTGCCTTTAGAGATTTTCGGTAAGCATAATTTACAGAATCTAGCAGGAGCAAAGTGGATTTGTCAACATTTAGGTATTGATGAAGATGATTTTTACGAAGCAATTTCTAGTTTTTCTGGAGCAAGTAAGCGTTTAGAAAAAATTGCTCAAAATGACTCAACAGTTGTCTTTAAAGATTTTGCACATTCGCCGTCAAAGGTAGAAGCGACTACGAATGCTGTAAAGAACCAATATAAAGATAGGACATTGTTAGCGTGTTTAGAATTACATACCTATAGTAGTTTGAATGCTGAGTTTTTGAAAGAATATGTTGGTGCATTGGATGCTGCAGATGTTGCGGTAGTTTTTTATTCTCCGCATGCTGTTGAGATTAAAAAATTAGAGAAAGTTACTGAACAACAGATTGCAAGTGCTTTTAAACGCGATGATTTGATTATTTATACCAATCCTAAAGCATTTAAAGAATTTTTATACTCTCAAAATCTTGACAATACGGCTTTGTTATTGATGAGTTCAGGAAACTACGGTGGAATTAGTTTTGATGAGGTTGCAGCGTTGGTTTAGTTTAGAAATTTCTTATCAGACTATTTTTTTTCACAACTTATATCAACTATTTTACTCAACTTTTAAAAAGTTGATTGCAAGAAATATCTTATTTGACTAAAAAAAGCGCGGAGCAATGAATGATATGCGAAGTTGGCTTTATTTTTTACTTTCTTGCAAATTTCATTAATGGTTTTATATTTCCATTATCAACTTTTCTTAATGCTACGATATACTATTTTTTTGTTTCATTTGCTCTAACCAATATTTAATACCATCATTTAGATTTTAATTGGCGACTGTAATTCTAGAAACGCCTATATCTTTTTCAATAAATTCATTTTAGTGTATGGTTGTTTAAACAAATTATTCAATAAGTCTTGACTATAAAATTTGGAATCATCTCGAATTAAATGTTTGTATTCGAGTATTAATTTTTTTTCTGGATTTCCTTAATCAATACTGTTGGTATTGAACAAGCTAATAAGACGATGCATATATCAGCAATTGCCTATAATCTTAAGAAATAGTTAAAATTGAGATTAGTATTTTCATAAAAAATAAAGTCCATTAGAAATGGACTTTTACATGATTATTTTTTTTTAAAGGGTTGTGCAACGATTACCGCTATTTTAAAAAAAATTATTGTTTTATGAATTTAATAGTTGATGATTTATTGTTTAGTAAGTTTACAAAATAGATTCCATTAGGCAGTTTAGCAATATTTAGTTTCTGATTATTTGAAACAGAAGTTGATTTAATTAATTGCCCATTTACATTATAGATTTCGATTTTTTCTTCAGTATTATTTTTTAACTTAATTATAATGTAATCTGATGCAGGATTTGGATATACTAATATTTTTTCATCATCTAAATGGTCTTCCAAACCAAGTGTTTCCAATGATATGGTTTGAAATAAATTATTGTACCCTGTGGAAGAATCCCAAGTATTCGTATTTGCAAATTGAATGCTATAATTAGAGTTGTTTTCTAATGAAGTTTCATTATCAGGCATCCAAAGATACAATTGAAATGTTCCTTCTAAAT
Organism: uncultured Flavobacteriaceae bacterium; assembly: GCA_905479835.1. GTDB lineage: Bacteria > Bacteroidota > Bacteroidia > Flavobacteriales > Flavobacteriaceae > Urechidicola. The sequence continues at coordinate 3,494 of CAJQNZ010000020.1, forward strand.
TTAAATTAAAATTTTCAGTTATTGAAACGGAGGTTTCCCAAGTTCTAATATCTGTATTAATTAATTCGGTTGTTATTACATTTGTTGCAACATTTTTTAAGACTAAATACACATTTCTTTGCTTAAATAGTCTAGCAAAACCAACATTAGATATATTCAGAGTTATATTAAAGCCACTATTATTAGATGATACTACAGATGAATTTAAAACAAATCGATACCCTAAATTTTTTAATATATCGTCATAATGGTTTGAACTAATTACTCCATCCCAAAAAGGTATATAGTAGTCACGATTAATTGTTGTCCAATTTGTTAGATTCATTTCATTTATTGCATTTAAACCTGCAGTTCTTAAACCACCATTACAAGGGTTAAAGCCATTGGTCTCTCCAGTCATAGGTAAATATTTAGTTTCGTTTGAAATGTAATCATATTCAGTTGTTCCGATTGGGTCGGTACATTCAGAAGCAACAGAGTAAGTACCTTGGTCACCATAATTGTTTAGGAAAGCATCATTATAGAAACCAATTCTAGCATTTGCTGTATTTTGATAAGCAGTTTGTTCAGTAAGTAGGGTATTGCCATACATTGTGGTTTTAATACCAGCATATCGTACTTGAATAGGGACTTCTTGAGGTGTTGCTACTAGCATAGCATCCACTATTTCTTTACGATTTAGCCATTGTGCGGTAGTAATATTACCATCTGTACCAAATTCTGTAGAATTTGTATAGTACCATTCTCCCCAAGTACCTATAAAACCAGCTTGATGAGAAATAATAATATCCTTATTATTATTTAGTATTGATGTTAATTGAGAAATGTGTGAAAGTATTTGAGATTTTATAGGCTGTTGAGGTGTTGTTCCTTGAGCATTGGAATATGAAAACCTTACAATTATTTTAAGCCCAGCTGTTCTTACATTATCAAAATCTGTTTGTATATTACTTAAATAAGTTGAGTTTATATCTGAATTTAGAAACGCATCTAAGAGAAAATAGCGGTACACTACTGTTACTTTATTGGTGCTTGTTTTCCAACTGTTTAAAGTAGTAACAGAAAGATTATTAGTTCCAGAGTCTGTAGCGTAATCGCTTGAAGTTATAGAGTATTTTTGAAGGCCTCTTTGGGGATTTGGTATAATTTCGGTTGATGGTTGATAAGTTACAGTTTGTCCTAGTACTATTATTGTTTGACTTATTAAAAAAAACAGTAGTGAAATATACTTTCTTCTGAGATATATAGTGTTGTAAAATATCATATTCCTTTAGTTTATCCTTCCAATTCTTATATGTCTTTGCTTGACGGTTTAGAGCATGGAAAGTTGCGATTTGATAATCGTATTTCTCCGATGTATAAATTTATGTTTATTTTGTTTTAGAAACATTCTATATTTCGCTATTTAGCAATTTTTTATGTGCATTGTTGTACCCTGTTATTAATCTGTATACTGTTTTATTCCTTTCTCCGAATTTCTCAAATAGTTTAATTTCAAGTCCTTTTTTCAAATCTCTACTTGCAGTAGCCGAAGAAATGTCTTTGAAGATATCCATATAATCTTTCCTGGAAAACTCAGGTTTGTTCAATGAAATAAAATAATCAAGCCTATCTTTTTCATTTAAAGTTCTATTATTATATTTTAGTAAATCACTAATTGAAGTGTCAATGACATCTAACATATACTCAATGAATTTTGTTGATTTTCCAGATTTATCACTTTCAGATAATGCTTTATAATATTTTTCTTGCTCTGTACTGATAAGTGTCTCAAAAGGGATATACTCAAAAACTGGATATTTCTCCATTAATATCAAGGTTTGCCACAATCTACCCATTCTACCATTTCCATCAATAAAAGGATGGATAAATTCCATTTCATAATGAAAAACACAACTTTTGATCAATTCGATTTCCTCTGATTTTTTTAGATATTGGAAAAGATCTTTCATTAAGTAAGGCACGTTTTCATATGGAGGTGCCAAATGTTCAACTTTTGAACCTTTAACAATTCCGACTCCTTGTTTTCTATACTTTCCTGCATTTTCAACAAGATTATTCATTAATCTAAAATGTGCTTCTAAGAATGATTTTTCGTCATATGGATTGAACTTTTCTAAGTTTTCGTAAATCTCTATTGCATTAAGAACTTCTTTAATATCTTTTTGAGGCCCAATTACTCTTTTGTTTTCTAATAAAGCAGTTATTTGTTCCTCAGTTAATGTATTTCCCTCAATTTTCAATGACGAATGAATAGTTTTAATTCTATTCTGTTTTCTCAGTGTAGTGGAAGGTTTGTTTAAATAATTAGCATTAATTTCTCCAATTTTTTCTGATATAGAAGAAATTAACTTTAATATATTTGGTGTAATGTCATAAGGTGGCTTCATAGTGATACTATCATTTGATACTATCAAAGATAATATCTTTTTTCCTTATTATGTATTTCTAAGGTTCTTTTTTAATTGGTGCTAACGTGTTTGTGTATGGAAAGTTGCGTTTTTGTGAGCGAGGATTTTCCAAAGGAAAATCAGACGAAACAAAAGAGCAACGACCTTTATTTAAGTACTAATGTAGCAATAAAATATACACGTCTTAAGTTTACATTTTATAAATTTAAGTAATATAATCAGAAAGAACAAAAGAGAGGAATAAGGTTAAGATATACGGAGAAGTTTAAACTTCGTCAACATTGATAATCCCCTCTCTTTTCTACTTACATTTCGAACAGTTCTGTGAGACGTTGATCTCGATTTTAAGTTG
>CAJQNZ010000021.1 GCA_905479835.1 uncultured Flavobacteriaceae bacterium
CTATGATTATTTGGTAAGCAATGGAGTTGATGCATCAAGAATTACAGAGTACAGAGGATTTGGAGAGACACAACTGGTCAACAAGTGTAGCAATAAAGTAAAATGTTCAGAAGAAGAACATCAATTAAACAGACGTACAGAGTTTGTCATTATAAAGATGAAATAATAAAAATCTTATAAAGTATAAGATTAGTTGCAATATTAAGAAACGCAGTCGTAGATACTGAATAAAATTACAGTTGTGGGGACGACTTTTTATTCATCTATTGACTGCTTTTTTATACTTCTATTTTAAGTGTTTAAAACAAAATAATATCGTCTGATTTTTAGATTAATAATGATTTTTTTTATCCCAACCATCCTTCTCTATCTAGACTTCTATATTGAATTGCTTCCGCAATATGATCTGGTAAAATGTTTTCACTTGCTTCTAAATCTGCGATTGTACGAGAAACTTTTAAAATTCTATCATATGCCCTTGCAGATAAATTCAATCTTTCCATTGCATTTTTTAAGAGTGTTTTAGACGCATCTTTTAAATCACAATATTTACGTATTTGTTTTACATTCATTTGCGCATTGTAATGTACTTTTTTATTTTTTTTAAAGCGTTCAGATTGAATTTCTCTTGATGCAGTAACTCTTTTTCTAATCATATGACTTGGCTCTCCGCGTCTTTCTTCTGTTAATTTTTCAAAGGGAACAGGTTGCACTTCAATGTGAATATCGATTCGGTCTAGAAGAGGCCCAGAAATTTTACTCAGATAGCGATGCATTTCATGAGGTGAAGAAGCAATAGCATTAGGATCATCAGAAAAATAACCACTTGGAGAAGGGTTCATACTTGCGACCAACATAAAACTACTTGGATACGTTACAGTAAATCGCGCCCTTGAAATGGTTACTTCTCTATCTTCAAGAGGCTGTCGCATTACTTCAAGAACAGTTCTTTTAAATTCTGGTAATTCGTCCAAAAATAAAACACCATTGTGTGACAAAGAAATTTCTCCAGGTTGTGGATATGAACCACCACCGACTAATGCAACATCAGAAATGGTATGGTGTGGACTTCTAAAAGGGCGTTGCCCCATCAATCCGCTATTTTCTTTTACACGACCTACAACACTATGAATCTTAGTTGTTTCCAATGCTTCTTGTAAAGTCATAGGAGGTAAAATGGTTGGTAATCGTTTTGCAAGCATCGTTTTTCCACTTCCAGGAGGTCCAATAAGTATAATATTATGTCCACCAGCAGCAGCAATTTCCATACAACGCTTAATAGATTCTTGTCCTTTTACATCAGCAAAATCAAATTCTGGATTGTCTAGATTTTCATAAAATTCTTTACGAGTATCTACAATCAAAGGTTTCATTTCTGATTTTCCTTCAAAAAAATCAATTACTTCTTTGATGTTTTCAACAGCATAGACATCGAGATCATTAACTATGGCAGCTTCTTTGGCATTTTGTTTTGGTAAAATAAATCCTTTGAAGCCTTCTTCTCTTGCTTTGATTGCAATAGGCAATGCACCTTTTATAGGTTGTAATCCACCATCAAGTGATAGTTCACCCATAATGATGTATTTGTCAATATCTGTTGCTTTTATTTGGTTGGAAGCCGTAAGAATTCCCAGTGCAAGCGTTAAGTCATAAGCACTACCTTCTTTTCTTAAATCGGCAGGAGCCATGTTGATGGTGATTTTCTTTCCAGGAAGTTTGTAACCATTGTTGTTAAGCGCAGCAGAAATTCGATATGAACTTTCTTTAATGGCATTGTCTGGAAGACCTACAAGATGGTAGCCAATACCTTTATCAATATTAACTTCTACTGTAATTGTCGTCGCTTCAACGCCAAAAACAGCACTTCCGTAAACTTTAACTAGCATATTTTTTCTTTTTATAAAAATAAAGAGTTTCAAGAAATAAAAAAAAGTATTTTTATAGAAACTTATAAAAGTCTTCTGATCATAAAAGGTATTTTTTATTTTCGTTATTAATTCCTTATTTCTTTCAATGTCATTTACTCTTAAAAACAAAAATTTAGAAATCCATATAGATGCACCTCTTGCGAATTATAATTCTTCAAGATTTGATTGGACCGGGAAAATTACGGAAGTAAAATTTCAAGATATTTCTGTATCTACAATAGAAAACAAGAACTTTCAGAATCAAGATCATTTAGGAAAAGGGTTTTATAATGAATTTGGATTTGAGAACCCTGTAGGTTTTGAAGAAACCGAAGTAGGTGAGTGGTTTCATAAAATTGGTGTAGGGCTCATAAAAAAAGAACGAAATACTTATGTGATTAATCAAAATTATAAGTTAAAGCCTGCCGAATTTAAAATCGTTTTTAAATCAAATACTAAAATCATACTAAGTTGCACCTCAGTTTATGTTAATGGATATTCCTATATACTGACCAAAGAAATTAAAATCCATACGAGTGGTTTTACAATTACTTATAATTTAAAAAACACAGGCGAAAAAGAGATTATTACAGATGAATATGTCCATAATTTTATAGCAATTAATGGTGAATCAATAGGGTCAAATTATAGTTTAAAATTCCCTTTTCAAATAAAACCACCTCTTTTTATTGAGACTGTTAATCCAGAAAAAAAAGTTGAGATTAATTCGTCTGAAATTCACTTTAATTCTTCGCCTAAAGAGCAATTCTTTTTTAGTAACCTCTCTGGTTATGAAAATGTTGATGCAGCATGGGAGTTGACAAATTGTAAAAGCAAAATTAGAATTAAAGAAACAGGTAGTTTTAAAACAAAGAAAGTAAATATTTGGGGATGGAAGCATGTGGTTTGTCCAGAGTTGTATTATAAGATATCGATTAAGCCTGGAGCATTTTCTATATGGTCTCGAAAGTATGATATTTGTAAATTAGATTAACTTTTTTTAACAAACTAAAACAATGGTTTTAGTTTTTTTCTTGAGGGTATTTTAGTCCTACTTGATTTCTAATTGTATCTAAAATAGTAATCAGATCAATACTGTTTTGATTCGACCATAGTTTGCTTTCAAGCTTTATTTAGATTTCTAGAAGCAACGGCTGTTAAATCGGCAGACTCAATAAGGGATAAATCATTGGCAAATTAATGTGCAAACCGCAGCATACAACACCCCATTTTATCTTGGTAGTGCTCAATTTTTCTTGGGCTTTAAAACCAATTTGGTTGAAACGCTTAGAATCTCCTCTTTATTCATTTTCATTTTTCTAAATTCTCCATCTGCATACATTTGAGCTTGATCTCGATAGTGTTTACTGAAAGGATTTCCAGAATTTCCTGTAGGTAAGATACTCATGCTATTTTCAACATCAGAAAAATCAACAATCCTACGTGTTGAAGGTCCGCTGATAACATCATTTACAGAATTGTTGCTTTTGTCAAATCCTAGTTTGTTTAACACTCTATTCGATCCATTTATTTCATACTCTCCAACATTAAATTTGAATAAAAAATCTAATATTTTCACACTGCCCAAAGGATGTTTATGAGTTACAGTATGTACTCGATTCCATGTCCATGAGTTGACATCATTTCCTAGTTGATTTTCCAAAGTTGCAACCGTTTCTCTGAACGATTGGGATATAATTTGAGGTTTATCTTCTTTAATATTATTTGTATTAATGTTATCCCACCATACGGATTCTTCTCTTTTCAATTGTTCAGAGATCCCTCGAGCAATCGGACGAGTATGAACAAAACTTTGAAAAACTGTTGTACTTATCTCATCTTCATAGGTGTTTTTCAGAAATAGATATATGAATTTGGTATAAATAGTTGCTCCTATACTTGATTTTACAAAATCCCCATCCCATTTAATCAATTCTTCTAATGCCTCTTTTTCATTTTCAGTACTCAGGTTCCTGGAAATATTTTTCGCAATAATTTTAACCAATTCAGAAGCTACAGGTGATTTAGAGTCTAAGATCATTTCCATAAAATCTTCTTTTTCCCAATCATTTTTTGGACCCAACAATTCCACAACTCTTTTTCCTCTATCTCCTGGAGCATAATATCCAGGATATAGTATTCCAGCAATAGAATCAGGTTGATTATTAGTTGAATACACATAGTTCCATGGAGGATTGTGTGCTTGAGGGTTTTCACTGAAATCGATATATTCAGAGATATCATCTTCACCACTTGTTCCATCTAAAACAAATTTCGGATGTGCAGTTTTTGGTAATTTATACAATTGTGCTGCTGCCCACCAAGCGATATCTCCATTAGCATTTCCATACATAATATTAAGTCCAGGAGCATGAATCATTGCTACTCCTTTTTCAAATTCTTCTTTATCTTTTGCATGAGACATGAGATAAGATAATTTTAAAAATTTATTCGGAAGTTTGGTGTAAATCCAAGACATTGCCATTGGTTTATCACTTTCAATCTGAGTAACAAGATCATTCATAATTGGCCCATGATCGGTAGATCTTATTTCTAGTTTTATGGGATCTTTTCCTTTAATATTGATAGTTTTAATTCTTGTTTCATAGGGTTTATAGCCATCTTTAGTTTTATATTTTGAGGCATCTTCGGGATGATTTTCTTCTTGATAAAAATCGATATCATCATTTAAAAACATTGTAATTCCATAGGTGTATTCGCGATTGTGAGATAGCATAGGAAACGGAACTCCACCAAGATAATATCCATAACTTTCATAATAAGGAGTTTCAATATGAGCTTCATACCATACTGAAGTCGCAGAAAAACCAATATGTGGATCATTGGCAAATAAAACATTACCTTTTTTAGTTTTTTCAGGTGCTACTATCCAACTATTACTTCCAAGAAAAGCAGGAACTGGCATGTTATCAATTATTTTAGTTACAGCAATTGCAAACTCTTCATTAGCTTTATTATAATTTTGAATCAACGTTGAACTAGGATTTACATCTACCCCCAATTCTTTTATGTATTCATCACCTAGTTTTGCTTGAAGGTTGCTTAATACAGGATCGGTCTTATGAGCTGCAGCAAAACTAAATGCCATATAACCAATAATATTATAAGAATCTTTCAATTCAAATTTTTTCTTTTCTATTCCTAAAATTTGAAATTCGATAGGTGTAGGGCCATTTTCAATAAACTCATTCACACCATCAACGTAAGCCTGTGCAAGTATATATACATTACTAGTTTTATCTATTGTAAGAAGTGTTTTTTCTGAAGCCTCGTCAATTCCAAGACCTATAAATAGTTTGTCACTTTCTAAAGCGGCTTCTCCAAAAATTTCTGATAATTTTCCTGGAGCAATTCTTCGTAATAATTCCATTTGCCATAAACGATCTTGAGCATGAGTATATCCCAAAGCACGTTGTGCATCTTCTTGATTATCAGCATAAATATGCGGAATTCCGTAATCATCGAAATAGACATTTACTTCTGTGGCAAGTTTAGAAATTGATTCTGAACCTTGATAAGTAGGTTTAAGGCTATTGGTGAACAAGTAAAACCCTATGGATAGTAAAACAATAAGTAGCGCTAGAATTTTGACAAATGGAATTATATATTTTCTCATTTGATAAAAATACTCAATTTATTGAAATAATAAACGAACCTATTTCTGAAAATTAGCGACTCCTTCTTCTAGCCAATTAAGATACGCATCTATATTTGGGTTATATGCAGATGGTTCAATTAAATTGTTGCCATTATGATCTACTAAAACATAAAAAGGTTGGGCGTTTATGTTGTATTTTAATGTTTGAAATTCGCTCCATTTTTGCCCTATAAAACGAAATTTCTTCCCTGTAATTTTTGAAATGTTTTCTTCTGCATCTGGCAGTTGTCTTCGATCATCAACATAAAGAGAGACTAATACAACATCATTTTTTAAAACACGTAGTACTTCTTTATCAGACCATACAAATTCTTCCATTTTTCGACAATTTACACACGCATGACCTGTAAAATCAATTAGAATCGGTTTGTTAACTTGTTTAGCATATGCCAATCCTTTTTCGTAGTCATGATATGATAAAATATTGTGAGGGCCATAATGAACACCTTCTGGTAAATTATCAGAATGTTTTAAATTAAACCATCCATTTTTCTCAATGCTGTAATTGATAGGTGGAGGAAATCCACTTATAAAATTTAAAGGTTTGTTCAGTAATCCTGGCAAAAGATAAATAGTAAATGCGAGTGAAATGATTCCAAATAGAATACTCCATTTTGATGGTTTCGTTGTTTTTGTTTTTTTAAATAAGTTAAAAAACCCAAAAAGATACAATGCCAATAATCCAAATAGAACTATCCAAATACCTATAAAAACTTCTCGTTGTAATAAATGTTTTTGCAATACCAAATCTGCATTTGATAAAAATTTAAATGCCAATGCCAATTCTAAAAAACCAAGTGTAACTTTTACTTTTGTAAGCCATCCTCCAGATTTAGGTAATGAATTCAACCATCCTGGAAAGGCTGCAAATAATGCAAATGGCAATGCGATAGCTGATGAAAACCCCACCATTCCTATGATTGGTGCAATACCACCTTTAGAGGCAGCCTCAACGAGTAAAGTTCCTACAATAGGTCCAGTACATGAAAAGGATACAATAGCCAATGCCAATGCCATAAATACAATACCTATAATTCCTCCTCTATCTGCTTGAGCATCTATTTTAGTAGCCCACGAACTAGGAAGAACAATCTCAAAAGCCCCAAAAAATGAAATGGCAAAAAACACTAATAGCGCAAAGAAAATAATGTTAAACCATACATTGGTGGATATCACATTAAGGGAGTCAGCACCAAATATTGCTGTAACAACCGAGCCTAAGAGTACATAAATTCCAATAATTGACAACCCATAAAAAATTGCGTTTTTAACACCTTCTGCTTTGGTTTTACTTTGTTTAGTGAAATAACTGACCGTCATAGGAATTAAAGGAAAAACACAAGGCGTAAGCAATGCTGCAAGACCTCCTAAAAAACTTAAAATAAAAATAGAAAGCAACCCTTTTTTAGATGAGGATTCATTATTAGTGGACGTTACAACTTCACTTTTTTTTTCCTCCGTTAAGTTTAATATTTCTTCATCCGACATAGAAATTCCTGCTACTCCTTGAAGCGAAAAATTAATTTCTTTAAACGTAGGAGGTAAGCATTGCTTGTCATCACATACCATGTACTCAATTTCACCAATAACATCTACTTTTTCATTGGTTAACAATCTAATTCTTTGCTTGAAAGTTGCTGTGTTTTCAAAATACTTAATGTCAAACCCAAAGGTTTTATCAAATGATGTATGCCCTTTTGATTCAGTAGGCTTTCCAAGTATTTGAAATGTATCGTCAGAGCCTTTTATTGTAATTGTTGTAGGTATAGGAGTGATTTCTTCATCTGGAACTTCTTGTGCATATAAATGCCATCTTTCTTCAATTTCAGCATTAATTACTAAGTAATAATCGGATTCTGAAATTTTCTCAACCGATGTTGTGAATTGTACTGGATCAAGAACTTGAGCAGTTGCATATAAACTTGTAAATAATATTGTGAATAAAACGAGTGCTTTCCTCATTAGTTGAATTTTATTTTTAGAGTATTGGTTGTTTCTGTTGTTGTTTTAAATCTATTGTCTAGACGCTTTCCTGTTATCCATACAATTGTATTGTCACTATTGCAGAGTAACCAAGTTTTTTCCTTTTCTAAAAGTGACATTTTCTCATCTTTAAAAAATTTGCTAACCTTCTTTTTACCTTGCATTCCTTTTGGGTAAAAGTAGTCTCCATTTTTCCATTTTCTTACATTTAACGGAAATTTTAACAAATCTTTATCAACATAAACGACGTTTTTTGAGGTTTCTATATTCAGATTATAATTTACTATTTCAAATTCCAATTTTAAATCATCATGTTCATAATCGGTTGATCCTTCTTCAATTTCGATGTTTTCCTTTTTAACTTCTGATATTTGATCGCTGATCGGTGATCGCTGATCGGTGGTCGCTGAGCGGAGTCGAAGTGAGTCGAAGTGAGATAAGTCAGAAAGCAATAAATATTCTCTATCTTTAATTATTCGATGTGTATTGCTGAAAATATGTTTACCACTTTGTGCGTTCAATAAATCTAAAATATCATTCCATTCCGTGAAATTGTATTTTTTCAAGAGCTCATATAGATAGGCTTTCGGATTTGACAATTCCTTTATTTTTTCAATATTAAATCGTTGAATTCCATTTTCGGTACTTTCAATTTTTTGACGTAAGGATTCAATACTATCATTAATAATCTGTCTGCTTTCTTGAAGATTTTCTAGTGTTTTATCAAATGTATTCAGAAGGCTAGGATTCAATTCTTGCAATACAGGAATAATTGTATGCCTTATTTTATTTCGAGCGTATTTCATAGAAGCATTGCTTTTATCTTCTCGCCATTTAATTTCATTTTTTCTAGCAAATTCTTCTATTGTTTCTCTAGTAAACTTTAGCAGTGGTCGAACAATGATTCCATTTATCCCAGGAATTCCAGTAAATCCATCAAGTCCAGAACCCCTTGTAAGATTGAATAAAAAAGTTTCTAAAGCATCATTTTTATTGTGCGCAGTAATTATATAATCCAATTTATTTTCTTGACGAATTTTTTCAAACCATTCATAACGTAATTCTCGAGCAGCAACTTGAATAGAAAGTTTGTGAGATTGTGCATATGCATTCGTAGAAAAAGAAATAGTAAAAAAAGGAAGTTTCAATTGATTTGCTAGATCGTTGACAAATACTTGGTCAAGATCACTTTCGTTTCCTCGAAGTTTAAAATTGCAATGTGCTAGAACGATTTCATATTTCGATTGATGTAAAAGATGAGCAAGCACAACGCTGTCAATCCCTCCAGAAATGGCAAGGAGTATTTTTTTGCCTTTTAAAAAAGGAAATGTATGATTGATATGTTCTTGAAAGTCTTGTAGCACAAGGCAAATGTAACTATTTATGCAATAGATTTTTCAATCCAATTGATAATATCACGTACCATTTCTTCTTTACATATGTCGTTGTGCAATTCATGATACCCGCCTTCGTATAGTTTAATGGTTGCACTTTCTGCTTTATTGGCAAATTCTTCGGATGCCTTATGGTCAATAATTTTATCAGAAGTTCCATGAACAATAAACGTTGGATATTTTAAATTTTCTGCATTTTCAATAGCCCATTTTCCAGTTTCTATAAAAGTGATTGAGAAGTTTGGGCTCACTTTATCGTGAACTAAAGGATCCTCGACATATTTCTTTACTTCATTTTTATCACGAGAAATATCATTGGCGTCCAGTTCATTTCCAAGAGTAATAGAAGGCGCAATATTTTGTAGCATTTTACCTAATGATAACTTCCATTTAGGAGGTTGAAATGCCAATTTCAAAAAAGGACTAGTAGCAATAATACCTTTGATGTAAACTTTTTTTCGTAGCCCATAATTCAACACCACATTTCCGCCCATACTATGACCGTATAAAAATGTAGGCATGTTTCCGAATAGTTCTTTGGAGGTATTCAACATCTTGGAAACACTATCTAGTACAGCTTCATAACTTGGATTGTGTCCTCGTTTTCCTTCTGTTTTTCCATGTCCGAAATGATCAAATGCTAGTACAGCAATGTCTTTTTTTATAAGTTGTGGTATTAAGAAATCTGCATAACGAGTAGAATGCTCTCCCATTCCATGAACAAGAATCACAACAGCTTTAGGTTGATCCGTTTTCCAATACTGTCCGAAAAATTGTGTGTTGTGTAAATTGAAATTAAATTTTTGATGTGTCATATGAAGGTTAAATAGATTTTAAATATACAATAATAACTCATGTTTTTTAATCTTTTATTCTGTCAGTTCGAGTGATTTTTTTGATAAAAAATAGTATCTAGAACAATTTTTATTGCTGAAATTCTTATTCTCGATATAAATTTTACAATTAGAGATTGTGAAATTCACTCGAATTGACAGAATTTCATGTAATCTATAACAAGATTAATTAGTATTCAATAAAACTTCGCGCATTGCTTTTGCTTTTAACAAGCATTCTTCATATTCTCGTTCTGGAATCGATTGTGCTGTAATTGCTCCTCCGACTGAATATGAGATGTATTTTTCTTGTTCATTATAAAGTATACTTCTGATAACTACATTAAAATCAAAATTTCCAGTAGGAGAAAAGTAACCTACAGCACCTGAATAGAGTCCTCTTTTAGTCTCTTCCAGTTCTTCAATAATTTTCATTGCAGATATTTTTGGTGCTCCAGTCATGCTTCCCATTGGAAACAAACTTTTAATAATATCAACGGAATTGGTCGTTGTAGCAACTTCTGATACGATTGTTGAAATTAATTGATGTACTTGTTTGAATGTGTATACCTTACACAATTCAGTAACTTTAACACTGCTTTTAAGGGCTGTTTTAGAAAGATCATTTCTTACAAGATCTACTATCATTACATTTTCGGCGCGTTCTTTCTGATCGTTTTTGAGTTGGTTTTTAAAGAATTCATCTTCAACCTTAGTTGCACCTCTTTTTATAGTTCCTTTTATGGGTTGTGATATAATGGTGTTGTCAACTCGTTTTAAAAAGCGTTCAGGAGATGCCGATAATAAATACTTTTCGTCCAGTTTTAAGAAAGTGGCAAATGGTGGAGCAGAAATAGTATTGAGGTTTGCATAAGTATCTAGAGGATTGATTATCGAGTTTTCTGCATAAAACTCTTGACAAAAACTCACTTCGTAAATATCTCCTCGATGTATATGTTCTAAAACCTTGTTTATTTTATGGTAGTATTCGTTTTTGTGTATTCGAAGTTTTATTTTGACTTCATTGGGCTCAACAGATAGTGTAGGGATAATATTTTTTATCGATTTTAGTTCAGCATCAATTTCATTAGCAATAGTAGTAAGATATTTTACTTCAACTTGATTGCCTTTGATAAAAAATATTTTTTTTGGCTGAAAAAAGAAAAGATCTGGAAAATGCAAACCATCATGATTGCTAGAAGATAGGTTTTCAATATCATTCTTTAAGTCATAACTAAGATATCCGAAGATATAATCATTTGTTTTAAGTTGATATTCTTTTAATACTTCAAATGAATTCTCACAATCACACTGAATCCCGGACTCCATATCCACTGCAAGTACCGCATCAAATTCTGACAAATTATAAGGGCTATCATTCTCATTAGGATTGTTTGAATCCAACCATACGAATTTCTCAAATTGCTGCGCCCAATTCAAGATTTGAATTTTGAATGTGTCAATGTTTTTTAAAGTAAAAACTTTTGAAGTTCGCATAGGAGCAAAAATAAAAAAAGTCCTTTCAATTAGAAAGGACTTTTAGGGTATATATTAAAGTATACCTATTATATGTCTAACTATGTATTGCTCTATCATTTACAGCAAGACAAGCTTCTTTTATCGCTTCCGTGTAGGTAGGATGTGCATGAGAACTGCGCGCAACATCTTCTGATGACGCTCTGAATTCCATTGCGATTACTGCTTCAGCAATCATATCAGCAGCACGAGCACCTATAATATGTATTCCAAGAATCTCATCAGTTTCAGTATCAGCAAGTACTTTTACTTGTCCGTCAATATCCATACTTGCACGAGAACGACCAAGTGCACGCATTGGGAAACTTCCAGATTTATAATTGACACCTTCTTCTTTCAATTGTTCTTCTGTTTTTCCTACAGCAGCAACTTCTGGCCATGTATACACAACTCCAGGAATAAGGTTGTAATCGATATGTGGTTTTTGCCCTGCGATAATTTCCGCAACCATTGAACCTTCTTCTTCCGCTTTATGAGCAAGCATTGCACCTTTTACAACATCACCTATTGCGTAGATATTTGGAATATTGGTCTGTAAATGAGCATTGGTTTCTACTTGACCTCTTTCAGTAACCTTTACACCTACATTTTCCAAACCAAGTTTATCCGTATAAGCACTTCTTCCTACAGATACTAAACAATAATCTCCTGAAAACTCAATAGGATTTCCTTTTTTATCATCAACTGAAACAGTCACATCATCTCCATTAGTCGAAACATTGGTAACTTTATGACTTGTAAAGAACTTAATTCCTTGCTTTTTTAGTGATTTTTGTAATTCTTTAGACAACATAGTGTCCATTGTAGGGATAATTTTTGGCATGTATTCTATAACAGATACTTGAGAACCAAGTCTATTATATACTTGTCCAAGTTCAAGACCGATAACTCCTCCACCTATAACGATAAGATGCTTAGGAATTTCAGATAGTGATAATGCTTCTGTAGAAGTAATCACTCGTTTTTTATCCACTTTTGCAAATGGCAATGTAGTTGGTTTAGATCCAGTTGCTATAATTGTATGCTTGGATTCAATAGTGTCTATTGTATTACCAGTACTTATATTAATATGAGTAGCATCCTTAAAACTTCCGAATCCTTTATAAACTGTAATTTTATTTTTATCCATTAAATAATCAATTCCACCAGAAGTCTGTGCTACAACTTCTGCTTTTCGACCGATCATTTGCTTAAAATTAACTTTGACATCAGAAACCTCTATACCATGCTTTTCAAAATGATTGATGGCATCATGGTAATGATGTGAAGAATCTAATAAAGCTTTCGAAGGGATACAACCTACATTCAAGCAAGTCCCTCCTAAAGTATTGTATTTTTCAATGATTGCAGTTTTAAGTCCTAGTTGTGCACAGCGGATAGCAGCAACATAACCTCCAGGACCAGATCCAATAACAGTAACGTCGTAAGTATTCATAATTAATGTAAAAATTGTTGATTACAAAAGTAATCTATTTTATGAATGTAGGTAAATAAGAAGTTGAAAAAACTACAATAAGATTGCTTTTATGAATAAAACTGTTTATTTTATTATAAACGTACCATTTGTTTAGATTTTTGCACCATTTGCTAATTTTATTATGATAATGTTAACATATGTTAAGTTAATTAAGAAATATTTTATTACATTTGTCACGTATTACTAGTTATATATCAGTAGTACATCCTATAACCCCATAATAATTAAAATATAAGAATGTAAACTTTTGTTCCCACACAAGGGAGTGATGTGTTTTTTTAAGAATAATTTATTATGCGGGTATTATGAATAGCAAAACTACTTTTTAAATCTATTTTTTACGAGTAACGGTTTTCCGTGATTTTTAAAAATCACTGTTTTCGTTAGGATGTGAGAATTTCTTTATTGGTAAATTTGTTATAACAATTCGAGTAACCTCAATTGTTGATAAACCCCCTAAATTTTTTAACGCTGAATACTATATGACCCACAATATTGTGGTTCGGTATTTTTTTTATAAAATTAAATTGCGATTACTATGAAAAATAAAACTACTTTAAAAACAATCTTAAACACACTTTTCTTCTTGATGGTATCCTTGTCTGGATATTCGCAATATGAAATGAGTGAATATCCAGGAACTTGTAATGATGCTTTAGTTAGTTGTTCAGCAAATGCGATAGAAATAAGTAAAGCTTATATAGGGAATGGAGATGATGGATCTCAAATTAATGATTGTAGTGACATCCATGACATAAATGATGTTTGGATCATGATTGATGTTTCGAAAAATGGGAAAAAGCATGATCTATTTGCTCAGTTTTACATTACAGATGTTCTAGCTCCAAATCCAACACCAGTACTTTACAAGTATTTTTATATAACTACTAATGGTATTCAAACTGGATATTACCAAACATTCAAAATAGATAATTATTGTGTAGGAGGTGAAGTGGATAAACTATTTAGTCTTACTGATGTTTTAGTTTCTTGGGATACAAGTGATGATGGAGTAGCACAATGCCCAAGTTTGAGTAGTCCTCAATGTAATGGAGGAATTCCAGATATTATTGTAGATGGCCCTTTTAGTGCGGGAGGAAGTGCTCCGCCTTTAAATTGTGCAGGAAGTGATATAGAAGCTAGAGTTATTGCAAGTGGTGGAAGTACACCATATACAATTTCAGTAGGTGGAGCGCCAGCAATAGCATTTGACGGTGACGAAGTATTTACTGTTCCTAATGGTACTGAATTTAGAGTAGATGATTCTAATAGTCCGTCTCAATTTGCAATATTTACAGTTACTGCTACTTCTTCCGGAACTGCACTGAGTGTAAATTGTCCTACAGCAGTAAACTTACCATCATGTTCAACGGAACAAGAAATCTCGGATGCTTATGATGATTGGATTTTAGGATTTACAAAAAGTGATGGTTCTAATCCTGTAGTAACGAGTACAGCGCCAGTATTACCGGTATATACATGTGGTGCAGCAGTGACTTTAACTTATGAGTATATAGTGACAGATGATTGTGGACCAGCGAGTTGTACTTCAACTTTCAATGTAGCGGAAGATGTAACGCCACCAACGGCAGATGCATTATCAGATATAGATGTAGAATGTTTTAGTGACATTCCAGCAGCAGATATTAGTTTAGTATCAAATGTTGCAGATAATTGTGATGGTACACCAGTTGTAACTTTTATAAG
>CAJQNZ010000022.1 GCA_905479835.1 uncultured Flavobacteriaceae bacterium
GCTCAAATACAATTATTTTCTGGTGACAAACTTATTGAAAAAGTAACTTCCAATGAAAAAGGAGCATTCAGATTTGAAACAAAATGTGAAACAAACTACATACTTAAAGTTTCCAAAAATGAATTTATCCAAGAAGATAAAAAACACACTACTTCTAAAACAAAAAATGACATTGCTGAAATTAATTTCAATTTGGAACCTATAGAATGCAATCAATCTATTGCTGGAATTGTAAAAAATAACAAAACAGGAAACGTTATATCCAATGCTCAAATACAATTATTTTCTGGCGATAAACTTATTGAAAAAGTAACTTCCAATGAAAAAGGAGCATTCAGATTTGAAACAAAATGTGAAACAAACTACATACTTAAAGTTTCCAAAAATGAATTCGTTAAAAAAGATAAAAAACACACTACTTCTAAAACAAAAAATGACATTGCTGAAATTAATTTCAATTTGGAACCTACAGAATGCAATCAATCTATTGCTGGAATTGTAAAAAATAACAAAACAGGAAACGTTATATCCAATGCTCAAATACAATTATTTTCTGGTGACAAACTTATTGAAAAAGTAACTTCCAATGAAAAAGGAGCATTCAGATTTGAAACAAAATGTGAAACAAACTACATACTTAAAGTTTCCAAAAATGAATTCGTCCAAGAAGAAAAAAACCACACTACTTCTAAAACAAAAAATGACATTGCTGAAATTAATTTCAATTTGGAACCTATAGAATGCAATCAATCCATTGCTGGAATTGTAAAAAATAACAAAACAGGAAACGTTATATCCAACGCTCAAATACAATTATTTTCTAGTGACAAACTTATTGAAAAAGTAACTTCCAATGAAAAAGGAGCATTCAGATTTGAAAAAGCATTAAAATGTAAATCTTCAATCACAATTTCTACGACACATACAGATTATGATCCAAAAACTTATACAGTAAATCTTGACACTAAAGATTTAAAAAAGAATTCTATAATAATTGAATTGATAAAAATTGAGGTAGTAGAAAAATTTATTACTGAAAAAGGCGTTATAGTAATTAAAACAGATCCAATAAATTTTGACTTAAACAAGTCTGAAATAAGAGAAGATGCTGCTATTGAATTAAATAAAGTTGTGAAAATAATGAAAGAAAACCCTACAATAAAAGTTGAATTAAATTCTCATACTGATAGTAGAGCTCCTGATAACTATAACATGAGATTGTCCAATGAAAGAGCAGCATCTTCAATTAATTATATCATAAGTCAAGGTATCAACGCTTCAAGGATATCAGGAAGAGGTTATGGAGAGACTCGTTTATTAAATAAATGTTCTAATGGCGTGAAATGCAGCAATACAGAACATGAACAGAATAGAAGAACTGAATTTATTGTAATTGAAAAATAATGAAATTAGTTAAAATATTTATTGTATTTATTTTCTTTTATTCTAATGATATTATTGGACAAGAAAAAGTTTCTGATTGTTACCAACTTATTTCTGGAGTAGTAAAAAACAGAACTACAAGTGATTTTATTTCCGACGCTTCTGTGAAATTATATCAAGGTTCAGAATTTATTAAAACCTCAATAACCAATTCTAAAGGAGCATACAATTTTAAAGCCAATTGTCAAAAGCCTTACTCAATTGTTGTAGACAAAACAAATTACACTTCAAGCAAAAAAAGTTTTACAACTTCCAATAGTATAAATAATAAATTAAATTTTTCTATTTATCTAGAAGAAACAAGTTCTATATGTGATCAGATATTGAGAGGGAGGATTTTTAATGACCTTACAGATGAGCCGATTGAAAATGTTACCGTTCTCATAAATGATATATATGGCAATACCATCGCAACTGAAATAACGAATATTTATGGAAATTATCACTTTAATATTCCATGTGGAAAAGAATATAAAGTAATTTATTCTAAAGAGAATTTTATCACTCAATTTAAAGATTTAGGAGTTAATAAAATTGATAAAAACCTACAAAGAAACGATATTAGATTGAAATCCAATAAATGTAGAGGATTGATTAAGGGACGCGTAATTAATGCAAAAACCAACTTGCCAGTTAGCGATGCCAACATCAGTCTATTGAAAAACAATACTGAATTAGATTCAAAAATATCTACAAAAGATGGAGGTTTTCAAATAGAAGCAAATTGCAATTCAGATTATAAGCTTAGAACATATTCAGAAGGTTATCAAGTCAATACAATATCAATATCTTCATTTCATGAAAATAGTATGATAAATGATTTATATATTGGTCTTAAACCAGCAAAAGTCAAAGTAGTAAATGATTCCAAGCCAATCATTATAAATACAGACAATCAACCTTCTATTGAACCACAAACTGATAAAGCACCAACAACCAAAATTAAAGTAACACCACAATCATCTAATAAAACTGCTATTGAACCTAAAAACATGACTTTTGATTTAAATGAATCAATTATCACACGTAAAATTTCAATAGAATTAAATAAAATGGTAGAATTATTAAAATATTCTTCTAATATTAATATTGAATTAAGGTCACACACAGATAGTCGAGGTCCAGATCAATACAATCTAAATCTCACTGAAGCAAGAGCACAAGCAATGGTATCCTATATTATATCTAAAGGAATTGATTCAAATAGAATCTCAGGGAAAGGATATGGAGAAACTGAATTAATGAATAAGTGTAGTAATAAAATAAAATGCAAAACTTCTTTACATAAAGAAAATAAAAGAATAGAGTTTTTAATAACAGTTAATAAAAATGAGTAAAATAATAGAATTTGAAGATTTTAGCAAAGTAGATATCAGAGTAGGAACAATTATTGAAGTGAATGATTTTCCGAAAGCAAGAAAACCTGCTTATCAATTAAGAATTGATTTTGGAGAGTTAGGGATTAAAAAATCAAGTGCTCAGATAACGACACTTTATACTAAAGAAGAATTGGTAGGAAAAAAAATAAATGCTGTTGTGAACTTTAAACCAATGCAGATTGCCAATTTTATAAGTGAGTGCCTTGTTTTAGGTATTCAAAATGGCAATGATGTTGTTTTATTAAAATCATCTGTCGATACTATAAAAAATGGAGAACAAGTGTCTTAATCTTGAATCACTTGTATTTCTTGCTCATAATCATATTGTAGATCCTCATGCATTGTAGAAACTTTCTTTTTTACGATAGAAATCTGTCTATCAAATAAGTTTATTAAAACAGTATTTCGATCATATGAAGGCTTCATTTGTTTAAGTACTTCACAGAAATAAAGTAACAATTCAACTTCTGTCTCAATTTTCTTGGAATAACGAATGAATTTTTTAGTGTTTCTTAGAATTTTACGAACGTTTTTTTTTATAAAATAATAACTTGTTGTATTGATTTCAGAAAATTCTTGATCTATATTTTCTTTAACACTTGTTATATATCCACCCTCATCAATAGATTCATAAAGTAAATAGGTTAGTAATTCTTTATTTTCTTTCTTGAACTTGGACAATCGAAGACAGAGTTCAACCAACTCATTATCAGTTTTATGTGATAACTCTAATTTTAACTCTCTTACCGTTGCTGTTTTCATTTTCTTTCTTTAAAATACTTGACTATTTATTGTAAATATAATCATAAATTATATCCAATAACTTTTTACAAATTTAAATTGAAAATTATAATTTTTAACTAATTTTACTCAATGCAATTAAGTCTACTTCAAAAACTATCTAACGCTATAAATGGTGAACTATTTTTTGATAATCTACATAAAACTTTATACGCTACAGATGCTTCCGTATACAGAAAAATTCCACTTGGAGTTGCCTTACCCAAATCAATTGATGATTTAAAAACATTAATACGTTTTGCACAAGAAAACAATACAACTCTTATTCCACGTGCAGCAGGAACCTCACTTGCTGGACAATGCGTAGGAGATGGAATTGTTGTTGACGTTTCTAAATATTTTAACAACATTATAGAATTTGACAAAGTCAATAAAACAATTACACTTGAACCAGGAATTATTCGAGATGATTTAAATCGATTTTTAAAACCTCATGGATTATTTTTTGGTCCAAATACTTCAACCTCCAATCGTTGTATGATAGGTGGAATGGTAGGGAATAATTCTTCTGGAAGTACTTCAATAAGATATGGAGTAACTCGTGATAAAGTTCTTTCAATTGACACCCTATTATCAGATGGTAGTGAAGCCACCTTTTCAGAAATCACTTCAAAAGAATTTGTAGAAAAAACAAAAATAGATTCATTAGAAGGAAAAATATATAATTCAATTTTTGAGGAACTTTCAATTAAAGATCAACAAGAAGAAATAAAAAACGAATTTCCAAAGCCTAAAATTCACAGAAGAAATACAGGATATGCTGTTGATGAGTTTTTAAAATCTGATTTATTTGGTGGAAAAGAACCAACTATAAATATTTCTAAATTCCTTTCAGGAAGTGAAGGTACATTAGCCTTTACTACGGCTATCAAAATACAATTGGATGACCTGCCTCCTAGCCATAGTATTATGGTGACTTCGCATTTTAAGAGTCTTACAGAAAGTTTAAAAGCAACAGTTATTGCCATGAATCACAATTTATATACCTGTGAATTAATGGATAAAGTAATTTTAGATTGTACAAAAAACAATCGTGAACAAGCACAGAATCGTTTCTTTTTGCAAGGTGATCCAAAAGCTGTTTTAATGCTAGAAGTCAGTGCAGATACGCTAAAAGAAGTTGAACTATTAGCAGATAATTTAATATCGGATCTAGAAAAAAACAATTTTGGGTATCATCATCCCAAAGTATATGGAGATGATATTGGTAAAGTCCATTACCTGCGAAAAGCAGGTTTGGGACTACTAGGAAATATGATAGGTGATAAAAAAGCAGTTGCTTGTATTGAAGACACTGCAGTTGCTCTCGAAGATTTACCAAACTATATTGATGAATTTACCAGTATAATGGACAAATATCAGCAAGAAGCTGTTTATTATGCTCATGCAGGAGCAGGTGAATTACATTTACGTCCTATTTTAAATTTGAAGAAACAAGAAGATGTAGTGCTTTTCAGAAAAATCACAACCGAAACTGCTCAACTGGTTAAAAAATACAAAGGTTCATTCAGTGGTGAACATGGCGACGGAATTGTACGTGCAGAGTTTATTCCTCTAATGATTGGAGATAAAAATTACCAATTATTAAGACGTCTTAAAAAAGTATTTGATCCAAATACTATTTTTAACAAAGGGAAGATTACAGATGCTTTTCCAATGGATAAAAGTCTACGATATGAAATTGATAGAAAAGAACCTATAGTCAAGACTATTCAAGATTTTTCCGAAAACGAAGGTATTTTAAAGTTGGCTGAAAAATGTAATGGTTCTGGTGATTGCAGAAAATCCGCTGAAGCAGGAGGCGCAATGTGTCCTAGTTATAGAGCTACTAAAAATGAAAAAGATACAACACGTGCTCGTGCAAATACATTGCGTGAATTTTTAACCCATTCTGATAAAGTAAATAAATTTAATCATAAAGAATTAAAAGAAGTATTTGACCTTTGTTTAAGTTGTAAGGCTTGTGCTTCCGAATGTCCTAGTAATGTTGATGTTGCTGCATTAAAGGCAGAATTTTTATATCAATATCAAGAAGAAAATGGCTATTCATTTAGAAATAAAATGTTTGCCAATAATGTCAAGTATAACAAATTAGGAAGCATTGCTCCTGCTCTGACAAACTTGGTTTTAAATACTACATTTACTAAAAAAATAATGGGAATTGCTACTGAAAGGTCAGTGCCAAAATTGGGTTCTATAACTTTACGAAAATGGTATTCACAGCAGAAAAATTCTTCTAAATCTAAAGAGGTATATCTTTTCTGTGATGAATTTACAAATTACTATGATGTTTCTGTTGGGATTGACACTATTACATTATTGGAGAAATTAGGATATAGAGTACTGATTGTTAGTCATTCAGAAAGCGGAAGAAGTTTTATCTCAAAAGGGTTTTTAAAAGAAGCGAAGAAAGTTGCAAATGAAAATATAGACATATTTAAAAAATTGATTACAGATACTATCCCTTTGATAGGGATTGAGCCTTCCGCAATTTTAAGTTTTCGAGATGAATATTTACGACTTGCTGATGATAAAGAGTCTGCAGAAAAAATTGCCAAAAACACATTTACTTTTGAAGAATTTATGCAACGAGAAGTAAACGCTAAAAATATAACGAGCAGTCACTTCAATAAAAAATCTCAAGTTATAAAAATTCATGGGCATTGCCATCAAAAAGCCTTATCAAGCACACATGCGACATTTGCTATTTTAAATCTACCGACTAATAATAAAGTAACAATCATGAATACAGGTTGCTGCGGAATGGCTGGATCTTTTGGGTATGAAAAAGAACATTATAAAGTGAGTATGCAGGTAGGAGAAGATACTTTATTTCCAAAAGTCAGAAAAACGGAAAGGGATACAATTATTGTAGCAGCGGGAACTAGTTGTCGTCACCAGATATTTGATGGAACAAAACGAACTTCTTTACATCCTGCAACGGTTTTACTGAATGCGTTGGAAGTCAGTAAATAGTTTATAAAACCCTTTGAATTATTCGACTTGTCCGTTCGAATGCAATCGAGAACTATAAAACCTGTCGACTGCGCTCGAGGATACATTCATTGCAAATAATAACCTAACAACAATTATTGTATATTAGCATACAACTCAATTTAATAATTAGTCAAAATGAATTTAAAAAACATTTTACAACTATTTTTTTTAATAGCAGTATTATTTAGTTGCAACAATCAAAAATCTATTCAATGTAAAATTGAAACTACTGAAGGTACTATAATTGTTGAATTACACCCTGAAAAAGCACCTATTACAGTTTCAAATTTCCTTCGTTATGTAGATGCAGGACTTTATGATAACACATCTTTTTTCAGAGTTTGTACTCCAGAAAATGAAACCGATAGAAAGATTAAAATTCAAGTTATTCAAGCTGCAGATCTTGACGAAACAACTACTTTTCCTCCTATTTCATTGGAAACAACAGAAATGACTGGAATAAAACATTTAAATGGAACACTTTCAATGGCTCGAGATCAACCTCATACCGCTACAAGTAGTTTTTTTATTTGTATTAATGATCAACCAGCACTTGATTTTCAAGGAAAACGAAATCCTGACGGACAAGGGTTTGGCGCATTTGGAAAAGTAATTCAAGGAATGGATGTAGTACTTAATATTCAAGGTCAAGAAAATATCAAACAACAATTACTGAAGCCGATTCTTATTAAAACGATTAAAAGAATTAATGAATAAACCACTACTCTATTTCCCTACAGCTATTCAATGGCGAGGATGGCTTCATGAAAACCACGAAACTCATGATGCAGTATATTTGATTTTCTATAAAGTATCGAGTAATAAACCATCAATGCGTTGGGAAGAAGCTGTAAAAGTTGCTATTTGCTATGGATGGATTGATTCCACAGTAAAGAAAATTGATGATGAAAAACGCAAGCAATATTTTTCTCCTCGTAATGTAAAAAGTGTCTGGAGTAGGCTCAATAAAAACTATATTGAACAATTAATTAATGATAACCTGATGCATGCTTCAGGTTTGAAATCTATTGAAATAGGCAAGAAAAACGGCTCTTGGGATGCATTAAATGATGTCGATAATGAAGTTATTCCACCTGAACTAAAAGCTGCTTTTTACATTCATCCTATTGCATACAAGAATTACAAAAACTTTGCTACTTCTTATAGGAAAAGTTATTTATACTGGCTCCATAGTGCAAAGCGCGAAGTAACAAGGCAGAAAAGAATTGATGCTATTATAGTTTTATGCACTGCGAATAAAAAACAAAAAGAAGGTGCTTGGTAAAAAAATCAAACTAAGAATAACCAAATTTTCAATTTCTTTCACTCAATATATCTTCAATATCAGTCAGATTAAAACCTTTGGCTTTCAGTAATATTAAATAGTGATACATCAAATCTGCAGCTTCGTTTTTAAACAAATCTGCATCGTTATCTTTTGCTTCTATCACCAATTCAACTGCTTCTTCACCTACCTTTTGTGCTACCTTATTGATTCCGCGTTTAAATAACTTATTGGTATAAGATTCCTCATCATTATCATCAATTCGTTGGTGAATGATTTGTTCTAACTCATATAGAAAACCTTTAGAAGTTTCATCATTAAAACAACTCGTTGAACCTGTATGACACGTTGGACCATTAGGAAGTGCTTTGATTAAAATAGTATCATTATCACAGTCAATTTGTAACTCTTTAACTTCAAGGAAATTACCAGATTCTTCACCTTTTGTCCACAATCTGTTCTTGCTTCTGCTAAAAAAAGTAACACGATTCTCTTTACTCGTTTTTGCAAATGCTTCCTCAT
>CAJQNZ010000023.1 GCA_905479835.1 uncultured Flavobacteriaceae bacterium
TGCTGTTTTTAAGCCTACAGGTCTTGGACGATTTTATTTATACCAAAAATTGTCTGAAGGCAAAACACTAACTAAAGATGAAAAAGAAGAATGGGATAGGGTACTTAACAGGTTCCATACTATATGCAAACTTGGAGTAGAAAAAGATGTTCCGTTATTGATTGACGCAGAAGAAAGTTGGATGCAACTTGCTGCAGATAAATTAATTGAAGAGTTAATGGAGGTTTATAATAAAGAGAAGGCTATTGTATTCAATACATTACAAATGTACCGTCATGATAGAATGGAATATTTAATAAAACTTCATGAAAGGGCTCAAGAAAAACACTATCATATAGGTATGAAAGTAGTTCGAGGCGCTTATATGGAAAAGGAAAGAGATAGAGCAGAAGAGAAAAACTACCCGTCTCCTATATGCAAAGACAAGCAAGCTACAGATGAAAATTACAATGCAGCAATTGCCTATATGATGGAGCATCCAAAAATGGCATTATTTGCAGGAACTCATAATGAGGACAGTTCATACTTGGTTATGGAACTAGCAAAAAAACATGGTGTTAAGTCTGATGATATGCGACTATGGTTTGGTCAGTTATATGGAATGAGTGATCATATCAGTTACAACTTAGCAAGTAAAGGATATAATGTAGCAAAGTATCTTCCTTTTGGACCAGTTCGAGATGTGATGCCATACTTAATAAGACGTGCAGAAGAAAACACATCCGTTGCAGGACAGACAAGTAGGGAGTTAAACCTCTTAAAAACAGAAAGAACTAGAAGAAAATTATAGTGAATCGTGTTGTTGAGTTAAAAATAGCAATTCATAAAAACCAGAAAAGGCTTACTAAAGAATTACAAGAAAGTAAAGAACTAGTAAGGCTTCTAGGAAAAGCTACGTATCAAAATCTTTCTATAGAAGAAAAGGGTAGAGTGAAAGATCAATTACTGAATATATGTAGAGGAATTCCTGCATTTACAATATTCATGCTTCCTGGAGGTGCTATAATTTTACCACTTATTATAAAATATATTCCTACTTTATTACCAAGCGCACATAAAGATTCTGATTACATAATGCCGAGATATATAACTTTATTAAGGGGAATAAATGTAGGGGGTCAGAAAAAAATCAAAATGGAAGATTTAAGAAGAGTCCTTTCTTATTCTGATTTTGAAAATGTTGAGACCTATATTCAGAGTGGTAATATAGTTTTTAACGCATCAGAAGGTAGTGAAGAAATATCACAACAAATTTCTGCTTACATATATAAGGAGTATAAATTTCAAATTCCTGTAATTACTAAAACGCTTACAGATTGGACTTCGATTATAGAGAACAATCCTTTTATAAAAGATTCTAAGATAGCATTAAAGTCATTATATGTTACTTTTTTATCAGATTATCCTACGATAGAGAATATTGAGATTTTAAAAAAATACCAATTTGAGTCTGAAAAATACGTTATTGATGGAACTATCATTTATACGGTATATCCTAATGGCGCAGGAAGAACAAAAATGACAAATAATTTTTTTGAAAATAAATTAAAAGTATCAGCAACATCAAGGAATTGGAACACAGTCAATAAATTATTGGCAATTGCGAGTAATAATTAAAACATATTAGTTACTTACTGTTTATTTATCAAAATAAACAACTACTTTTGCACTTTTAAAAAATAAAGTATGCAATCTATTAGAAACATCGCTATTATAGCTCACGTTGATCACGGTAAAACTACATTGGTAGATAAGATTATTGATCAAGCAAAAATTTTGGACGATCGTAAAGTTCGTACAGACTTATTATTGGATAACAATGATTTAGAAAGAGAGCGTGGTATAACAATCTTGTCAAAAAACGTATCTGTAAACTATAAAGATGTTAAAATCAATGTGATTGATACTCCAGGCCACGCGGATTTTGGTGGAGAAGTGGAACGTGTCTTAAAAATGGCAGACGGTGTGCTCTTGTTAGTTGATGCTTTTGAAGGACCCATGCCTCAAACAAGATTTGTTTTAGGAAAAGCACTAGAATTGGGATTGACTCCTATAGTAGTTGTGAATAAGGTTGATAAGGAAAACTGTACTCCAGATCTAGTTCATGAGAAAGTATTTGATTTAATGTTTGCACTAGAAGCAACCGAAGAGCAATTAGATTTTACTACGATCTATGGTTCTGCAAAAAATGGTTGGATGAATACTGATTGGTCTAAACCAATAGATAATATCATTCCATTATTAGATGCAGTAGTCGAACATATTCCAGAAGCACCTTATAGAGAAGGTTCGCCACAAATGCAGATTACTTCATTAGACTTCTCATCATTTACAGGAAGAATAGCAATTGGTCGTGTTTTTAGAGGAGATTTAGAAGAAGGAAAAGATTATATGCTTTGTAAAGCAGATGGAACTACTAAAAAAGTACGAATTAAAGAATTGCATATTTTTGAAGGAATGGGTAAAGCCAAAGTTTCTAAAGTAAGAAGTGGAGATATCTGTGCAATTACTGGAATTGAAGGTTTTGAAATAGGTGATACAATTGCTGATATAGAAAATCCTGAAGCATTGCCAAGAATAGAAGTAGATCAGCCTACAATGAGTATGTTATTTACGATTAATAACTCTCCTTTCTTTGGTAAAGAAGGTAAGTTTGTTACATCGCGTCATATTCGTGATCGTCTGTTCAAAGAATTAGAAAAGAATTTAGCATTAAAAGTTGAAACTACAGATAGTGAAGATAAGTTCAACGTTTTTGGACGTGGAGTTTTACATCTATCAGTATTGATTGAAACTATGCGAAGAGAAGGGTATGAGTTGCAAGTAGGAAGACCGCAAGTGATTATTAAAATGATTGATGGTAAGAAGCATGAACCAATGGAAACATTGTCTATTGATTTACCAGAAGAAGTTGCATCCAAAGCCGTAAACCTTGTTTCAATTCGAAAAGGTGATTTATTGATAATGGAACCAAAAGGAGATTTACAGCATTTAGAATTCTCAATCCCTTCACGTGGATTGATAGGTTTAAGAAATAAAATATTAACTGCAACTGCAGGGACTGCAATTATAAATCATAGATTTAGCGAATATGGACCTTATAAAGGGGATTTCACTGAAGAGATAAAGGGAGCAATTGTATCTGCTGCTGCTGGAAAAGCAACCGCTTATGCTTTGAATCGTTTACAAGATAGAGGTAAGTTTTTTATTGATGTGAATCAGGAAATCTATATAGGTCAAGTAATTGGAGAGAATAGTAAGTCAGAAGATATGGCAGTCAATTTAATAAAAGGTAAACAATTGACAAATATGCGTAAGTCTGGATCAGATGAAGCAATGAAAATTGCACCTAAAATTGATTTCTCTTTAGAAGAAAATATGGAATATATTAAATCTGATGAATATTTAGAAGTAACACCAGAGAGTTTAAGAATGAGAAAAATCGAATTTAGAGCATAATTTTATTAGATATATATTATAATTCTAAAATAAAAACACCTCTTTATGAGGTGTTTTTTTATGCAATATTTCTAAATAATGAGATTGTAAATTCTAATTTTCAAACTTTATTCACCTCATTTATTGCTAAAAATAACATCATTTCGCACCAAATTTTACTAGAAATATAGCATAATAGTGCAATTTATGAGTCATTTCGTGCCAAAAAAATGGCTTTTTAAGCCCTTATTTCTGTTTTTTATCTACCATTTTTTTTATTTTTTAACAATAATAGGGTATAACCTTAGATAAAAATACTACTATAACTTAAATTTTTTTTATTTATTTTTTTAAAAATTATTGAGTTATAAATTTTTAAGTTTAAAATAAAGTTTTAAAATTAAGTTATATTTAATAAGTTATATACCAGTAAGTTACCTTCAAATTATTACGTGTATTTTCACTTATGCAACTATATCATTTACAGTTAAAGATATAACCATTTCGTTATAGTTTAAAATAATAAAGATAAAAAAGTTCGTAAAAAATTTGGAGATACTATTTAATCTTATACATTTGTAGCAACAATAGTTGTATATACAATTGTTGTCCCCACAAGAATGAAAGAGTTAAATGAAAAAGATAATAATGAAGTAAAAAAGAATTTGCCAAAAGAAACAATAAAAAATTTATTGTTAACTGGCAATCTGGTTTACGAGAAGTCTGCAGAACACTTAAAGCAATATGCTTTATCAGTTGAGCAGTACAACGTTCTTACAGTATTGGAAAATTTAAAAGGTGAACCAGCAAATCTTGCGACTATCCAGAATAGTATGACTAGTAAAATGAGTAATACTACAAGATTGGTTGAAAAATTAAGACTTAAAGGGCTATTAACTAGAGAACAATCTCAAGAAAATAGGAGGAAGGTTGAAATTTTAATAACGGAAAAAGGAATTTTACTATTAAAGGAAATAGAAAAAGCACAGTTTCGTAAAGAAAAAGAAATCATGAAAAATTTAACAAAACGTGATATGGTAACCTTAAACAAACTATTAAATAAAATTAGGGAAAATAGTCTATGAAAAAGCAATTAACCTAATAATTAAAGGGGACTGTTTAAAAAGCAAACAACAAGACAAAAATAATTGTTATGGAGTTATAGGAATGTTTTTAATTCGGTTTCCTTTTAAAGTAAAGAAAAGTAATAGTGTGATTAGTTAGAGTAAACCCCAAAAATGATGAAAAGGTGTGTGCCAAATACTAAAAAAAAGAAAATGAAAAGCAATCCGAAAATTAATTTGATTTTTCTAATGACAATAGTAGGGTATTTAGCACACTCTTTAAATCTAATCATCACACATAACAATATAAGTAAATAGGAGTAACCCCAATAAAATAGAGGTATGTGTTAAAAGTCGTCGATCATTGAATTTGAGAAGCAATCCGAAAATTAATTTGATTTTTCTATTGAGTAAGACTTAAAAATCTTTTAACACAGCCTCTTATTTAAACAAAAGAATTATGAAAATAACATTAATAAATACTATAACAGTATTCTTATTCGCAATAGCAATACTAAAATACCTATCAACCCATAATACGATCTATGAATTTATTACAAAATAAAAATATGCAATAGCTATATAAAATAGTAAGTCATTTCTTTCGAGACAAGAAGTTTTTATCCCACTAAAATATTTTTTATGAATTATTATGACTGACTTGATTAAATAAAATTAACCAAAAAACACCCCTATTATGAAATCAATAACTTTAAAACTAGCAAGTATTATTCTATTAACAATTATGCTAATTTCTTGTAGCGCTGAAGATGATGGAATCTATTCTGGTAAAGCATCCAAGGTAGAAGATATAAGCCTTAATTATTCTCCAATTGAATATGAGATTGTTTACTTAGTAAATCAACATAGAGAAAGTTTAGGATTAAATAGTCTCAATACTTTTAATATGGCTTCAAGAGAAGCAGCAACGCATACCAGTTATATGCTTGAAGTAGGAGAGGTGAGTCATGATAATTTTGGAATGAGATCTAAAAATTTAATTGAAAGTGCAGATGCCAAAGTAGTAGCAGAAAATGTTGCTTTTGGGTTCAGTTCTGCAGAAGGTGTTGTGAATGCTTGGTTGAAAAGCGAAAAACATAAAGCTACAATCGAAAATCCATCATTCACAGATTTTGGTATATCAACTGAAGCAAACGAACTAGGAAGAAATTATTTCACCAATATTTTTCTGGAAAGATAAGTATGAAAGTTGTCCCCACAACAGTAGTTAAAAAAATAAAACAATTAGTTTTAAGTTGTCCCCACAACAGTAGTAAATAAAAAAAAAGTGAAAACCAAATTTCAAGTTGTCCCCACAACAGTAGTTAAAAAAACAAAACAATTAGTTTTAAGTTGTCCCTACAACGGAAATTATAAAAGCAGAAGTGTCGTCCCCATGACAGTAGTAGATTAATTATAAGCACAAAAAGTAGAGGTTTTAATAAAAGAACAGCCGCAATAAACTAAACAGATTTTTAAGTCGTCCCCACAACGGTAGTTACTATTTAAGTTCTTGACATTACGGCTGTATTATTTAAAAATATTGCTTAGTGCTTATAATTTTTCAAAAACATCAACACATTGCAATATAAAATGTGGGGAAATATTGTCTTAATGATGCAATTATAAGAAATATATGTGTCTTCTGCAAGCATCTAAAAAAAAACAATTAACATATTAGTAACAATTATTTTGACTTATTGATATCTACAAGAATAATTGAAATTATTTTATTAAAAGTATTTTTTTTATTGTCAAAAAATAGAAACATTTAACCATTATTTGGTGTAAAAAAATATTATTCATATATTCGTCTGAGTATTAGCGTATAGTACTTACTTCCCCACGAAATTTATTAACCTATTATAATAATTAATTCATTAAATAAACAAAATGAATTAATTGTTATAGTTAACCATTTTAAAGGTTATGAGTATTAAAAAAAGTTTAATTTTAGGCTTATTATTTGTAGTGTTATTCCTTTGTTTAGGACTTTTAACATAGAAGAATATAGCAATTTGTGATTATTGAATTATCATTCATAATGAGTGTTTGAATATTTATGTCATTAATCTTCATATAATGGTACTCCATTTTCATCGGTTGTTAATACCTCACTCATAAAATTGAAGAATGGACGCATAGCCATAAAAGTTGTATTGACTTTTTTATAAAAATCTGGACTTAAAACATCTTTATCACTGAATTTTTTACTAATTAAAAACTGCTTATACCTCAACAAATCAATATTTGGGTGGTTTTTATCAAAATTTCTTGGTGCCGTTTTTACTTTTTCACCACTTAATTCACCAAAAGTATCGATAAAAAGTTGATCACTTAGGATTGCTCTTAGTTCACTCGCATCACTTACAATTTCCTTACGAATTCTAAGCAAGTCTTCAGAATTAGGGTTCCAAAATCCACCTCCTACAAATGAATTTCCAGGTTCGATGTGAAAATAATATCCGCCTCTTAAGTGTTTTGTCGCGCGCTTTAAATATCCGCTAAAAAAGGTTTTGTAGGGTGTTTTATCCTTTGAAAAACGAGTGTCTCGGTAAATTCTATACAAACTTTTTTTACCTGTAGCAGTTTCAATTAAGTCATGCTTGTTCATTTCATTTAAAACACTATCAGCAAATAAAATAACAGATTGATATTCAGTTGTGTACAATGATTTATTTTCTGCAAACCATTCACGATTGTTGTTGTTTTTAACTTTATTTAAAAAAGTAAAAGTGGATTTTGGAATTGTGCTCATTTGAATAAAAAATTTCATTAAAAATACAACATTAGAAAAAAATAAAGGCGCTATAAAGCGCCTTTAACATTTATTTTTAATAGAAGATTAACTCAACAATCCCTTGTAATTATCTTTATATGCATATAGCATAACAACGTTTAAAACTAAAAGGACAATTGATCCTCCAATAGTTCCAGAATCATATGCTAGATGATAGAGTACAGCATTGACAGATATACTCATTAAAATTACCATCATTAATGGTGCAAATTTATTGAATAGCAATGCTAATCCTGCTACTATTTCAAGAATAGCAACAATTTTCATTGCTCCAACAGTAGATAAAGCTTCCCAATAACCTAAAGCTGATTCTGGTGGAATCATTTCAAGCATCGGATAAAATTTATTTGCTCCAAAAAACACTAAGAATACTCCGAAAAAGATTCTTAAAACTAATAATACTTTTGAATTCATAATAGTATAAAATTTAAGTTAGATTTAATAAAATTACAAAAAATAATTAACTAATTGAAATGAACCTATTTATTAGAAAGTAGAATAGTATACAATTAAGTCACATTCTGATCAAATTCTGAACCGATTTCATCTAAACAGTATAAGTTTTATATAAATTTAATATTACTACATGTTTTATTAAATAGAGCATATCCTTATAAAGG
>CAJQNZ010000024.1 GCA_905479835.1 uncultured Flavobacteriaceae bacterium
TAATGCAGGATCTTTTGGAGCGTTAGCCCAAATAAGATATTCACCTCCTATTTCCATTAATTTATTTTTCCAAAGTGAAGAATTAGTGGTTAAAATATTCGAATGACTGTTTTCCATGACTAGCCATGATTCTTCTGTTAACTCTTCAGATAATTGATTTTCACTCCATCCGGAATATCCTAGAAAAAAACGAATATCTTTAGACGTGATTATTTTGTTAATTAATAAATTAGTAACACTTTTAAAGTCACCTCCCCAATAAATTCCTTTTGCAATTTCAATACTTTCTGGAATAAGTTCTGGAATTTTATGGATAAAATATAAATTGTCTTGTGAAACAGGACCTCCATTATAAACTGTAAAATTACAATCTATTTCTGGTACAAGATCACTTACAATATAGTCCATAGGTTTATTCATTATAAATCCTATACTACCTGATTCATTATTGTGTTCAGTTAATAAAACAACAGATCTATTGAAAGAACTATCGTTTAATATTGATGGTTCTGCAATAAGTAGTTTTCCTTTAGAAGGTTTTAAATCTATCATTATAATAACTTTACTTTATAAATGTAAAAAAAAAAAACAATAAAAAAAACTCTCTTACTTATATAAGAGAGTTTTAATAAAATAATAAAATTGATTTTATTAGTTTACTGAATTACTAAATCCAGCTCCTGCTTTAAATTTTACTACATTTTTAGCTTTGATTTGGATTGCAGCTCCAGTTTGAGGATTTCTTCCTGTTCTTGCAGCTCTATTTGAAATAGACCATGTTCCCCATCCTACTAGTGATACTTTTCCTCCTTTTTTAAGAGTACTAGTCACATTTGCTGTTAAAGAATCTAAAGCTGACTTTGCAGCTGCTTTTGTAATTCCTGCATCTGATGCCATAGCATCAACTAAATCTGATTTGTTCATAATTTTTAATTTAATTTAATGGTTAAAATTTATTTGCTTTTACTTAGCCTAACAAATATAGCAGGAATAAGGGCTCATGCAACTTTTAAGGCAATAAATTACTAGATTTGTTGATAAATGTAGGTAGATTGTTAATAACCATAGTTATTTTATGGTGTAAATCAACAAACCTATATAGAATAAGGGATTCAGAGCATTTTTGAATTTGTATGAAAAATATACCCATTTAGTAAACTTTTCGAATCCATTTTTTTCTTTCCAGCAAGTTTTATACTATCTATAATAAGGTAGCCATCTTTCGTTGCTACTTTCAATATTTTTTTATTGGAAACAATAATTCCTGAGCTCAATTCATGTTTAGAATATTCCTTTCTTACATCATATAACTTTATATTGATTTCTTCATCTTGATTATGCAACGTAGTCCATGCTGCAGGATATGGATTTAATCCTCTTATTTTATTATAGATTGTATTGAGATCATCTGACCAATCTATTTGACATGTTTCAGTATGAATTTTAGGAGCTGATTTTTCTTCTTTTGATGGTTGTTTATAGGTAATTACTTTTTTAGTAGCAATCAAATGAACTGTTTTATTGACTAATTCTGAACCGATACGCATAAGTCTATCATGTAATTCACCCAATGTTTCATCAGATCTTATTTCAGTTTCTGATTGTAAAATAATTTCTCCTGTATCAATTTTTTCATCAATAAAGAATGTAGTAACTCCAGTTTTAGTTTCACCATTCATAATTGCCCAATTTATAGGTGCTGCTCCTCTGTATTCAGGAAGTAAAGATGCGTGAAGATTAAAAGTTCCATACTCAGGCATTTCCCATACAACTTTCGGTAACATTCTGAATGCAACTATAACTTGAAGATTTGCTTTTAATTCAATCAACTCTTCAAGAAAAACTTCGTTTTTTAAATTGGTAGGTTGTAGAACAGGCAAATTATTTTCTAAAGCAAATTTTTTCACTGCAGATTGATTCATTTTTCGTCCACGACCAGAAGGCTTGTCTGGAGCGGTAATTACTCCTACAACGTTTAATTTTTCTTCTATGAGTCCTTTTAAGATTGCAACTGCAAATTCTGGAGTTCCCATAAATACAACACGTAATTCCCTATCCAATTTTATTGATTTTATATTTATTATGCGAAGTTACGGTTAAAATATTTTTTTCTAAAAGTAATTGTAAATTAAATAGAACTTTATCTTTTGGTTGGTTAAAATGGCTAATAATTTCTTTAGAAGATAATGAATTACTAGTATGAAGTAGATTAACAATTTGCTCTGAAAAGTCTACGGTTCGGTCTTCTTTATTTTTATTAGAAACACACACATCACATATTCTACAATTACTCGTTTCTGATTCATTAAAATAGGAGAGAAGCTGCCTACTTCTACATATGGTATCATCTTCTATAAATTGAATCAGTTGATTCATCTTATCAATTTTTAATTCATTTCTCTTTATTATATTTCTTGAAACATGATTTATAGTACTATTGTCTTCTCTTGGAACCAGGAAATTTATTTGTGTAGTATTATTGGAATTATGATATGAAACCAATTCATGAGAATGAAATTGTCGCAATGATTCCTTAACCTCTTTTAAAGAAACTTTCAATTGAGTAGAAATATAATTTTCATTAATTGTTTTAAACGCGTCAAAAATACCACCATATGTCCTTAATAATAATGTTATCAAATCCTTTTTTGAAGGATTTTTATCCATGTAATCAAAGATTTCCTTATTGGAAACAATAAATTTTAATATTGATTTCCGGCTGAAATTTTCATTTAATGAAATGATATTCTCTCTATCCAATACTTTTATAGCATTGTATGTTTTTACAATTGGAATTTTATAGTGATTACAAAATTCGGTCATATTGAAATTATAATTTTTGTCTAATAGTTCTCCATATGAAATCTGATAATAGTGATTCATATGAATATAAACTTTTTTTACAAATTCAATTTCAGGTACTGTTTTTTTAGTAAGAACTTGAGTATCATAAACATCAGCTTTGTTTTTAAGAACTACCGAAAAGGCTTTTTTTCCATCTCTTCCTGCACGTCCCGCTTCTTGCATATAATTCTCTATTGAAAGTGGAATATTAACATGAATAACAACCCTTACATTCGGTTTATCAATTCCCATTCCAAAAGCATTGGTAGCAACAATAATTGTTTTTTCGTCATTAAGCCATTCGTTATAAGATTTTAATTTATCATTATAATTCATTCCTCCATGAAAGAATGAAGATTGGTAGTTTAATGAATTGAGTTGATTTGACAACTCAACGGTCTGTCTCCTAGAATTAGTATAGATAATTTTAGAACCTTTAACTTTATTTAGGATTTGTTTTATTTTGTAAAATTTATCTTCAACTTCAAAAATTTGATACGCAAGATTTGCCCTAAAAAATGATTTTTTAACAATGATAGGGTTATCTAGTTGTAGATTTATACTAATATCTTCGACAACTTTTTCTGTTGCTGATGCTGTAAGTGCAATTATTGGAACTTTAGGATGAATTGTTCTAAGTATACTTATATTTAAATACGAAGGACGAAAATCGTGTCCCCATTCAGAAATACAGTGTGCTTCATCAATAGCAATAAGTTGAACATTGAGTTGTTTTATTTTCTCTTGTATAAATTCAGACTGAATTTTTTCTGGAGAAATATATAAAAATTTATAATTCCCAAATTGTAAATTATCAAAAGCATTTATAATCTCATTTTCTGATAATTGAGATGTCAATGCGATTGCTTTAATGTTTCTCTTTTTAAGATTTTGGACTTGGTCATTCATCAATGAAATAAGAGGAGAAATCACAATGCATACTCCTTTATTGAGTAGGGCAGGAACTTGAAAACATATTGATTTTCCACCACTTGTAGGTAACAATGCGATTGTATCCTTTCCGTTTAAGACATGGTTTATAATTTTTTCTTGGGGATCAATGAAACTAGAGAACCCCCAATATTTTTCAAGTATGGATGTTGGAGTATTCATATATTTATAGAGACTCTATAATATAGTCCGTACGTTCTTCAATAGTACCGAAAGGAACTTCCATGATTTCATAACCTAAAAATTCATATATTTTTTTCAATGCATAATGAATTTCTACAGCCTCTTCATAACTTTCAAACCTCTCATTATCAGAAATATAAATATTTTTCCATGGTGGAAGTATAAAAATTTTGGAATACTTATTTCTCTCACAAGCATCGATAAAATACTGGTCATAAGGTTGCTTAAAATAATCCATATAACCAAGAACATCAGCAATACCTCTGTCAAAAAAAACCATTTTATTTTCTAGAGTATTTGAATCTTTATATTGTTGAATTCTACCATTTAAAAGTTTTAAATTAAAACTAAGGGAATCATTTACTTTTGCAATAGGATTAGTAGATAAATCTTGAAGACTTCCATCATTTTTAGCCTCTAATGTTAATTCACGAATCACTTCATGGAAACAAAAATAATTTCGTTTATTTAACTCTTTTATTATCGATGTCTTTCCAGTTCCTGGACCTCCTGTAATGACTATTTTTTTTTGCATAATACAAAAATAAGCTATTGAAAATTGTTTTTATATTTTATTGATAATTTACCGATTATAAATGTAATTTTGTAATTGATTAATAGTAATATAGTTATTGTATTTCTATAATATAAAAAGCATGAGTGATAAAAAAGATTTTTATATAAAGTTGAAACTTCGACTTGATGAAACTACAACTTTTCCTTCTAAATATTTATATAAATTTATTATTCCAGCAGATGAATTGAAAGTTAAAGAGATAGAATCTATTTTCAATTATGGTGGTGCTGTAATAGATACAAGATCTTCTAAAACTGGTAAATATACTAGTGTTTCAGTGTTAATTGAAATGGAAAGTTCTGATGAAATTATTTCTAAATATAAATTGGCAGAAAAAATTGAGGGTATCATTTCTTTATAATTTATTTAACAGATTTACTTATAAATAAAAGATAAATTGCGTTTTTTAAATTCTTGACCTTTTTTATAACCAAATAAATAGTAATGACCTTTAAAAATAGTTTCTTTTTCCTTTTTGTTATTTTATCTATTCATTTCTATGGACAAGAAAAAGATCAAGTTCTTTTTACAATAGAAGATGATTCATTTTATGTTTCTGAATTTTTAAACGTTTACAATAAGAATATTGAAATTGTAAAAGATGAAAACCAAAAAGATATTAATAATTATTTGAATTTATTTATCAATTATAAGTTAAAAATTAAACAAGCTTATGAATTGAAATTGGATACTATAGAAACCTATCAAGCCGAATTAAAAACGTATCGAAAACAATTAATTGAACCTTATTTAAGGGATGATTCTATTCTTGAAAATCTAGTTAAAGAAACGTATAAAAGAAGTCTTACAGAAATTAATGCAAGCCATATACTTGTTAATGTAAATGATAAATCTTCACCTTCTGATACTTTAAAAGCATACAATAAGATTACTGAAGCAAGAAATAAAATAGTAAATGGAGGTGACTTTAAAGAAACTGCAAATGCATATTCTGATGATCCATCTGTAAAGAAAAATGATGGTAATTTAGGATATTTTTCTGCTTTTGATATGGTATACCCTTTTGAAAGTGCGGCTTACAATACATCAGTAAATCAAATTTCACAACCTTTCCGAACAAGATTTGGGTATCATATTGTCATGATAAATGACATTCGAAAATCTTTGGGAGAGATTGAAGCTTCTCACATTATGATTAAGGGTGATTCAATAGAGTCTGTTGAGAAAATTAATTCGATTTATAAAAAACTGAATGATGGTGAAGATTTTTATTTTCTTGCTAAAAATGTTTCTGAAGATCCGTATTCTGCAAAACAAAAAGGCTCATTAGGAAGATTTGGAACTGGAAAAATGGTAAAAGAATTCGAAGATGTAGCATTTTCATTAAAAGAAATTGGAGACTATTCCAAACCTTTTAAATCAAACTTTGGTTGGCATATAATACGATTAGATAATAAGTTTCCAATTGAGAGTTATGACATTGTAAAAGAAAACCTTACAGCCAAAGTAAGAAGAGGTGATAGATCAAATTTTATAAATAATTCAATCGTACATAAATTGAAACAACAATATGTGATTACGATTGATCAAACCCTTTTAGAGAAATTAACTCTAAATGTTAATTCTATCGATAAAGAATCTTCCAATGCGTTGTTGACAGTCCAAGGTAAAGAAACAACTGTAAAAGAATTTGCTCAGTTTTTAAATAATAGAGAATTTACTAAAAAAATATTTGAATCATATAAAGAGAAAATAATATTGGATTATTACAAAACCAATATAGATCAAGAAAATAAAGAATTTGCATCTTTATACAAGGAATATAAAGATGGATTGTTGTTATTTGAATTAATGCAAAAACGTATTTGGGAGAAATCAAAAGATACAATTGCACTTGAAAAGTTTTATAATACTACTAAAGTAAATTATAGGTCACAAGACAGTATTAAAGGTACTCTTGTAATTAGTTCTGATAAAAAAACGGCCAATCTTGTTAAAAAAAAATTTAAAAAGAAAACATCTCTAAAGGATATCACATCCTATATTAATACTATTAAAAAATCAAACGTGATACTTAAAACAGGAGTGTTTGAAATAAATAATGAATTACTTCCTTTAAAATATAAGTTAGCAAAAGGAATTTCAGATGTATATGAAGAAAATGGAAAATTTATATTTGTCAATACTAATGAAATAGTACTATCTAGCCAACAAGAATTAAATAGAATTAAAGGAAAAGTGATCAGTGATTACCAAGACTATCTGGAGATTGAATGGATTAAAGATTTGAAGAAAACGTATGCTGTAAATATTAATGATTCGATTCTAAAATCTTTAATTAATAAACATAGTAAGTAGATGAAAAAAATAATTTACATACTTATATTTCTATTAACAGTCTCATGTGAGTATTTACCTACATTTAAAGAAGAGTTGACCGAAGATAAGCCTCTTGCTAGAGTTCATAACAAGTTTTTATTTGAAAAAGATATTAAAGATCTTTTTAAATCAGAGATATCCGAACAAGATAGTATCACAATTATTAAAAATTATATAGATTCTTGGGCAAAGCAGCAATTGTTATTAAACCAAGCTGAGATTAACTTACAGAGTGAGTCACTAGAATTTGAAAAACTTGTAAAAGATTATAGATCTACATTGTATATTAATGCATATAAGCAAGCACTTGTTTCCAATAAACTAGATACAATAGTTACAGATTCACAAGTAAAACAATATTACCTATCCAATCATGATAATTTCAAACTCAATGAAGAACTTGTACAGTTAAAATATATTCATTTTAACAAAGATAGAAGTGATGAGAAGAAGTTAATAAAATTGTTTAAATCAAATAAAACAGAGGATAAAGAAGAACTTGAATCCATGAAACTTGAGTTTAAATCTCATAATTTTAATGACACTATATGGGTAAAGTATAATGAGATTTTAAATAAGATAGAGGTTTTAAAAAACATGCCCAAAAAGGATATTTTAAAAAAATCTAATTTTATCCAAAAAGAAGACTCTTTAGGATTATATTTGATAACTGTAAAAGATGTTTTATTAAGGAATGATACTGCACCAATAAGTTATATTTCTCCAACGATAGAACAGATTATCTTACAGAAAAGAAAACTAGAATTAATAAGAAAAATTGAAGTAGATTTAATAAATGATGCGATTAAAAATGAAAATTTTGAAAAATATAAAAATGATTAAAAAACTAGCATTAATAGTAATATATGTTACGGGAATTAATGGGTTTTCTCAAGAGAGAGTTAAGATAGATGGAGTAGCTGTTGTAGTCGGTAAAAATATTGTCCTTGATTCTGATATTGAAAAATTCAAACTAGAAGTTGAACAACGAAGTGAAGGAAAAATTCAGATATCTGACTGTGAGATGCTTGAAGAAATTATGATTCAAAAGTTATTATCGCATCATGCTGTAATTGATAGTATAGTTGTCTCAGAATCAGAAATTAAAGAACAAGTTGATCGTGTATTAGGATCTTTTACCCAACAGCTTGGAAGTATGGAGAAAGTTATTGAATTGTATGGATTCAATGATGAAGACGATCTTCGAAAAGAACTTTCTACTGTTCAAAAAGATCAAATGCTTATTCAAAGAGAAAGATCAAGTATTGTTGAAAATATTGAAGTAACACCAGATGAAGTACGTACTTACTTTAATAATTTAAAAGATGAAGGTAATTTGCCAGAATTAGGTGCTGAAATTGAATTATCACAGATTGTTATTTATGCCGAACCAACTGAAGAAGAGAATAAAAGAATCATCGATAAACTGACTAAAATAAAAGAAGATGTAGAAGCAGGATCTAGCATGCAGATGAAAGCACTTTTAAATTCAGATGACCCTTCAGTATCAGGAACAGGTCAGGGATCAGGGGGATTTTACACAATTACACGTGAAACAGGATTTGTAAAAGAGTTTAAAGAAGTTGCATTCAGTACTGATGAAGGAGAAGTATCTGAACCTTTTAAAACTCAATTTGGCTATCATATCATCCAAGTAGAAAAAATAAAAGGACAACAAATCGATATTCGTCATATATTGATTCAACCAGAAATAGATGAAAATAAATTACTAGAGGCAAAAAACACACTTGAAAAAGTGAAGAAAGATATTGCAGACGGTACAATTTCATTTATAGATGCAGTAAAAGAATATTCTCAGGAGGATGCTACTAAAAATAATAAAGGTGTTATTGTAAATCCTGCTACTGGAGATTCACATTTTGAATTGACTCGAATGGATCCTACCTTATATAGTCGTGTTTCAAGTTTAAAAGCAGGAGAATTGACCGATCCATTTTATGATGAGACAAGAGAAGGTGAAAAAATGTTTAAAATTCTACTTTTAAAGTCCAAAGCAGAAGCACACACTGCAGATTATGAAGATGATTATGTGAAGATACAGCAATTATCAAAACAAAAAAAGCAAGAAGAAACAATAGATAAATGGGCAAGTGATAAAATTTCGGATACCTATATAAAAATAAATGAGTCACATAAAAACTGTGATTTTAATAAAAATTGGAGTAAAAAATAATTATGTCAGACGTTACAGCAATAAATGAGTTAGGTGAAAAGTTTAAGCAATTAAAATCAGAAATTTCGAAGGTGATAATCGGTCAAGATCAGGCCGTAGATCATGTTCTATTTTCTATATTTTCAGGAGGACATTCGTTGTTAATAGGTGTTCCTGGACTTGCAAAAACTTTACTTGTTAATACAATTTCTCAAGTAATAGGACTTGACTTTAAAAGGATTCAGTTTACTCCAGATTTGATGCCTTCAGATATTTTGGGAAGTGAAATTTTGGATGAAAATAGAACCTTTAAGTTTATCAAAGGACCTATTTTTTCTAATATTATCCTCGCTGATGAAATCAATAGAACACCTCCCAAAACTCAAGCAGCACTTCTAGAATCAATGCAAGAACGAACAGTAACTGTTGCTGGTGTCCATCATAAATTGTCATTACCATTTTTCGTTCTCGCAACTCAGAATCCAATAGAACAGGAAGGAACCTATCCATTGCCAGAAGCGCAGTTGGATCGATTTATTTTTTCAATTAATCTTGATTATCCTACTTTTCAAGAAGAAGTTGAAGTTGTGAAAAGTACAACCTCAGATACTAAAGTAGAACTGAACTCTTTATTGAGCGCTTCAGAAATTATTGAATATCAAAAATTAATAAGACGTATTCCAGTTGCAGATAATGTTATTGAATATGCTGTAAAATTAGTTTCAAAAACCCGACCAAATACTTCCATGGCTTCTGAAAATGTTAATAATTACATAAGTTGGGGAGCCGGACCAAGAGCTTCACAAAATCTTATTTTAGGAGCAAAAGTGAATGCAGCAATTCATGGAAAGTACTCTCCAGATATTGAAGATGTAAAAGCAGTTGCATTCCCTATATTACGCCATAGAATAGTGAAGAATTATAAAGCAGAAGCTGAAGGTATATCAGAAGAAAAAATTATTGAAAGTTTATTGTAGACTCTCTTTTTCAAAGAAACTAAACATATTTCCTCCATATTTTTTAGAATAAGTAAAGTACTTATTATCAGATAAATCAGTATGTTTTGAATGTTCTATGACCAAAACACCTTCTGAATTCAAGAGATCGTTTTTATAAACCAATGCTACAATGTTTTCAAATTTTTCTTTTTCAAAATCATAAGGAGGATCTGCAAAAATGATATCGCTTTTTAAATGTGTTTTTTCTAAAAATTTATAGACATCACTTTTGTAAACATCAATATCCATTTCAAGACTCTTTGCAGTTGTAGAAATAAATTTAACACATCCGTAGTGACCGTCAATTGCAGTAATAGTAGTACATCCTCTTGATGCAAATTCATAACTGATATTTCCAGTCCCTGAAAACAAATCAAGGAAAGAAACTTGGTCAAAATAATAACTATTATTTAAGATATTAAACAAAGCCTCTTTTGCCATATCAGTTGTAGGTCGGACAGGTAAACTTTTAGGAGCTGATAGTCGTTTACTTTTATGTATTCCTGAAATAATTCTCATCAAGGTTGGTTAAGAAGTACAAAGTTTGAATGATCAGAAACTCCAAACTTTTCTTTTATTGAATAAGAAGGTTCGTAAAAAGTAATATTTCTGATGTATTTATAAACAATTGAATACAATTCTGATTCTTTTTCAATATCTCCCATAAAAGTAAGTAGAAACTCTTCTGGATTTAAATGTAATTGCTCTGCTGTAAAAAGGATATAATAAATAAAATCTTCTTTAGTACTAAAATTAAAAGAATTATAAAACTCTAATTTTTTTCGCTTAAGCACTATAATCTGAAATGAATTATTTTCAACATGAACGATATAATGTATGCTATCAGAATTTGTATATTTTTTTAAAAGATTTTCAACCAATATTGTTGAAGAGTGCTTATAATCAAAACTACCATACTGATCAAACAAAAAATTATTTAAGTGAATAGAAGGTATATATACATTGACCATTTCAGTATTCTCTATGACATCATAAGCAATATAATCGTTTTCCAAAACTTTTACATTGTAGTTTAAATAGGCAGACAATTTTTTTTCATTAAAAAAAGGCTTCGGAACGAAAGTGGATAGATTACTACTATGTATAACATTTATAGATTTATATACACTTGAAAGGACTGGATTGGACACAAATAAAGCCTTTATAGAATCTATTTGATCTTGTGGAGTTGTATTTTTAGAATATACTAAATTTTGTATAAGTACAATCTCTTC
The DNA here is from genome assembly GCA_905479835.1 of uncultured Flavobacteriaceae bacterium. Lineage (GTDB taxonomy): Bacteria > Bacteroidota > Bacteroidia > Flavobacteriales > Flavobacteriaceae > Urechidicola. The sequence continues at coordinate 11,302 of CAJQNZ010000024.1, forward strand.
TATGTTTTTATCAAAAACACAAAAAGAAAATCCATCCGACCGAAGTAGGATGGATATTTTTTTATTTTCTAAACTTAAATTTTCTATGACTTATTTCTTAATTAAAGCCTGAATATCGGCTTGATCATAATCTGTAGGCCAGTTTCCACTTTCCGTTACTTCATCAAGCGAACCTACTTTTAAAACACTTCCTTTAACTTGGTCATTGGCAAATGCTTCTAGTTCTTGTTTTATTAATCCTGCATCCATTCCTGCAAGAACAATTTTTTTATCAACTTTTACTTCATATACTGGAGCCATGTAGCCATTTGTTTTTGCAATTTCTCCAATTTTCATTGTGAAATCTGTTTCAGTTCCAGGCACTTTCATCATGGTTTTATAGTCTTTCCCTACAAACGATGCTCTTACATCAGTATAACCTGTAGTATCAACTACCCTAAATTCTTTTTGAACCGTTAATCCACCACCAACTCTTACAGTTCTTGTTTCATTTCTTGCTTCAGTAACTGCAAACTTGGCTGTGTCAATGAATTTTACAAGATCTCCACCATTTGGAGCATATTTTCCAGTAACTCTTTTATGAGCAGATTGAGCATCACGAATCATTTTTAAATTATCAATAACTTTACCAAAACGTTTTGTCTTTTCTTGATTAAACTTAATAGGAGTCATAACTCCTTGATAAGAAAGATATGCCAACCAAGCAGCAATTACTAATAGTGCTAATGAGATTAATGGTTGAACTTTCTTCGGTACAAATTTTAAAATTGCTTTAGCAATAAAATAACAAGCTACAATTCCTAATAAAAAGACTAAGATGATGTATAACATTTGGAAATAATTTTTTAGATTGATTTACGCAAATCTACAATTTTTTTTCATTGTTAAAAATTTTTAGACATAAATCAATTTGTATCTTTGAAATTTAAATCGCATTAATGACAAAAACAGCTTCTGAATTTTACAATCAACTGATTGAATCATTCCCTTTTACACCAACTGATATTCAAGATTTACTGTTGTTACAATTAGCTGAATTTATTTTTGATAAGAATACCAAAGGATTATTCTTGCTTAAAGGGTATGCGGGAACAGGAAAAACAACAACAATAAGTACTGTAGTTAAGAATTTATGGAAAACTGGAAAAAAATCTGTAATGCTAGCGCCAACTGGAAGAGCAGCAAAGGTGATTTCCAATTATGCTGGAAGACAAGCATTTACAATCCATAAAAAAATATACCAACCTAGAAAAGCAAAAAACGGAGGGGTAAATTTTGTTTTACAGACCAATAAACATACTCATACATTTTTTATCATAGATGAGGCTTCTATGATTTCAGATGCAACTCATAATTCCAAATTGTTTGAAAACGGTTCTTTGCTTGATGATTTAGTTTCTTATGTATATTCTGGCTTGGGATGTAAATTAATATTGATAGGAGATACTGCACAATTACCACCCGTAAAAATGGATTTAAGTCCAGCATTGGATAAAAATAATCTTTCCTTAAATTATATGAAGGAGGTCCATGAAATTGAATTAAGTGAAGTAATGCGTCAACATACAGATTCAGGAATTCTTGTAAATGCAACACAGTTAAGGTATAAGGTATCTGGATACGGGGATTATAATTTTAAATTTCAACTCGATTTCCCTGACATCACTCGATTGATTGATGGATATGATATTCAAGATGCAATAACTGTTGCATATGATAATGATGGAGTAGAAGACACAGCATTTATTGTCCGTTCCAATAAAAGAGCCAATCAATACAATCAGCAGATACGAAGTAAAATAAGAGGTCAAGAAAATGAAATTTCGACTGGTGATTATGTAATGGTAGTAAAAAATAATTATTTCTGGCTTGATGATTCATCTGATGCTGGTTTTATTGCTAATGGTGATATCTGTGAAATCTTAGAAATAAGAAGTATTAAAGAATTATATGGTTTTCGGTTTGCAGAAGTGAAAGTGAGAATGATTGACTATAAAGGTCAGCGCCCTTTTGATACGGTTCTATTATTGGACACATTAAGTTCAGAATCACCATCGCTTTCTTATGAAGAATCCAATAGATTGTACCAAGAAGTTGCTAAAGACTTTGAAAGCGAAAAATCTAAGTATAAAAAATTATTGTCTATTAAAAAGAATAAATATTTTAATGCTTTACAAGTCAAGTTTTCATACGCTATGACCTGTCATAAGTCTCAAGGAGGACAATGGAAAACAGTTTTTATAGAACAACCTTACCTACCACAAGGACCTAATAAAGAATATTTAAGATGGTTATATACTGCAGTCACCAGAGCACAAGAAAAATTATATTTGATAGGTTTTAAAGGTGATTTTTTTGATGAATAACACATTATATATAATTTAAAACACTCTTATTTTTTGTAAATAATTAAGAATTTAATAGTTTACAGTATGGCTATTAAAACCTATTTTCGCATTCAGAATTAAATCCCATTATGAAACCTACTATACTACCACCAAAAGTTACTAAAAAGCCAAAAGAGTTAATGAAACATGGCGATGTAAGAATTGATAATTACTATTGGTTAAATGATAAAGAAAACCCTGAGGTACTAGATTATTTAAATGCTGAAAATGATTTTTTTGATAAAATGACTTCCCATACCAAAAACATGCAGAAGGATTTATTTGAAGAAATGAAAAGCAGAATTAAAGAAGATGATGAATCAGTGCCCTATTTAAAGAAAGGATATTATTATATAACACGTTATGAAAAAGGCAATCAATATCCTATTTATAGCCGTAAAAAAGAGACATTAAAAGCACAAGAAGAAATCCTTTTCAATGTCAACAAAATGGCTGAAGGTTTTTCATATTATAATTTAAAAGGATTATCAGTAAGCCCAAATAATAAATTGGTTGTTTATGGAATAGATACTGTCAGTAGAAGACAATATACGCTTCAATTTAAAAACTTGGAAACAGGTGAAGTGTATTCTGATAAAATTGAAAACACGACAGGTTCTGCTATATGGTCAAGTGATAACAAAACAGTTTTTTATACTAAACAGCATTCAGATACATTGAGAAGTGAGAAAATTTATAGACATGAATTAGGAACGGATACTTCAAAAGATGTAGAAGTATATTATGAATCAGATGATACTTTTGGAACATTTGTATATAAAACTAAATCTGAAAAGTACATTGTAATAGGATCATTTAGTACTGTTTCAACCGAATACCAAATTTTGGAAACTGATAATCCAACAGGAAAATTCAGAGTATTTCAGCCAAGAGAAAGAGATTTAGAATACAGTATTGCTCATTATAATGGTGATTTTTTTATTTTGACCAATAAAGATAAAGCCACTAATTTTAAATTAATGAAAACATCAGAAGATGCAACATTGAAAGAGAATTGGGACGAAATAATTCCTCATAGAGAAGATGTTTTACTAGAAGATATTTCTATTTTTAAAAGACATTTAGTTCTTGAGGAAAGATCAAATGGATTGAATAAAATACGTATTATTAATTGGGCAACAAAGGAAGATTATTATTTGCCTTTTGAAGAAGAAACGTATTCAGCAGGTGTTTTTTTCAATCCAGAATTTGATACAGATACAATTCGATATGCCTATAATTCAATGACAACTCCTAGTTCGGTGATTGATTTCAATATGAATGATAGATCCAAAGAAATTAAAAAAGAACAAGAAGTTCTAGGAGGAAAATTTAAGAAAAAGAACTATAAAAGTGAGAGAATATGGGTTATTGCAAGAGATGGAGAAAAGATTCCAGTTTCTATAGTTCATAGAAGAGATACAGAGTTAAACGAAAATACACCATTACTTTTATATGCTTATGGATCTTATGGACATACTATAGATGCTAGTTTTAGTACGACAAGATTAAGTCTACTAGATAGAGGATTTGTATTTGCCATTGCGCATGTAAGAGGAAGTGAATATTTAGGTAGAAAATGGTATGAAGACGGAAAATTATTAAAGAAGATGAATACCTTTAATGATTTTATTGATTGTTCACAATTTTTAATTAATAATAAGTATACCTCATCAGATCATTTATATGGAATGGGAGGTTCTGCTGGAGGTTTATTGATGGGAGTGATTGTAAATGAAATGCCTGAATTGTATAATGGAATTATTGCAGCAGTTCCATTTGTAGATGTGATTACGACAATGCTTGATGATACAATTCCACTTACCACAGGAGAATATGATGAATGGGGAAACCCTAATGAAGAAAAATATTATAATTATATAAAATCATATTCACCTTACGAAAATGTTAAAAACATAAAACTACCTAAATTGATGATTACTACAGGTCTACATGATTCTCAAGTCCAGTATTATGAACCAGCTAAATGGGTTGCAAAACTGCGTGAACAGTCTGCAAATACTAATTTAATATTATTTCATATAGATATGAGTACAGGACACGGAGGAGCCTCAGGAAGATTTGATAGTCTGAAAGAAGTGGCTCGAGAGTATTCTTTTTTACTTGATTTGGAAGGAAAAATATAAATTAAAAAAAAAATTGTAGATTTGCACGTTGTAATTGATAATTTATTCATGAAACGAAATTTAAGTATACATCATAATATACTAGGATTAATTGGTGAAACTCCAATGATAAAATTAAATAAAATCACGCAAGATTTAGAAGGTGATTTTCTAGTAAAATTCGAAGGACATAATCCTGGGCATTCGACCAAAGATCGCATAGCACTATACATTATCGACCAAGCAGAGAAAAAAGGACTTTTAAAACCTGGAGATACGATTATTGAGACTACATCTGGTAATACAGGATTTAGCCTTGCAATGGTAAGTATTACGAAAGGTTATAAATGTATTTTGGCAGTAAGTTCAAAGTCATCGACCGATAAGATAGATATGTTGAAAGCTATGGGAGCCAAAGTTTATGTATGTCCTGCACATGTAAGTGCAGATGATCCAAGATCCTATTATCAAGTAGCGAAAAGGTTACATTCAGAAACTGCGAACTCTATATATATCAACCAATATTTTAATCAATTAAATATGGATGCACATTATGCATCTACGGGTCCTGAAATATGGAAGCAGACACAAGGTGAGATTACACATTTAATTGCAGCTAGTGGTACAGGAGGTACTATTTCTGGAACTGCAAGATATTTAAAAGAGCAAAATCCAAATATTAAAATTCTAGGAGTTGATGCTTTTGGATCAATTTTAAAGAAGTTTCATGAAACAGGAGAGTTTGACGGAAATGAGATTTATCCTTATCGAATTGAAGGTTTAGGAAAAAATTTAATTCCTACTGCAACGGACTTTGATGTTATTGATAAGTTCGAGAAAGTATCAGATGAAGAAAGTGCACATACAGCTAGAGAAATTGCTTTAACAGAGGGAATTTTTGCTGGTTATACTAGTGGTGCTGTAATGCAAGCTTTAAAACAATATGCTGCTAAGGGAGAATTTGATAAGAATAGTAAGGTTGTCATCATATTCCCTGACCATGGTTCTCGATATATGAGTAAAGTTTACAGTGATGACTGGATGAGAGAACAAGGTTTTTTTGACAGTCAAAAACAAGAAAATGCTACAATAGAATTTATTAAATAGTTTTATTAATCATATAATTATAAAAAGAGTGTCGGATTCGACACTCTTTTTATTTGACTAATTGCCAAAAAAACAGTTAATTTGCAATCGTGTAAATTCACTGAAATGATTATTATTACACTTATCAATATTTAAGAATGAGAGATTTATTTGAAAGAATAGTAGAGGATAAAGGTCCTCTTGGTAAATGGGCAAAACAAGCAGAAGGGTATTTCGTTTTTCCAAAACTAGAAGGTCCAATATCTAATAGAATGACTTTTAATGGTAAAAAAGTAATAACCTGGAGTATAAATGATTACTTAGGTCTTGCCAATCATCCAGAAGTTCTAAAAGTAGATGGAGAGTCTGCTGCAGCATATGGAATGGCATATCCTATGGGAGCAAGAATGATGTCTGGCCATACAGAATTTCATGAGCAACTAGAAAATGAATGTGCTGAATTTGTAGATAAAGAAGCTGCATATTTAGTTAATTTTGGTTACCAAGGAATGGTTTCAGCAATTGATGCATTGGTTACTAAAAACGATGTTATCGTATATGATATGGACACACATGCATGTATTATTGATGGTGTTCGCTTGCACGCAGGAAAGAGGTTTGTATATAAACACAATGACATCGAGAGTTTTGAAAAAAACTTAAAAAGAGCTACTAAAATGGCGGAAGCCAATAATGGTGGTATCCTAGTGATTTCAGAAGGTGTGTTTGGAATGCGAGGTGAACAAGGTAGATTGAGTGAAATTGTAGCTTTAAAAGAAAAATATAATTTTCGTTTACTAGTTGATGATGCTCATGGATTTGGAACCCTTGGAAAAGAAGGTAGAGGAACTGGATTTGAACAGGGAGTTCAAGATGAAATAGATGTATATTTTGCAACTTTTGCAAAATCTATGGCTGGAATTGGAGCATTTTTTGCAGGAAATAAAGATGTAATTCAATACTTACAATATAATATGCGTTCACAAATGTTTGCTAAATCTTTGCCAATGCCAATGGTGAAAGGAGCCTTAAAGCGTTTGGATATGTTACGTACAATGCCAGAATTGAAAGAAAAATTATGGACAATCACCAATGCGTTGCAGAACGGATTAAAAGATGCAGGTTTCGATACTGGAACTACGCAGACATGTATTACTCCGGTATTTTTAAAAGGTGAAGTACCAGAAGCAATGGCTTTAGTACATGATTTAAGAGAAAACCACGGTGTATTTTGTTCTATTGTGGTATACCCAGTTATCCCTAAAGGGTTAATGATTTTAAGGCTTATACCAACTGCTTCTCATACATTAGAAGATGTAAACGAAACGATAGAAGCATTTTCTTCAATAAGAAGTAAATTAGAAAAAGGTATTTATAAAAGAATAGGAGCAACAATGATTTAATTTTTCATTTTGCATAAAAAAAACCTCTGATATTTCAGAGGTTTTTTTTATGCATTCTATTTATTAGATTAGTAGATAATAACAATTCAATTCTTATATTTGTTTTATGTCAGATAAAAGTGTCAATAAAAATATAGTTAAACTTACAAGTATTGACTTTCAGAGTGTAAACTCGACTCAAGAATTAATGTCAGTTATTGAAGAAAAAAAAATTCCTTTTGACAAGGTATTAAAGAGACTTAACTATGAAAAAGAGTTAAAATTACTTCAGATAGAGCTAGTGAAACTTCAACAATGGGTTTTTAAAAATAAAAAACGTGTAATTGTTATTTTTGAAGGACGAGATGCTGCTGGAAAAGGAGGGAATATAAGACGTTTTTCGGAACATTTAAACCCTCGATCCATGCGAACTGTTGCTTTAACGAAGCCTACTGAAATTCAATCAGGACAATGGTATTTTAGAAGATATATAAAAAAATTACCAAATCCTGGAGAAATAGTTTTTTTTGATCGAAGTTGGTATAATCGTGCGGTTGTCGAACCTGTAATGGGATTCTGTAATGATAAGCAATATGAAAAATTTATGGTACAAGTTCCAGAGTTTGAACACATGCTTTATGAAGACGATATCACAATTATTAAATTTTGGTTTTCAATTTCAAAAGAAGTACAAGAAAAACGTTTTAATGCACGTATCGCCAATCCATTAAAAAGGTGGAAATTCAGTCCAGTTGATAAAAAAGGACAAGAATTATGGGATAAATACACTACTTATAAAGAACAAATGTTTGCAAAAACCCATACAGCATATAGCCCTTGGATATTAGTCAAAGCAAATGATAAAAAAACATCTCGTTTAGAAAGTATGCGATATGTACTTTCACAATTTAAGTATGATGGTAAAGATGAAGCAATGACTACATTGCATCCAGACCCTAATATTGTGACACGCTACTTTCGTTCAAATAAACAAATAGACTAATAGATGGAGAGAATAAAATTTACACAAAATATTGTTGAAAAATTAAATTCTACTAAAGGTTTAATTGCATTGTTTTCTAATGAACCTCTAAACTATGCTAAAACTTTGCGATTTCTTGACTATGAAAGAAAGTTACGAAAATTGCAAATTGAAATGGTCAAATTGCAAACTTGGGCAATTCTGAATAATGAACGTATTATTATCATCTTTGAAGGTAGAGATGCAGCAGGAAAAGGTGGAGCAATAAGAAGGTTGACAGAGCGAATAAATTCTCGTAATTATTCAATTGTAGCCCTACCTAAACCTACTAAAGAAGAGCATTCACAATGGTACTTTCAGAGATATGTTTCTAAATTTCCGAAAGCAGGGGAAATTGTTTTTTTCGATAGAAGTTGGTATAATAGAGCAGTTGTAGAACCAGTTAATGGTTTCTGTACACAACAAGAGCATGAAATATTCATGAATCAAGTGAGTGGGTTCGAAAAAATGATTACAGAATCAGGTACACGAATCGTGAAAATATACATGTCAATTTCCAAAAGAGAACAGGCAAAACGATTTGAAGAAATTAAATCCGATCCTTTAAAACAATGGAAAATGAGTTCTGTCGATAAGAAAGCGCAGGAGTTATGGAATAGTTATACTTTCTATAAAAATAAAATGTTTTCTAAGACGAAAGAGAATGGAATACCTTTTAAAATTATCAGAGCCAATCGTAAGACTGAAGCAAGAATTGCTGTAATTCAGCATGTTTTAAAATCCATTCCTTACGATAAGAATATTGAAATTTAAACAATTATTATTTCTGAACTTGCTGAAATAGATAATTCATTTCTGCTGCAATTTGACGATTTGTATCTAGATATTTTTCACTCATTAATTCAGTATTGTCTGAAGATTTCGGGTCAACATATGGTACGTGAAATCTTTGAAGGGCTTCAGGAATGAATGGACAATTCTCATCTGCAGAAGAGCAAGTTGTAATTGCAATAAAATGCGTTTTATTTATTTTATGATTGTATAATTTTGAAAAACCTACAATTGGTTTTTTTACACCTTTATATGAGATGCCATATACTGGATTTTCATGGGAAAACTCCTGCAAAGTAAAGTCAAAACCTACATATTGAAGTGTTTGAACTGTGTTTTTATGAAATGCAGTTACTTCGGTTCCTCCAGAACAACTTCTTATCTTTTTTAATTTGTAATAAGATATTGCATAATGCGCCCATACTTGTGCAAGTTGACTTCTTCTGGAGTTATGAGTACATATAAAATTGAGTCTGACTTTATGAGACTCCTTTCTTTCACTTTTTATAAATTGAGCAATAGAATCCAAGAGTATTTTTCTATCATCTATAATTTTAAATTCTTTTATAGATTCCTTAAAGAATTTTTTCGTTTTAATTGTAGAAGTTACTTTCATCCTAGTATTTTTGTGCAAAAATATACTTTTATATCAAAAACAGATATTAAGATAAAATTAATTTATAGTTAATAAAACATGAAACTTAAAAAAGGTGATAAAGTTGCAGTAATGGATGATGTACTAAAAGGGACTATTACTTTAATTGAGGATGAAACAATTTCTATTGAGACTACTGATGGTTTTATAATGAAATATTCTGAAAATGAATTGGTAAAAATCGGAGTTGAACAGTCAGAAATTGCAAAGTCAATAATGATTGATATGAGTTATTCATATAAAGAGGATCATAAGAAACAAGATAACAAAATAAAAATTAAAAATAAGAATGACAGAATCCCGCCAATGGAAGTAGATCTGCATATTGATAAATTGACTAATGCATCAAAAAGAATGGACAATTACGATATGCTTACGCTGCAATTAGATACTGCTAAATACAAATTGGAGTTTGCTATAAGGAATAGAATTCCTAGAATTATATTCATTCATGGAGTTGGAGAAGGAGTATTGAAAGAAGAATTAAAATACCTATTTAAAAATTTTAATGTCAATACTCAAGAAGCCTCTTATCAAAAATACGGATTAGGTGCAACCGAAGTTTATATAAATCAAAATTAATTATAAAAATTACAGGTAAGTAATAAAATCACCAAACAATTCTTCAACATAAACTAAGGTATTATTACCATTTTCTAAAGTTAGATTTTGAAAACTAATCGTATGCTTGTACCCTATAACTGTATTGGTATCGTCAACTTCCTCATTAGTTTCAATAGAAATAACATTGGAATCACCAACAACTCCAGTCCAATTTGACAATACTGAAGGTTCTAATGGAGGAATATCTTCACAGAAATAACTTTCTGAAACAGTATTGTTAAAAGTTCTATAAACTACATTGGAAGAACTTATGGGAGTAGTTATCATTGTTGTTGAAACTTCATTTTTAATCTGTGAGGTAGTCAATATGATAATTAATGCCTCAGAATCACTTAATTTAAAAAGAGTGTATGAATTATCTTTTAAAGAGCAGTTCGATACAGTTTCATCAAACTCGAATGCTGGAATATCAAAATCACCATCATCACAAGAAAATAATAATATACAAACTATAAGTGAAATAATTTTTTTCATTTAATTGATAATTTACTCAGACAAAAGTAATAGTTTTGTTGTTATTAACGTAAATACAAGTAATTAATTTTATGAATTTTCGATATGAATAGAATATATCTTGATAATGCAGCCACAACTCAATTAGACAAGCGAGTTATTGAAGTCATTACCGATTCTATGGCATCGATTTATGGAAATCCTTCATCTATGCATCAATTTGGAAGATCTGCTAAATCTAAAATCGAAAGAGCAAGAAAAAATATCGCAAAATTTTTTAATGCAAAAGCAAGTGAAATTGTATTTACAGCAGGAGGAAGTGAAGCAGATAATATGATTATTCATAATGCTGTATCAAATCTTGGCGTTAAACGAATTATTAGTTCAAAAATTGAACATCATGCAGTTTTGCATACTTTAGAAGCTGTATCAAAAAAATTTCCAATTGAAGTCTTATATGTAAATCTATTAGAAAATGGATCTGTCGATTTAAAACATTTAGAAGCAATATTGACTTCTAGTGATAAAAAAACGTTGGTAAGTTTAATGTATGTTAACAATGAAATAGGAAATGTACTTGATGTAAGTAAAGTAGGTTCTTTATGTGAGCAAAATAATGCTTATTTTCATTCAGATTCCGTTCAAGCCCTTGGTCATTATAACGTTGACTTAACAGAATTGAATATAGATTTCGCAGTAGCAAGTGCCCATAAATTTCATGGACCAAAAGGGGTAGGCTTTGCATATTTTAAAAAGGGATATGGAATAGAACCAATGCTTACTGGAGGCTCACAAGAAAGAGGAGCAAGAGCTGGAACCGAAAATGTTCATGGTATTCTTGGAATGGAAAAAGCGCTAGAACTTGTATATGAATCAATTGATGAGGATATCAAGTTTATAGAAGATTTAAAATACTATTTTAAGAAACAACTTGAAACTCATATTCCTGGAGTTTTATTCAATGGAAATTCTGATGATTCAAAAAATAACGCCTATTGCTTATTAAATGTGCGTTTTCCTGGGAATAACACGATGTTACTTTTCACACTAGATATAAAAGGAATTGCTGCTTCAGGAGGTAGTGCTTGTCAAAGCGGAAGTAATAAAGGGTCTCATGTTTTGAATGCTATTCTATCAGAAGAAGAGGCTAATAAGACTTCAATCCGTTTTTCTTTTTGTAAACATAATACTAGGGAAGAATTAGATGCCGTTGTAAATGTTTTGAAGGAAGCATTGATTCTTAAAAAGGTTACAGCAGTTTAAAAATAATCATTTATTTCCTTTCGAGAAGATATTGATAATTTACTATAAATATTATTGATATGAGTTTTTACAGTGCTCAAGCTGATAAATAATACATCTGCAATTTCTTTATTTGGTAATTTTTGATTCATTAGTTCAAATACTTTTTGCTCTTGTGGAGATAGCACTTCTTTATAATTGAGGTTGTGTTTTTTTAGACTCCTTTTCTTGTAAAAAACATAGTTAATCAATATTGAAATAAGTAGTAATATAGTTAATGTCAAAATGATAATTTTACTGCTATCTTCTTCTTTGAGTAATGGATATTGATCCTTGATAAGGTCATTTTTATATTGTGAAGTATAGGAAGAATTAGCGTAATTTTTTTCTAGTTTTTTCAGTAGATTATCATAGTATTCAGATTTTTTTAAATCTTCAAGATACAATTCTCTTGAGAATGATTTTTGATCTGAATATAAGCTATACGTGTATAACTCAGCCAACGGTTCATCAAGTGATGATCCATATTCTTGTATTTTTTTAAAATAATTGAAATAAATAAGTTTACGTTGGGCATCACTTTTAGAATCTTGAAGGTTTCCTAATAAGTTCTCACGAATTGAATCAATTTTATAAAGAGCAACATTTTGTTTTCTAGAATATTCAAGATCACAGAACATTTGAGAAAAACTATTGAGTGGAAAATGAATTTCATCCGTATTATTGGCAATAAAAATAATGTAACTACTATCTTCACAATCATTAAGTAAGTGATTTGAATCAGTAATATTACTATTACACTTATCAATATAAATTTTATACAATCTATTTTCTTTTGGTAGAAAATCTCCATTAAATTGAAATCTTCCAGAAGCATCAATTTCAGCCTCCAGAATGATGTTTTCAGTAATAAAAACAGAACTTTTTTTATAGTCATCTATCATTTTAAGGTATGCTTTCGCATCTATAAAATTATCGGTTACTTCTCCAGTAAATTTAAATTGAGCAAGAGAATTAAGACCAAAAAGAAAATAGAATATAATAATAAATTTACTAATGATTTTACGCATTTAATATTTTTCTAAACAAATATAGTATTAAATTTTTAAGGCTAAAATTGTATAACTAAAACTTAAAAAACCCTCAAATGAGAGTTTTCTAAGTTTTTTTTATTTGAATTTAATTGGATTGTGAATCAGATTTCAAAACATTCCCTTTAATTCTAATCCTTTTAACAGTTTCACTAGCGTCAGAAATTATAGTTAACGTTTTAGAAAATCCACCCAATCTTGAAGTTGCATATTTCACTTCAATTTCTCCTATTTCTCCAGGCATAATTGGTTTGGTTGGTTTACTTGGAATCGTACATCCACAACTAGTTTTTACTTCTGTAATAGTGATAGGAGCATTACCAATATTTTTAAATACAAATGACCTATTGCCATCAGAATTTTGCTCAATTGTACCATAATCGATAATTTCAGATTTAAATTCGAATTCTCCAACTTCTGTTAACACATTACTTGGTGTAAAAATAATTGTGTTCAAAAACATGGCTGCAATAATAAATAATGATTTCATAATATATATTTTAAGATTAATAGAATGCAAATATCTTGGCAAAAATTAGTTTTTAAAGAGATATTAGGTGGAAAATGGTGCTAGTCCTAGTATGAAAATATATTATAATAAAATATAACACTAGTTATCCTATGAATTGATCTATGTAATTGAATTTAAAAAGTATTGAAATAATATTTTGAAGTGATATAACTTGAGAGATAATAGATCTTTCTTTAATGTTAAATTGTACCATTACTTATTTATTTTTAATGCAATGAATAACTATACAATATCCTATTTAAGTATTACATAATAGTTTTTTGTGTATATTAGTAAAATAATTAACACACCTTCAGATTTGAATCTTCTTAAAACAACTTCCATACTTTTTTTATTCTTTCAAGTATTTTTTATACGTGCTCAAGAATTGCCACCAATAAATGTTTTTTCGCCAAAAGAATACGGAGCAGAAAATCAGAATTGGTCAATTTCTCAATCCATAGATAATTATATATATGTAGCTAATAATAAAGGCTTGTTGGAGTATAATGGTGCTGAATGGCGACTATATTCAACGCCCAACGAAACAATAATGCGATCGGTTACTGTAATTGATGATAAGATATTTACAGGGTTTTATATGGATTTTGGGTATTGGATTAAAGATGAAAAAGGCACTTTACAATACAATTCAATTGCAATTAAAAATAATATTCCATTACTAGAAGACGAGCAATTTTGGAACATAATTGAATCGGATGGTTGGGTTTTATTCCAATCTCTTAATAGAATTTATCTATACAACTTAAAAGATAACACATACAAGATAATAGAATCAAATGCCCAAATAACCAAAATTATTAAAGTTAATAATACTATTTATTTTCAAAAATTTAAAAAAGGAATTTACACAATAGAAAATGGAGTTGCCAAATTAATATCTGAATCAGAAGAATTAATTAATAGTAAATTGGTCAATGTTTATATTAAAGATAATAAAACACTTTTTTTAACTCAACATAATGGATTTTATTTTATTGATGATAAAGGAGTAGAAAAGTGGAATATTTCAGCGGATAACATAATATCAATTAATACTATATATAGTTCTATTCAATTGAAAAATGGAGATTTTGTAATTGGAACTATTTCTGATGGAGTAATATATCTTACTAATGATGGCATTATAGATTATCAAATAAATCAGGAAAATGGATTGAGTAATAATGCCGTTTTGTCAATTTTTGAAGATGCTCATAACACTATTTGGCTTGGTTTGGATAATGGAATAAATTCAATAGACGCTACATCTTCATTTAGAATATTTAATGATAAAAACGGACTTTTGGGAACTACATATTGTTCCGCGATAAAAGACGGTAATTTATATTTAGGAACAAATCATGGAGTTTTCTATAAAAGATTAAATAGTAATGAAGATTTTAAGTTTATAGAAAATACCGAAGGACAAGTATGGTCTTTAGTTGAAATTGATGAGCAATTATTATGTGGTCACGATAGAGGTACTTTTATTATTGATAAAAACAAGGCCATAAAACAGATAGATATTCAAGGAACATGGGATATAAAAAAAATCAATGAAGAATTTTATATTCAAGGGAATTATGACGGATTGTATATTATTAGAAAGACCGGTAAAAAATTGCAATTAAAAAATAAGTTGAATGGATTTGATAATTCGAGTAAACATTTTGAATTTTTTGGGAGTAATAAAATATTTGTAAATCATGAGTATAAAGGTATTTTTAAAATATTTCTGAGTAATCAATATGATAGTATCTTAAAAGTAGAAAATGTTTCTTCAATTGAAAAAGGAATATATTCTTCATTGATAAAATATAATGATCAATTATTATATTCTAATAAAAATGGAATTTATTCATATGACTCAGTTTCTGAAGAATTTATAAAGGATTCAATTTATAGTCAATTTTTTTATCAGGAAAAATATGCATCTGGAAAATTAATTTTTGATAGAGAAGGAAACAAACTTTGGGGTTTTTCAAATAAAAACATAAGTTACCTAGAACCAGGAAAATTAAGTAACACACCTATCCTCACTAAAATTCCAATTTTGGAAAAATATAGAAATACTATTTCTGGGTATGAAAACATTAAATTCATAGGAAACAATAAATATTTATTTGGTACTGCAAATGGATACATTACGATTGATTTAAATGCAGAAAAGATAAAAGATGATTTTGATTTAAATATTAGTTCAATTAAGGTTAATGTCCTTAATGGTGAGCAATTTACAGTGAATTTAAATGAAGATAGAGATTTTAAAACCAATGAAAATAATTTTGAATTCAACTTCAATATACCTTACCATCAATACTTTACTGAGCCTTACTTTAAACATAAGTTATCTGGACATAAAAATAATTGGAGTGATTGGACATCCGAAAGTAAAGTGACTTTTAAGAATTTACCTTATGGAGAATATACTTTTAATGTAAAAGTTAAAATTGGTGAGAACGTACATAAGGAAACAACTACATATAATTTCTCTATACGCAAACCTTGGTATTTAACTACTCTAATGAAAATATTTTATTTACTAGTTATAATCTTATTTTCATTATTTATGCATGCTTTGTCAAGAAGACATTATAAAAAAGAGCAAAAAAGAGTCCTTGAGAAAAAACAACGAGAATTTGAGTTAAAATCATTGGAGAATGAAAAAGAATTAATGCTATTAAAAAATGAGAAGTTGAGTTTAGTAGTTGAAAACAAAAATAGAGAGCTTGCGACAGCAACTATGACTGCTATTAAGAAGAATGAATTTTTAGGAAACATAAAAAAGGAATTGCAAGGGTCAAATGAAAAAGATATTAAAAGAGTTGTAAAAATTATTGATAAAGATCTTAATAACACAGATGATTGGAAATTATTTAAGGAGGCATTCAATAATGCAGATAAAGATTTTATAAAAAAAATTAAATTAAATCATCCAGAACTCACTCCAAACGACTTAAGATTATGTGCATATTTAAGGTTGAATTTATCGTCTAAAGAAATTGCACCTTTACTTAATATTTCTTCTAGAAGTGTAGAAGTAAAAAGATATAGATTGCGAAAAAAAATGAATTTATCACATGATAAAAACTTAACAAACTATATCTTAGAAATTTAAAAGCAATACAATTTTTATATTATATACAACATTACCCCTACATCATGGTTTTTCACTTACAAGAGTGAATAAATATTTCACAAAAAAAACATAACTATTATTGAGGGTTTCTGTTTTAATGTAATTTATATAACTGTGTATGTTTTTTGTTGAGGTATTTTATTGTTATAATAATAAAACTTAACATTAATTTTACTTTTCTACTTGACTTATTACATTAAATAATTATGGATAGTTTGTTAAATATTATTAATCTACAAAATTTAAATAAAATAATATTATGAGAAATTTTTTAAAGTTACTTTTTATCTTACTCATTACATCAACTTCATTTGCTCAAGCGAATAAAGTTTCTGTAGTAAATAATAATGATGGATTCAAGTTAGTTGTGAATGGGGAGGATTTTATGATTAATGGTATTAACTGGGATTATGTGCCTATAGGCTACAATGTCTTAGATGCTAAATTTTGGGAAAAACCAGATAACATTATAAAGGCTGGTTTAGATGAAGAAATGCCTTTATGGCAAAACATGGGTGTTAACGCTATTAGAACATATATAGGGATGCCACCTAAATGGGTTAAATATGTTTATGAAAATTTCGGTATTTATACAATGATAAATCATCAATTTGGTGCTTATGGTTTAACCTTAGATGGTGTTTGGAACCCAAAAACTAAATATGCTGATCCAAGAGTTAGAAAACATCTTATTGAAGAAACAGTAAAAATGGCCGAAATGTATAAAAATACACCAGGACTTTTATTGTTCATGTTAGGGAATGAAAACAACTACCATTTAACTTGGGAAGGTGCTGAAACTGATGAAGGAATTGTTATTAATGATAAAGATGAAGCAACTAGAACTGAAGCAAGAGCAATGTATAAGTTATTCAATGATGCTGCCTTAGCTATGAAAAAAGTTAATCAAAATAATCCAATAGGTATTTGTAACGGTGATTTATTATACTTAGACATTGTTGCTGAAGAATGTAATGATATTGATATTTATGGTACTAATATGTATCGAGGTGTTTCTTTCTATGATGCTTTTGATAGGGTAAGTGAAGAATTTAATAAACCTATTTTATTTACTGAATTTGGTTCTGATGCTTACAATGCAAGAGATAATAAAGAAGATCAATTAATGCAAGCATATTATATGCTTAATAACTGGAACGAAATATATGCTAATGCGTATGGGCTTGGAAAGGCCGAAAACTCTATTGGAGGTTTCACATTTCAATCTAGCGATGGTTGGTTTAAAGCTGGTTTTGATGAAAGAAAAAACGCTGACCTCCATGATACTGAAGCATCTTGGCCAAGTAATGGTTATACTAGAGATCAAGCTAAAAAAGATGATAAAAACATGAATGAAGAGTGGTTTGGAATTGCTGCTAAGGGGCCTACAGACCTCAGAGGATTATATTCATTATATCCAAGAGCATCTTATTACGCACTTAAAGAAGCACATAGTTTCAATCCGTTCAAAAGTAATGCTACTGAATTCAAAAATCATTTTGATAATATTAACTTAATGGATGCTGTTCTTAGAGCAAGAGGTGATAAAGCAGCTTTGAAAACAGAAGAAGGTGGTAAAATTAAACTGACTAATATGAGGGCTGAATTTACCACATTTAATACAGGTGGAAATTTAATAACTACTCCAGAAACCTCAGATCCAAATAATCAAGTATACCCAAATCAACTAGGCTTTGATCATATGCAATCCTATTTTATAGGAGTAGAAGGTAACCCAGCACCAGGAATGCGTGCTGAAGTTAACTTTAACATATTAGGTAATGTTGCAGAAAACCCTATTGATGAAATTTTTTATGAAAATAGAGGGAGGCGTTTTGATGTAAATACTGATGATGGAAATGTAATTATTGCGGATCCAAATAGAGTTCAAGTTTACAATGCAGAGTTTGAATGGAATGCAAAAGATTTTGATTTAAGAGGTTTTTTTAGAACTGGACATTATCATTGGGGATATGAAGGTGATTTATTTGGTTTATATCCTGAGGCAAATTATGGCCCTAATTTAGATATTTATGGAGGTGAAATTTCAGGTATTGAAATAGATGGTAAAGGTGGCTTAAAAGGTCTAAAAGCCGCTTTTGGACCTCAATTATGGTGGGGAGCAAATCCAACTGCATTACTTAAATATAGAAAAAAAATTGCTCAATGGGATGTGACAGGTGTTTATCATAGAGATTTTCAAACAGAAATTGATTTTGATGAATCCGGACGACGTATATTAGATGCTAATCAAGTAACTAGTGGTGTGATTCCAGGATGGCCAACAGAAAGAGCTTCACTTGCGATAGAAAGAGAATTTGGAAAATTTGAATTGTCTTTAGGTGGTATTTGGGGAGGTAGTCCTTTGAATGGAATATCCTATCAAGATGTTACTGGTACTTCAGGTAATTATGTAGTATTTGAAGATAAAATTAATAGTGATGATAACTGGGGAGCAAAAGGAAAAATCACATATGAAGGAGGTAAATTTAATTGGTATGCACAAGGAGCAGTTATGGGCTTAGTTGCCAATGGTGGTGCAGATCAAATCCAGACATTTACAGGTTGGAAATTAAAAGATACTGGAAGTGGAAATCAGTCTAATTTTCTAACCGGTTTTACGTATAATATTGGAGACTTTCAAATTGCACCAAATTTTTTATGGCAAAAACCTTTAGTTGCAGCAATGCCTAATGATCTTGCAAATAATATATTGCCAACACCAGGAAGATTAAGAAATGTGATTGATGATCCGTTTGCTGTAAGAAGTAATAGAGAAACAACAGCTGGAGAAATTTTATTAACTTTTGACCCAACTCCCGGAACATGGTATTATGAATGGGATAATGATAGACAAGAAGATGCAAAGTTTGCATTTAATCTTGGATTTGTATACCGTCACCATCCAGTTGCTCAAGATGCAGCAATAGGGTTTTTAGCAAATCGACAGTTTTTTGGTTTTCCTAATGCAGCACCTGCACAAGATTTATGGGAAGTAAATTCAAGGATCGTTTCAAAAAGTTCTTCTGGACTTGGTGTAATATCAAATCTTTATTTCGGAAATGCTCAAGCAAATGGAGATAGCCCTAGAACTATTGAGCGTTTTGGAGGAGATATAAGGTTAATTCATAAGAAATTTAAACTTGTGCATTCTTTTAAAGTAAATGATTGGGGGCCTTTCGATTATCATAGAGATTTTAACTTAACATATCCTGTTCAATTGATGTTGGATTTATCAACATCTCTTGGTAAACAAGATTGGTTTATTTTACCAAGTACTAAAATAGGTATACGTGGAACTTGGCGATCAATGGATCAATATTCACCACGTTATAGCCCAAATGCAGTTCAGCCTAATACATTTCCACCTATTCCTACTATAAGTCCTGTAGGATTCGGAGATGGAAATGAGTGGGAAATAAGAACATATGTACACATTAATATTGGAAAATAAAAAATATAAAAAATGAAATACAAAAAATTTATTTACCTAAAAACAGCACTTTTTATAGCACTTATAACTATAAATACTAGTTGTGAAAGAGACTTATCTGAAGACGCTGTGTTTGCAACGAATTCTAATACAGGAGAGATTTTTACTGATTCACCTATTGGTTTAGGAACTGACTTTTATTTTCCTTTTTTAGGCTCTAAACTTACTGCTTGGACAGTAGATGATAATGAAGGATATGAAAGTCAATCTTCGATGCGTTTTGACGTCCCAAATGCAAACGATCCAGAAGGTAATTATGCAGGTGCAATATTCAGAGTAGATGGAAATGGTCGTGATTTAACTGGTTATGATGCATTGACTTTTTGGGCTAAAGCTTCACAAGGTGTTGTTATTGGTGAAATTGGTTTTGGTCAAGATTTTTTCGACAATAAATATCAAGCAAATGTTGCAAATGTTAGTTTTAGTACAAATTGGGTTAAATATATTATCCCAATTCCTGACCCTTCAAAACTTATCGATGAAAGAGGATTGTTTTGGTATTCAGCCGGAACTCAAAATACTGGAGGATTAGGATATGTTTTTTGGATTGACGATTTAAAATTTGAAAAGTTAGGAACACTTGGGAGCCCAAGACCTTCTGTATTCAATGGAGAAGAAAGTAGTTATCAAACATTTATTGGTACTGATGGTATTTTAGACTCTTCTTCTACTGTTACTTTTAATTTAGTTAACGGATTAAATCAAACTGTGATTGCTGCTCCTAGTTATTTTAATTGGATGTCATCAGAAACTAGTTCAGTATATATAGATGAGACAGGGTTTTACAACGCAATTGCTACTGGAGAGGCTGTAATAACAGCAACTTTAGCAGGTGTTGAAGCTCAAGGATCCCTTACAACAACAGTTTTAGGTGAATTTGATTTTGCTCCATATCCAACACAAGATGCAGGTAATGTAATATCTATTTTTTCTGATGCTTACTCAAATGTACCTGTAGACTTTTATAATGGTTATTGGGAGCCTTTCCAAACAACTTTATCAGCAGATTTTGCTATAAATGGTGATAATATTTTAAACTATACTAATTTTAATTTTGTTGGAAATCAATTTGCAAACCCAACAATTGACGCTTCCGATATGTCTTATTTACATGTTGATATGTTTATACCAGAGTTTCCATCATTTTTTGATTTTTTAATTACGGTTGTAGATTTTGGAGCAGATGGAGTTGATGGAGGAGGAGATGATACTAGGCAACAAATGTTTGTAACTGCCTCTGATGTTGAAGCAGGAGTCTGGAATTCATTTGAATTACCTTTAACTTTAACAAACAGAAGTAATATTGGTCTTATTATTTATGAAAACATCAATTTTGCGACATTAAGAAATTTTTATTTAGATAATATATATTTCTACAAAGAATAAGGTGGACTATAAAAAAATACAAAAAATTAAAAGATGAACAAAAAAATAAACTATAAAACAATAAGAAGTACTTTTCTATATATGTCTTTTATATTGGTAGTAACTTTAACAATTTCTAGTTGTGCTACAGATGATAATCAGACTGTTACTGAATTTACTGAATTGGTATGGCAAGATGAATTTGATATTCAAGGGGCTCCAAATCCTGATAATTGGGGTTATAATATAGGTACAGGAGAAAATGGTTGGGGTAACAGCGAATTACAGTATTATACAGATCGTTCCGAAAATGTTGTAATACAAAACGGTATTTTAATAATATCTGCTATAAAAGAAGACTATAATGGCTCATCTTACACATCTGCTAGACTTTTAACTAAAGATAAACTTGAACAAAAATATGGTCGTTTTGAAGCTCGTATGAGATTGCCAAGTGGAAAAGGTATATGGCCTGCTTTCTGGATGTTAGGAGCCAATATTGACCAAGTTGGTTGGCCAAATTGTGGAGAGATTGATATAATGGAGAATGCTGGATCAGAACCGACTAAAGTAAGTGGCGCTGTTCATGGACCAGGTTATTCAGGAGGGGCAGCAATTTTTAAAAAATATGATTTGCAAAATGATCGTTTTGATAGTGGATTTCACATTTTTGGGATTGAATGGGGTCCTGAATACATAAACTATTATGTAGATGATGTATTGTATAATCAAATAACTCCAGCAGATGTAACTGGAGAATGGGTCTTTGATAACGGTCCGTTCTATATTATAATGAATCTAGCAGTTGGAGGTGTTTTTGATGGTTCACCAAATGAGGATACAGTTTTTCCACAAACATTGCTTGTGGATTATGTAAGAGTATATAAAAACAATAATTAATTTAAAAATAGAAAAATGAAACAGTTAATTAAAAATGTAAAGCAAGTTTTAATGCTGCTTATGGTTATATCAATTATAGGATGTGACGATGATCAAATTACTTTACCAGAAATAGTTGCAGAGTATACTTATACTATTGCAACTGATAACTCAGGTATTGTTACATTCATAAATACATCTGAAAATGCTACAAGTTATGAATGGGATTTTGGTGATGGAATTTCTTCTGATTTAAATAATCCAATTCATCAATTTACTCAAAGTGGTGAATATACAGTTGTAATTACTGCAATAAATATTGCAGGAGCAACAACTACTTTTGAAAGTATCATAACAATCATTATTTTAGATCCAGCTTCATTGCCATTAAATTTTGATGATGATAATGTTAAATATGATGATGTTAATGTTTTCGGAGGAGTATCTTTTACAGTGGTAGAAAATCCAGATGTATCAGGATCAAATAACACTGCTTCTGGTGTTGGTTCTATTACCAATATAGGTGGTCAATATGAAGGTTTCTCTTTTGAATTAGGAGAAATTATAGATCTAACAACTGATCAATCTATAATTTTTGATTTTTGGTCAGATGTACCTGTAGATGTCTTAGTTAAACTAGAAAATCCAGATGGTTCTTTTACTGAAACAATAGCATCTCATGGTGGAAATGGATGGGAAGAACTTATATTCACATTTAATTCATCAGCTACTTATTCAATATTAACAATTTTTGTTGATGGACCAGGAACGACCGCTGGTACTTTTTATATTGATAACATAAATCAATCTGTAACAGTTGATTTAACGCTACCTATCATAACTTTGATAGGAGATGCAACAATAAATCTTGCCTTAGGAGATACGTATACTGAACAAGGAGCAACAGCTACTGATGATTTGGATGGTGACATTTCAGGTAGCATAGTTATTGCTGGTGATACAGTTGATACAGTTGCAGAAGGAACTTTTATAATAACTTATAATGTTACTGATTCAGGTGGCAATGCAGCAATAGAAGTAACAAGAACAGTAAATGTTACTATTACAGATATTACTGCTCCAACAATTACTTTAACTGGAGATGCAACAATTAACCTTATAATAGGTGATACATATACAGAACAAGGAGCAACAGCTTCAGATAATATAGATGGAGATATTTCTTCTGATATCGTTATTGCAGGAGCAACTGTTGATACAAATACAGCAGGAACCTATATTATTACTTACAATGTGACTGATGCAGCGGGTAATGCGGCAACAGAAGTTACAAGAACAATTATTGTTGCAGCAGCTCCTGCTGCTTTTGATGACGGTTTATTAACAAATGGAGATTTTGAAAACGGAGCAGAAGCTTGGACTGGAAATGCAACTAATGTTTTGACTGAAGGAGGAAACTCTTATAACTTTGCAGATGTTGCAGTAGCGGGAAATCCTTGGGAAGCAAATTTAAGTCAAGTAGTTGAAATAATTCAAGGTAAGAATTATAAATTGACTTTCGATGCATCTTCTAATGGATCACGTACAATGCTTGCGGGAATTGGACTGAATCAAGATCCTTGGACCAATGTTGTTGAAACAGTTAATTTAACGACAACAACTCAAACTTTTACTTATAATTTTTCATCAGCAGATTTTGGTGGTGTAAATAGCCGTGTTTTATTTGATTTAGGAGCAGATTCAGGGGTTGTAGTAATAGATAATGTTTCTTTATTCTGTTTAGACTGTGGAACAGGTGGGGGTACAGGTGGAGGAACTGGTACTGGTGCTGAAGGTGATTTAACTGCCAATGGAGGTTTTGAAACAGGGGATGTTTCTGATTGGACATTATTCGTAGATAATCCTGGTGCTACTTTTACTGCTACTGACTCAGCTGCAGCATGTGGAACTTTCTCTGGAAATCTAATGTCTGATTTCGCTTCAGGAACTGGAGGAGCAGTTGATGCTGTTGTAAAACAAGCTAATATTGGTATTGGAACAATAACACCTAACACTCAAGTGACTATTTCATTTGATATTCGTGGTTCTGTTACAGATGGAGGCGTGTTTTTTGCAGAATTCTTTTCTGAATTAAGTGGAGGAGGAACATCTAAAGCCGAAATTTTGAGTGGAGGACCACTTTCTTTAACCGATAACTGGACACATTATAGCTTCACAACTACTACAGGTTCAGATGTAAGTGGTGGAATAACTTTACAAATGAAAACTTCATGTGGTCCAGTTGCTGGATGTGTAGTTGATGCATTTTTCGACAATGTATTTGTTGGTATAGGTGCTACAGGAGGTATTAATGGAACTATAGATTGTACAACTACTGGTGGAGGAACTGGTGGCGGAACTGGAGGAACTGGAGGAACTGGAACTGGTGATGAAATGGGTGTAAATGGTGATTTTGAAACAGGAGATGTTTCTGATTGGACAACATTTGTTGATGCAGTAGGAGCTTCTTTTACAGCTAGTAGTACAAACCCAAGTTCTGGTTCTTTTTCTGGTAATTTAGTTGCTGATTTTGCTTCAGGAACTGGAGGTGCAGTTGATGCTGTAGTTAAACAAGCCAATCTAGGTGCTGGAGGTACAGCGCTTGCAAATACTGAATATGTTATTGCTTTCGATTTACGTGGTTCTGCTTCAGATGGAGGTGTATTCTTTGTAGAATTTTTCTCTGAGTTATCTGGTGGAGGTACTTCAAAGGCTGAAATTATAACAGGAGGACCACATCCATTAACAGATAATTGGACTTCCTATAGTTATACAGTAACTACCGGTCCTGATGTAAGCGGCGGAATTACACTTCAATTAAAATCATCTTGTGGCCCAGTTGCTGGATGTTTGGTTGATGTGTTTTTTGATAATGTTTCTATAAAACTTAAATAATATATCAAACTATTTTATAAACAATAATTTAAAAATTTAGTACGGTCTTAACTCAAGACCGTACTAAATTTATTAAAATGAAATATTACTTAAGGCTCAAACAATTATAACTAACCTAATATAGATCTCTTTTAAAATAGTTAAGAGATAACGAAACATAAATATGAGTAAAAATCCCATATATTTAGGAAGCAACATAGCTTCATTTGAAGAGAATGAGATCAAAGGAGAATTAATATCTTTTGAAAACGAAATCTATTATAAAATATCAAATTTCGATCAAATGAGACCCTTTTTTATAAGTCTCATTAGTAATTCCAATCACTGGATGTTTATCTCAAGTAACGGTGGTTTATCTGCAGGTAGAAAAAATGCTGAAAACTCGTTATTTCCTTATTATACTGATGATAAAATAACTGAATCTGCTGATATAACTGGAAGTAAAACAATCCTTCAAGTTCATAAAGATGATAAAATTTTCTTATGGGAACCTTTTTCTGATAAATATCAAGGTGTTTATTCAATAAAAAGAAATATTTATAAAAATAGGTATGGAAATAAACTAGTTTTTGAAGAAATCAATGAAGATCTAGGAATCACTTATAAATACCATTGGAATTCAAGTAACCAATTTGGATTTGTAAAAAAATCAGAATTGATTAATAACAATAATTCTAATATTTCTGTAACTGTTTTAGATGGTTTACAGAATATTCTTCCTTATGGTGTAGGAGAAGATCTTCAAAAAGCTTCTAGTAATTTAGTAGATGCATACAAGAAAAGCGAATTAGAACAAGATACAGGATTAGGAATATTTGCCTTAAGTGCTATAATTGTTGATAAGGCGGAACCTAGTGAAGCACTAAAATCTAATATTGTATGGTCATTGGGAATTGAGAATCCTACCTACTTAATTTCTTCACTACAACTTAATAATTTTAGAAAAGGGAAAGAAATTCATCAAGAAATCGATATTAAAGCAGAAAAAGGAGCCTATTTTGTTTCTGCAGATCTTCACTTAAAAACTCAAGAAACTAAGAGTTGGATGTTGATCGCAAATGTCAATCAAGATATGAATGACATTATCAATATTTCAGAAAAAATAAAAAATGAAACTTCTTTAGACCTTATTGTTCAGGAAGATATTGAAGCAGGTACAAAACATTTATTAGAACTAGCAGGAGCGTCAGATGCAATGCAATTAAGTACTAATAGACTGCGTAACACAAGACATTTTGCTAATACTCTTTTCAATATTATGAGAGGTGGAATTTTTGATGATAATTATAACATTGAAAAAGATGACTTTACTAAATATATTGCAAACGCAAACAAAAAAGTATTTAAGAAAAAAGGAGCCATATTAGCAAAACTACCAGCAGTTTTTAATTTAAAAGTAATTAAAGAAATTGCCGAAAAAGATGATGATAAAAATTTCAAGCGACTATGCTTTGAATATTTACCATTAAAATTCAGTAGAAGACATGGAGATCCAAGTAGACCTTGGAATAAATTTTCTATAAATACGCGTAGTGAAGTTGACGACTCTAAAATTCTTGATTATGAAGGAAATTGGAGAGATATATTCCAAAATTGGGAAGCATTGGCTCATTCATATCCCGAGTTTATTGAAGGTATGATCCATAAGTTTTTGAATGCCTCAACTTTCGATGGATACAATCCATATAGAGTAACTAAAGGTGGTTTTGACTGGGAAACTGTAGAAGAAGACAATCCATGGTCATACATTGGATATTGGGGAGATCATCAAATTATTTACTTACTTAAATTCTTAGAATTTATAGAAGATCATTATCCTAACAAATTAGCGAGTTATTTTAATAAAGATATTTTTGTTTATGCGAATGTACCATACAAGATTAAAAGTTATGAAGATATTCTTGTAAATCCAAAAGACACTATTGAGTTTGATGTAGAATTGGACGAAAGAATACGTCAAAAAAGAACTGAACTAGGAGTTGACGGAGCATTATTAAGAGATGAGAATTACTTTATTCATAAAGTGAATTTGGTTGAAAAGTTATTAGCAACTGTTCTTGCAAAAATTTCAAACTTTATTCCAGAAGCAGGAATTTGGTTGAATACCCAAAGACCTGAATGGAATGATGCAAATAATGCATTGGTAGGTAATGGAGTCTCAATGGTTACTTTATATTACTTAAGACGTTTTTTAAATTTCTTTGAAGATATTGTAATAAAAATGCCTGAAGATGATCGTTCAATATCTGTAGAATTAGCGAACTTTTTTAATGAAGTATTAGCAACTTTTAATTCTAACAAACATATTCTTGACGGTAAAGTTTCAGATAAAGATAGAAAAACTGTTGTTGATGG
Organism: uncultured Flavobacteriaceae bacterium; assembly: GCA_905479835.1. Classification (GTDB taxonomy): domain Bacteria; phylum Bacteroidota; class Bacteroidia; order Flavobacteriales; family Flavobacteriaceae; genus Urechidicola. The sequence continues at coordinate 38,801 of CAJQNZ010000024.1, forward strand.
TTTAGGAAAAGCAGGAAGTAAGTATCGAAATTATATTTATGAAAATGGATTTACAAGCGATAAAGGTGTTATAACGAAGAATGATTTATTAGAATTTTTTGAAGTTTCTAAAGCGTATTTAGAACATACAATTAATGCAAATAAACGAGAAGATAATTTATTTCATTCTTACAATTTAATGACAGTTGAGAGCGATTCTGAAATTTCTATTTCATATTTGCCTGAAATGCTGGAAGGTCAAGTAGCAGTTTTAAGTTCTGGTTATATTTCTGGTGAATCATCATTGGAATTATTAGACGCACTAAGAAGTAGTTCGCTTTTCAGACCAGATCAATACAGTTATATTTTATATCCAAATAAAGAATTAGCTCGATTTATAGATAAAAACAACATACCATCCGAGGCTATAGATAAATCTAAATTATTACAGCAACTTTTAAAAGAAGGAAACAATCAAATTATCCAAAAAGATACTTTAGGAAACTATCATTTTAATGGAAATTTTAACAATGCTGCAAGTTTAAAAGAAGCATTGTCAATTTTGCCAAAAGAAAAATATGAGTCTCTTGTTAAAAACGATAAACCCTTATTACTAGAAGTATTTGAAGAAATGTTTGATCATAAATCATTTACTGGTCGTTCAGGAACATTCTTTGGCTATGAAGGTTTAGGTTCAATCTACTGGCACATGGTTTCAAAACTTTTATTAAGCGTACAAGAAACGTGTCTTCTTGCGATTGCTAATAATGAAAGTGAAGTTGTTATCGGAAAATTGTTAGATCATTATTATGAAATAAATGAAGGGATAGGAGTACATAAATCACCTGAATTGTATGGAGCTTTCCCAACAGACCCTTATTCTCATACACCTGCAGGAAAAGGTGCTCAGCAACCAGGAATGACAGGGCAAGTAAAAGAAGATATTTTAAGTAGGTTTGGAGAATTAGGTGTTTTTGTGAAAAATGGGTTACTTCAATTCAATCCTAGATTATTAAGAGGACAAGAATTTATAAAAACTACAAGAACATTTACATATACTGCCTTGAGCAAAGAAGTAAAAGCAATTGAATTGGAAAAAGAATCGATGTGCTTTACTTATTGTCAGATCCCTGTTATATATAATCTTTCTGATCATAATGGAGTAAAAGTCATTATGATTGATGGAAATATCAATGAGTTTGAAAATTTAAACCTTGATCAAGAAACAAGTAAAAAGGTATTTGAAAGAACAGGAGAAATTGATCAAATTATAGTTTCATTAAAAAAATAAGTTTTGGCATGATAAAATATTTGAAAATAATTGGTTGCTTTTTATCAGTACTACTTGTATTTTCATGTAAAAATACTGCTAAAATAGAAAGCCAAAAAAGTGTGGAAAAAGAAGTAGGTTTAAGCGCAAAGGAAATTTTGGGTAATCCAAAATATTTAGCAATGTCTTATGGAGGATATAGAGATAAAGATCACAATATAGAACCTACTTTGGCCGAACTCAAGGAGGATATGAAACTTCTAGCAGCAATGGGAGTAAAAATCATTAGAACTTATAAAGTTCATAAGCCACAAGCAGAAAATGTATTAAAGGCAATCACTGAACTGAAAAAAGAAGATCCTGATTTTGAAATGTATGTGATGCTAGGAGCATGGATAGACTGTAAAAACGCATTTACTGATAAGCCAAGATTGCATAATGTTGAAAGTGAGGCCAACATCCCACAGATGGAAAAAGCAATTTCTTTAGCCAATCAGTATCCAGATATCGTAAAGATAATAGCTGTAGGAAACGAGGCCATGGTTAAATGGGCTGAATCTTATTATGTAGAACCTTGGATAATTTTAAAATGGGTAAACCATCTACAAAACTTAAAAAAAGAAGGAAAACTTTCTAAAGATTTATGGATAACAAGTTCCGATAACTTTGCTTCTTGGGGAGGTGGAGGTCCTGAGTACCATATAGAAGATTTAAATCAATTGATTCTTGCAGTAGATTTTATTTCTATGCATACTTATCCTATGCATGATACTCATTATCAGCCAGAATTTTGGAAAAAACCTTTTGCTAATAAAGAGTTAACTGATTTGGAGAAAATCGAAGAATCTATGTTAAGATCAAAAAAATATGCTCAAATGCAGTTCTCAAATGTTAAGAAATATATGAAGAGCCTTGGAGTAGATAAACCTATTCATATTGGTGAAACCGGTTGGGCAAGTTTTTCTTCAGGATTTTATGGTTCTGACGGATCTAAAGCATGCGATGAGTATAAAGAAGCTCTTTATTATAAGCATATGCGTGATTGGACAAATAAAGAAGGGATGTCTTGTTTTTATTTCGAAGGGTTTGATGAACCATGGAAAGGTGGTGAAAATGATGGTAATTCTGAAAAACATTTTGGATTATTTACAGTAGATGGAAAAGCAAAATATGCTCTTTGGGATGAAGTTGATCAAGGAATTTTTAAAGGATTAACCAGAAATGGAAATCCTATTACAAAAACCTATAATGGTGATATGGAAGCATTGATGAAAGATGTTGAAGTTCCTTCAACAAATTAGGAAAAACCAACCAAATAAAAGTAAATGAAAATATTCAAATATATTTTACCTGTTTTTTTAGTTTTTATGATAATGAGTTGTACTAAAAATCAAGACCAATTAAATGTTGAAGTTTATGAAACATCAGCCAGTGGAAACCAACTTACGAGAATTACTGAATTTCCTTCTGAAAAAAAAACAGTTACTATAAAGTTACTTCCTGATGAAAAATTTCAAACGATTACAGGTTTTGGAGGATCATTTACAGAATCATCAGCATCACTATTAAATAGATTGAGCAAAGAAAAACGAGATAAAATAATTGAAGCATATTTTGGTGAAAGCGGTGCAAAATATTCTTTGACGAGAACACACATGAACTCTTGTGACTTTTCTTTAAGTCAATACTCTTATTCACCAGTTGTAAATGACATGGAATTAAAGCATTTTTCTATTGATGAAGATAGAGATGATATTATTCCTATGATTAAAGATGCAATGGCTGTTTCTAAAGACGGTTTCAAAATTCTCTCTTCACCATGGACAGCAGTTCCTTGGATGAAAGATAACAATAAATGGGTAGGCGGAAAATTGCTACCAAAATATTATGATACATGGGCGTTGTTTTTCTCAAAATATGCTACTGCATATAAAAATGAAGGAATAGATATTTGGGGTTTTACCGTTGAAAATGAGCCATTAGGAAACGGAAATAATTGGGAAAGCATGCATTATACTCCAGATGAAATGACCAATTTTGTTCAACATCATTTAGGGCCAAAATTAGAATTAGATGGACATGATGTAAAGATTTTGGGTTATGATCAGAATAGAGAGCATTTACCAGAATGGATAGATTCACAGTATAAAAATGAGGAAGCATCAAGATATTTTGACGGTACAGCAGTTCATTGGTATGCAAGTACCTATGATTATTTTCCAGAAGAATTGCAATATGCTCATAATAAAGCACCAGATAAATATTTAATTCAATCAGAGGCTTGCGTTGATTCAGAGATACCGAAATGGAAAGATGATGCTTGGTATTGGAAAAAAGAAGCCACAGATTGGGGTTGGGATTGGGCACCAGAAAAAGACAAGAAATTTCATCCGAAGTATGCACCAGTAAATCGTTACGCAAGGGATATTATAGGATGTATGAACAATTGGGTTGATGGATGGATAGATTGGAATATGGTCTTGGATACTCAGGGAGGGCCAAACTGGTTTAAAAACTGGTGCGTAGCACCTGTAATCGTTGATCCAGAAAAAGACGAGGTATATTTCACACCTATTTATTATACATTATCTCATTTTAGTAGATTTATTAGACCAGAAGCACTAGTTATAGGTATAGAAAATTCAGATAAAGATTTAATGGTTACTGCTGCTGAAAACCTTGATGGATCTATTGTAGTTGTTTTATTTAATGAAGGTAAAGAAGAAAAAAATATAAATATAGAATTAAGCGGAAAATCTATTGATATTAAAATAAGCGGACAAGCAATACAGACTATTGTTATTTCTAACTAACTAACTAACTAACTAACTAAAATCATATACATATGGGAAATATTAAAACCGAAAGTAAAGCAAAAGTTCCTATGGGTCAGAAAATTGCTTTTGGATTAGGTATGCTAGCCAACCAAATGTTTCCTGCAGCCTTAGGAATTTTTATGGTTGTATTGATACAAGATTTAGGCTTTCCTACTTGGATGTGGGGAATTTTATTTTTCCTTCCTAGAGTATTTGATTCAATTACTGACCCTGTAATGGGATTTATTTCCGATAACACAAGATCAATTTGGGGTAGGCGTAGGCATTATGTGTTTTTAGGGGCTATTATTATGGGAGTTGCTTTTTCACTCATGTGGCAACTATATAAAATAGATGGTGTAAGTTATAATTTTACTTATTTTTTAATATGGTCATTGGTTTTTTATTTAGGTCTTACTATTTTTTCAGTTCCTTATGTAGCAATGGGTTATGAAATGAGTGATGATTTTCATGAGCGTACCAATATTATGGCA
>CAJQNZ010000025.1 GCA_905479835.1 uncultured Flavobacteriaceae bacterium
TCTAACACCAGAATTTGATTTGGAAGAAGAAACATTAGTTTGCGAAAACTTATTGCCCTATTCAATCTCGGTTGAGAATCCAAATCAGAGTAATTATGATTATCAATGGTTCAATTCTTTAGGAGTAGAAATAGGAACAGATCAGATGTTATCAATTGTGAATTCTGATGATCTGACAGCAGAAGGAGTAAATTATAGTGTAATTGTAACCAATCCAATTACAATGTGTTCTAAATCAAAAACGATATTGGTAAAAGCATCATCTCTTGCGTCGATTACTGAAGATGCTATTACCACAATAGAATTCGAAAGTCCAAGAAATTCTATAGAAATTAACACAACCAATTTAGGAACAGGAGATTACGAATTTTCATTAAAACACGAGTATGATTTCCAGCCTTTTCAAGACGAACCAATTTTTACAGGCCTTCTAGGAGGAATATATACCTTGGTAATTAATGATAAGAATGGTTGTGGAGAAACAGAATTAACCATCATACTACTAGATTATCCTAAATTTTTAACGCCTAATAATGACGGTCATAATGATACTTGGAAATTAGTAGGAATTGAATCTACTAGTTATGTAATTTCTCCGATACAGATATTTGATCGATTTGGAAAGATTGTTGCTGTCTTAGATCCTTTAAGTTCTGGATGGGATGGATACTATAATGGAGCACAACTTCCAGCAAGTGATTATTGGTTCAGAGTACAATTAACAGACTCCGAAGGAACAACCCATGATGAAAAAGGGCATTTTAGCCTTGTAAGGAGGTAGAAATTATTGATAATAACAATGAATAAATTCAAATTTTATTATCATGGGTTGTAATGCAGTAATATTGTTCTTTTGGCTAAAGTATTTTTGGCAAAAACACTAAAATTATCGGTATAGTTTTTGATGTGTTCATTGTTAATAGTAGGTAATACTTATATGAAATATATAATTACTGTAACCTTATTTTTTTTCTCTATCGTTGCATTTTCTCAAAATGATTGTGTAGATGCAATTATTGTATGTGGAAATAGTGGTTATCAAGATTTAACAGCTATAGGTGTCGGCTCTCAAGAATTATCAGGATCTAATAGTTGTTCGAGTCAAGAGAATAATAGTTTATGGTTTAAAATCAATATTAATAGTGGAGGGACTTTGGGTTTCGTTTTGACTCCAACCAATGTTGATGGATCAATAAATACGAATATCGCAATCGATTTTGATTTTTTTATTTTTGGACCTAACGTGAACTGTGGAAATATTGGACGAGCTATTAGGTGTTCCACTACCAATCCAGAAGCTGCCAATCAAGGAAATAATTTAACTGGAATGGATTCATCCTCATCAGAACAGTCAGAGGGACCAGGAGCGGGAGGAAATAGTTTTGTGAGGTGGTTGAATGTTAATAATGGAGATTCTTATTTTATTGTTATTGATAGACCTATAGGAACAAGTAATTTTAAAATAGACTGGACAGGTTCTGCCACATTTAACGAGCCTCCTATTTTAAATAATCCGCCTACAGGAGCTTCATATGACATAGAGGAAAGTGATGGTGATGGAGTTTTTGATAGTTCAACTGAATTTGATTTAACTGTAAATACACCTTTTTTAATTGGCACCCAATCAGATGTTTCAGTTTCGTATCATGTTAATAATAATGATGCTCAGACAGGAAATAATTCAATAGATAATGCTTTGAACTATACAAATATTTCTGACCCTCAAACAATTTTTGCAAGAATTAAGAGTGATGATACAGAGTGTTTTATTGTAACTCAATTTTTAATTGGAATTAATGATGTAATATTAGATTATCCAAAATTTTTAACACCTAATAATGACGGCCATAATGATACGTGGAAATTGATAGAAGTAGAATCTATAAATTTTGCAATTTCTCCGATACAGATATTTGATCGATTTGGGAAGGTAGTGGCGATTTTAGATCCCAATAGTCAAGGATGGGATGGATACTATAATGGAAAACAACTTCCTGCTAGTGATTATTGGTTCAAAGTTCAATTGACTGATTCCGAAGGAGCAACACTCGATAAAGAAGGTCATTTCAGTTTAATTAGGAGGTAAAGGAGAAATACTTTTAATAAAAAACCTGCTCAAATTTTTGAACGGATTTTTTTAGTTTAAAAGACTTATATGTTAAATGTTATAGAGGCTGTTATTTTGGAAGTGTCAAACTCTAATTCAGTTTGATTAACCTCTGAGTATTGAGGATAGAAGTCATAGATGTCTGTTCTATTGGCGTCTTCGTAAGAAACATCAAATTTGATATTTCCAAAATTATAACCAAGTCCTAGAGAATATCCTTTTAAGTGATCTGATGATATAGCATCTTCATAAGGGCTTTGTTGATAATGAAATCCTCCTCTAAAACTGAACTTTTTATTTCTCATTTCTGCTCCTAATCTTACTTCAGAAGCATTTTTTAAATCGGTACTAAACCCTTGATTTACATCGCTAAAATCAACATTTGAAGAAATATTTATATTACTATAATTTCTATTAGAATAATCCAAACTGATCAATCCATTTTTATTAAAAATATAAGCGATACTTCCAGTCAATTTACTTGGTGCTCTGAGTGAATAATCGAAACCATTATTTCCATTTTCATCACTAAAATCTTCTACTATATCATACCAAGTTGGAGATTTATAAGAAAGACCTAGTCGCAGATTATCAGAAGCTTTTGAAATAACTCCTAAATTAAAAGAAATTCCATTTCCTAGTATAGAAAGTTCTTCAAATAAATTCCCTTGAAGTGAATTTCCATTTACATCATTATTGTTTTCTTGAAGACTTATAGCTTGGTAAAAAGAAATGTCATGAGATGTTACTGATGCTCCTACATATAAGTTTTCATCATATAGCGAAGCAAATGAAAAAGTGAACTTATCATTCTTTCCGTTAGTAAAATTACGAAAATTCTGGCCATCAGAATTTAAGTATAAATTATCATTGGTATCATCTCCATCGTCAGTAAAGCCATTATCATAGATAAATGTAGGAAAATTACTATTGCCATTGGCTGCCCAATTATTGTTGAAGTCTCTAGCTATGCTATAATTAAAACTAAGAGCGGTATTGGTCCATTTTGAATTTGAATTTCTAAATACAAATACAGCACCTGCTTGAGAAAGATTGGTATAATCTTCTTCGAACATATTTATAGTGTTGTAATAATCTGAAGTGATATTTTGATTTCTAAAATTTAACGAAAAGGACAATTCGCTTTTTAAAAAAACTGCTGCTCCAGCAGGATTAACTTCTATTGAACTTAAATCTCCACCAAGAGCTCCAAAAGCTCCACTCATTCCTCGATATCTTGCAGTTCCATTCGATTCATCTTCACTGAATAATACTCCTAAATCGTTATAACCTAATGATTGAGCGCTAATCGCTATTGAGCATAGAAATGCTATTAAGAAAAATATTTTTTTCATATAAATATATAATTTTATTTTTAGTTGATTCTTCTGGATCTACTAGGTGAACTTGATCTTCGAGGTGATGAAGAACTCGAACGCGATCTTGTACTTGGAGCACTTGATCGAGTACGAGATGGTGTGCTTCTACGGGTACTTGATCCAGAATTGTTTCTTATTCTATTGGTATTCTGTATACGTTGTGTTGAATTACGTTGAACGTTTCCATTTACTCTTCTAGTTCTGTTAGTATTGTTATAAACTCTTCTTTTAGCATTGCTATTTCTATTTGAAACAGAATTATACCTTGCGTTATTAATTGAAGAAGCTCTTCTTTTAGCAGAACTATTTCTGCTATTATAAGCAGTTCTTCTACCATATGAATTATAATTTCTATAAAAACGATTATTTCCAAATGGCTGCCCATAAAATCCACCATTATAGAAATTATTAAACCCATAAAATCTATTATTCCATCTGTTTCCAAATCCCCAATTATTGAACCCCCAATTATTGAATCCCCAATTGTTGAATCCCCAATTGTTGAATCCCCAATTGTTGAATCCCCAATTATTGAACCCCCAATTATTGAACCCCCAATTGTTGAATCCCCAATTATTGAAACCATTGTTCCAAAATGGATTGCCATACCCTCCAAAACCTGTATTTGAATAGATATTTATTGAAACATCGTTAGAATGCCCCCAAGGAGAGTTATTGTAATTTGATTCGTTGGACTCATAAACACCATTTTGATCTTGATAAGAATAAGCGTCTACATCAGTAATTAGATCTCCATTTTCTATGTTTTGATAATCTTGGAGTTTTTGAGAAAAATAATTATCTTCTTGATTAGAATTGACTTTTGAATTTGTATTTACATCTCTAGTAGTGTAAATTCCATCATCATCTGTATAAATTCCTTGATAGGTTCCACAAGATGAAAAGCCTATTAAAATAATTATTAATGCTGAAAAGTATTGTTGTTTGGTATTTGATAAGTAAAAAACTTTCATAATCCTTTAATTTTTTTATGTTGAACTACTAAAAATAAGTAGTTTTGTCTAAATTAAAATAATAATATAAATATCACAATATTTGTGCCAAACTTTAACGTATGAGTAATAAGTTAATTTCACGAGAAGAAGACTATTCTAAATGGTATAATGAATTGGTAGTAAAAGCCGATTTAGCAGAAAATTCAGGTGTTAGAGGTTGTATGGTTATCAAGCCTTATGGATATGCTATATGGGAGAAAATGCAAGCAGAACTAGATAGGATGTTCAAGGAAACAGGTCATGAAAATGCATATTTTCCATTATTTATTCCAAAATCATATTTTTCCAAAGAGGCGAGTCATGTTGATGGATTTGCTAAAGAGTGTGCAGTAGTAACTCATTATCGATTGAAGAATGATGATAACGGAAAGGTCATTGTTGATGAAGATGCTAAGTTGGAAGAAGAGTTAATTGTCCGTCCAACTTCTGAAACTATTATTTGGGATACTTATAGAAAATGGATTGAATCTTATCGTGATTTACCTATACTAGTAAATCAATGGGCTAATGTTGTGAGGTGGGAAATGAGAACGCGTTTATTTTTAAGAACTGCGGAATTTTTATGGCAAGAAGGTCATACTGCTCATGCTACAGAACAAGAAGCAATTGAAGAGTCACAGCAAATGCAACGTGTTTATGCAGAATTTGCTGAAAATTTCATGGCAATGCCAGTTGTGAAAGGTTTTAAATCTGAGAGTGAAAGATTTGCAGGAGCATTAGAAACATATACAATTGAAGCGTTAATGCAAGACGGTAAGGCTTTACAGGCTGGAACGTCTCACTTTTTAGGGCAAAATTTTGCAAAAGCATTTGATGTGAAATTTACAACCAAAGAAGGTAAGCGTGAACACGTTTGGGCAACTTCTTGGGGTGTTTCTACAAGATTGATGGGTGCTTTGGTGATGACACATTCAGATGATAAAGGATTGGTTTTACCTCCAAAATTGGCTCCGATACAGGTTGTAATTGTTCCTATTCATAAAACAGATGAGCAATTGGATGCTATTTCAGAAAAGGTGGGTGAAATTACAACTGAATTAAAAAAGAAAGGAATTTCATTCAAGTTTGATCATAGAACAACCTATAAGCCTGGATGGAAGTTTGCCGAATATGAATTAAAAGGAGTACCATTACGAATTGCTATAGGCCCTAGAGATCTTGAAAATGGAACTTTAGAAATAGCGCGAAGAGATACATTTGAAAAGAAAATTATTTCATTTGAAGATACAATTTCTCATATAGAGGATACACTTGAAGAAATGCAGCAAAATTTATTTAATAAAGCTTTAGATTTTAGAGATAATCATATTACGGAAGTGGAAACATTTGAAGAGTTTAAAGAGGTCTTGAAAGGAAAAGGAGGTTTTGTTTCTGCTCATTGGGATGGTACAATAGAAACTGAAAATAGAATTAAGGATTTGACCAAGGCCACTATACGATGTATACCAAATGATGCTAAAGTTGAAGAAGGAAAATGTGTTTTTTCTGGAGCTATATCGAATAGAAGAGTTTTATTTGCAAAAGCATATTAAAATAAATTTAAAAAAGTTTTGCAGAAATAAAAATAGTTGTATTTTTGCATCCGCTAATGAGAAGAAATTAATAATAATGGTCCGTTCGTCTAGGGGTTAGGACGCATGGTTTTCATCCATGTAACAGGGGTTCGATTCCCCTACGGACTACAAGTTTAAAAACAGATAATAAAATGGCAAATCATAAGTCAGCTTTAAAAAGAATTAGA
>CAJQNZ010000026.1 GCA_905479835.1 uncultured Flavobacteriaceae bacterium
AACTATCAAACCAAATGTTGCCATTGTAACTGATGTTACGCATGATACAACTACACCAATGATTGATAAGAAAAAAGCAGGTCATTTGGAACTTGGTAAAGGACCAGTTATTGCATATGCTCCTGCTGTACAACAAAAACTTCGTGATTTAATTACTGAAACTGCTGAAAAGAAAAAGATTCCTTTTCAACGTTCAGCATTGTCAAGAGCTACAGGAACTGATACAGATGCATTCGCTTATAGCAATGGCGGAGTTGCTTCTGCATTGATATCTTTACCATTACGTTATATGCATACAACTGTAGAAATGGTGCATAGGGAAGATGTAGAAAATGTTATTAAAATGATTTACGAAACGTTGCTAAATATTAAAGACGGAGAAACATTTTCTTATTTCAAATAAGATTATGCTTGATGAAATCATCGATATATTGAATGAAGATTTGACAGTTTTTAAAACATGTTTAAAATCTGAAGCACATACATATGGACACTTGCATGCAAGTGTCCATATTTGGTTTTATACTCTTGATGGCAAAGTATTACTTCAAAAAAGAAGTTCGAATAAAATCGCATTTCCCAATTTATGGGATGTCTCAGTTGCTGGACATATAAGTTCCGGAGAAAATGAAATAAACTCAGCAATAAGAGAAGTTGAAGAGGAAATAGGCCTTCTAGTTTCAGAAAGTGATCTGATGAAAATTGGTGTTTTTAAAGAACAATTTGAGCATACTAATGATTTTATAGATAATGAAATTCATCATGTTTATTTCTGCAAACTTCCATGTACTATTGACCTATTATCTATTCAAGTAGAAGAAGTAAGTGCTTTAAAGTTGATTTCTATTGAAGATTTTATTGAATTGCGAAATCAATCAGGTTTTGAAGAAAAGTATGTGCCTCATTATAAAACATATTATGATTTTATTTTGAAAAAATTAAAAGAATCTATTTCTTCAAATAAATGATTGAATTCAACCAAATCCTAACAATTATAATTCAATATTGGGAAATAATACTGTTGTTTCTCATCATTGCTGTGCTTTATTCATCGGTAGGATTTGGTGGTGGATCAAGTTATCTCGCTGTTTTAACTTTAACCTCAATAGCATTTGTTGAAATAAGAGCCATTGCTCTATTGTGTAATATTGTTGTCGTATCAAGTGGAACATGCGTATATGCTATAAAAGGTTATTATAACTGGAAAAAAGTAATTCCTTTGGTTTTATTTTCTATTCCAATGGCATTTTTTGGTGGATATTTAAAAATTAGTGAGACTATATTCTTTATGCTTCTTGGGTTTACCTTATTGACTGCTGCAGTATTTATGTGGTTATCGAAGTCTATTTCTAAAATCTCAAAAGAAAAACCAAATTCTATTTCTAAAAATGCTTCTTATGGAGGAATTATTGGTTTTTTTTCTGGGATGGTTGGTATTGGTGGCGGAATTTTTCTTGCACCTCTACTTCATTTAACAAAATGGGACACACCTAAAAAAATTGCAGCAACGGCAAGTTTTTTTATTTTAGTAAATTCAATTGCTGGATTGATAGGTCAATCGCAGCATCCAGATTTTGTTATTAATTGGGAGTTGACTTCTATCTTATTAGGTACTGTTTTTATTGGTGGACAAATTGGAAGTAGAATGAGTAATCGCTTCTTCACTCCTATCCAATTAAAAAGAACGACTGCTATTTTAATTGCAGTTGTAGGTATTAGAATTTTATTTAAGTATTTGGTTTAATTTTCTTTTTGAAGCGTTTTAATATCCCTTATTAAGTCTTTCATACTATTTGGGTCAAGTCCGTTATATATTCCACGAATATGTCTTTGCTTATCTATAATAACAAAATTTTCGGTATGTAAAAAAACTTCATTTCCTTTTGTAATCCCTTCATCCTCTTCTACAAAATAGTATTTTCGTCCCAAGTCGTAAATTTCTTGTTTGTCACCTGTTAAAAGTTTCCATCTTTTAAAATCTACTCCTTTTTCTTTCCCATATTCTTTCAATACTTCTACGCTGTCTTTATCAGGTGTTACGCTATGTGATAACAATAAAATTTCATTGTCATTGATAAACTCTTTTTGTATATCTGCCATACTATTTGTCATTTTTAAACAAATTCCAGGACAAGTAGTAAAGAAGAAATCTGCTATGCAAATTTTTCCTTCAATGTTTTTTTCTGTGAAAGTTTGGTTTTGCTGGTTAATCAGTGAAAATGGTCTGATTTGGTGAAAAGTTTTGGTATTTGACATTTCCCATTTAGGCGTAAAATCTGGTGTGTCGTAATATGGTAAATGTGTTTTGTTTTCTTTACAAGTTCTGCTCATAATCTTCCATTAATTGAATATATGCACTTTGTTTTCCTAACTGTAAATCAATAATAAATTTTTCCTCTTGCAAACTGATCTATACTAGTTTTTCTCTAATTTCATTTTTTCAATATATTTTTTAGTTTCTTCAACAACTCTTGGTGCCATAATTAACGTCGCTATCATTGTAGGTATCGCCATTAATGCGAAAAAACTATCAATTAAATTGATCATCATATTCAATGAAGTAGTTGATCCAATAATAATACTAAGAATATAAAAGTAATTATAGTAATGCTTGTTTTTTGCTCCAAATAGAAACGACATACATTTATTACCATAATATGCATACGAAAATAAAGAAGAAATACTAAAAATAGCGATACACAATAACAACGCATAGTTACCTATTCCAGGCATCGCATTATTAAATGCTGAAGCGGTTAAACTTACTCCATTGGCATCTGAGGACTGCCATACTCCTGTAACCAATATTGCCAACGCTGTCAATGTACACACTACCAATGTATCAATCGCTGGACCGAGCATTGCTACTAATCCCTCTCGAATAGGTTCGGAAGTTTTTGCTGCTCCATGTGCCATAGGTGCGGTTCCTATACCTGCTTCATTAGAAAAAGCGCCACGACGAATTCCTAAAATAATTAACCCTCCTAAAACTCCTCCTAGAAAAGAATCCCCTGTATAATTCTCAGCGGCAAAAGCATCGGTAAAAATCATTTTGAAATAATATGGCACAACATCATAATTGGACAGTAAAATAAACAAAACCAATAAAAAATAAAGTGCAACCATGGACGGAACTAATTTTGATGAAATAGCACTAATTCTTTTTAATCCTCCTAAAATTACAGTAGATGTAATAACAAGTAGTATTATTCCGATAATTAAATTGGTAGAAAAACCAACTTCTACTCCATTGGGAGTTAATAAAATATCATTGATTGCTTGCGTTAATTGATTGACATTAAAAACTGGCAATGCTCCTACCAATCCGCATATACTGAACATAATAGCCATTGGTTTCCATGATTTTCCCAATCCTTCTACGATAAAATACATAGGTCCACCCTGAACCTCACCATTAGAATCTTTTCCTCGATACATAATTGCTAAAGAGGATGTGAAAAACTTAGTTGACATTCCTATAATAGCACTTATCCACATCCAGAAAATTGCTCCTGGACCTCCTATAGAAATTGCAACAGCAACTCCTGCAATATTACCCATTCCTACTGTCGCTGATAAGGCAGTTGTCAATGCTTGAAAATGACTAATATCACCAGAATCATCAGGATTGTCATATTTTCCTCTAAGAACTTGAATCGCATGTCCAAAAAAACGGAATGGTATAAATCTAGAAAGTATCAACAAGTAAAAACCTCCTCCTATTAAAAGAATCAATAAAGGCAATCCCCAGATAAAAGATGCAAATTCAGAAATGAGTTGGTCAATTTTATTCATAAGTATGTGTTCTTTTAAAGTTTTCGTATTCAATAGTAAATTGACACTTTAAATTAAAAAGTTTAAATATAACAAAAACTTCACTTCAGTGTAAATTAAATGAAACTACTTTCAAGATTAAATTAAACTATAATTAATTTTAATTCTACATGATAAATATCATTTTTTTTTATTCAACTCTTTATTATTTTTGAATTAAATAATTTCTAATATCATTAAAAAAAACTACTAATGAAAAAAATAATTGTACCAATTGACTTTTCAAAACATTCTGAATATGCCCTAGAAACTGCTACAGTCTTAGCAAAAAAGCACAACGCAGAAATTATTGCACTACATATGCTTGAACTTTCTTCTGCTTTTATTTCATCTGCTCCAGACCCTAATATAACTTTGTTTTATGTGAAAATTGCTGAGAATAAATTTAAAAAACTTTTAAATAAAGACTATTTAAAAGATATTATTATAACTCCTATTATAAAACATTATAAAGTATTCAGTGAGGTTAATGATGTTGCAGAAAATCAAAATGCTGATCTTATTATTATGGGCTCACATGGTACAAGTGGATTAAAAGAAGTATTTATTGGATCCAACACTGAAAAAGTAATTAGACATTCTAGTATTCCCGTTTTAGTTATTAAAGAAAGCCCTATTTTGACAAATTTTGACAACGCAGTATTTGCTTGTGATTTTTCAGAAAAGACTGTGAAATCATACAATGATGCAAAAGAAATTTTTAATATTCTAGAGACTAGAATGCATTTAGTTTATGTAAATACTCCTAACTCGGGATTTAAAAGTTCTTCAGAAATGGAAATTAAAGTTGCAGTTTTTTTAAACAAAGCCGAAGGGAATTTGGATAAATTAAAAGACGTAAATTATGTTTCTGATTATTCGATTGAAGAAGGAATTCTTAATTTCTCAAATAGATTTGGAGCAGATTTAATAGGTGTTGCGACTAATGGGAGAAAAGGCACTTTACATTTCTTTGAAGGCAGTATTTCAGAAGATGTTGCAAACCACTCTTCGTTACCTGTGATTAGTTTTAAAATTTAATTTTAAAAAGCAGTCTATTGCTTCATTTTTCCAATAGCACAACTCACATACGATTTTGCTTTTTTGGTTAAGTTATTCTTTTCTCCAATTACAGGATAACCTAATTTAGAAAGTTCACTTTTTACAATTTCAATAGCATCCGTTGAAGTATATTCAAACGAAACTATTGATTCTTCATGAACAATTGATATGTTCGCAATATTATTTAATTTTGTGAGTCTTTCAAATATTGTTGCTTGGCAACCACCACATTTTAAGTTTTGTATTTGTAAGTTGGCATTCATAATTTATTATTTGGATTGTAATTAATATTCAAATTTATGTTTTAATTTCAATTGCATGTTTAATTAATTAAAAAATTAATTAAACTCAATAAAAATAAATTTTAATCATCATGAAGAATTAACAATGGTGAATTTAATGAGTTACTAATTTTAATAGCCGAAGATCCATAAATAAATCGTTCAAAAAAACTCTCTTTTTGAACTATAATCGCTGTCAATCCTATACCGAATAATTGAACAAAACTACTTGTCGCATAATGAACTGGAACTTGATTTATTACAAAATATTTATGAAGTATATTAGTCAGATTGGATTGATCATAAAAATTATATTCACAATTATTTTTATCTAAATTTACCCTTAACACATAAAGATTAAGATCGTAAGTCTTTATAAACTCTTTTAATTCTAGAATTCCTTTTCCATGTAGAGTTTCAGTACAATCCAATGGAAGTAAAATTTCATTATTTAATTCATGTGAATAATTCTCTGGAATTACTAAGGTTGTACAATTCACTTTTCTGATTACATTCAGTGTATTACTGCCAAAAATAATTTCTTTTGCTCCTGTTTTTCCATTAGAACCCATCACTATTAAATCAATCTCTTTTGATTTAATAGTTTGATTAATTGCATCGGTAAAATCATCAAAATCAACTATTGCTTCAAACCTATGTTTACTATTAAATTTTTTATCAAAACCTTTTATAAGTTCTTTTATTTGATTTTTTGGCCCTTCAATTATAGATTCATAAATACTACTATTTTCTGAAGATAGCATTAAATCATCCGTTGTAAATGATCCCATTTTATGTACATAGAACACATAAAATCTACACATATCATTTTTAAAAAAATTCAAAGCATAATCAATAGCGTTTACAGAATTTCTAGAAAAATCGGTAAGAAGAAGTATGTTTTTCATAACTCAATTATTAATGCTTAAAGTTAACAATTCAAGTTCATAAATTATATGACTTTTATCATATAAATCAATGACAATCAATAGTATTAGTTACCAAATCAATAACTGGAGCAGGAGAAATATAAGGGATTCCAAGACCTAACCCTCGAAGAATAAATAGAAAACCTATAATAACAATAAAAACAGGTATTGCTTTTTGAATTCGTTGTTTTATAGTTGAATTCAAAAACTTTCCTAAATAAATTGCCGAAGTCATTAATGGAATGGTTCCTATGCCAAATAAAACCATATATAGACTTCCCTGAAGTGCATTAGTAGTCGTTAATGAAGCAAATACTGCCATATAAACCAATCCACAAGGAAGAAAACCATTTAAAAAGCCAATCGTTAAAAATGTATCTATAGTTTTCTTTTTTAAGGATTTTCCTAATGTAGATTTTAACTTTGAAATGATTCTATAAATTGGCTTTGAAAAATTATATTTATTAAATATTTTGGAAGGTAATAAAACCACAACAATCATTAATACACCTATAATTATTGAAAGTTGCTGCTGTGTTCCGAAAATATATAGACCCTTCCCTATCAAACCAAACAATAAACCTATCATTCCGTATGATAACAATCTACCCAAATGATATATTAAAATCTGAATTATTTTCCTTGAAGTATTACTCCGATCAACTGGTAACATAAAAGCAATAGGACCGCACATTCCGACACAATGAAAACTTCCTAATAAACCAAATATGATAGCCGACCAAAGCATCTAATAAATAATTTCTTTTTTATACAAATAAGATTTTCCCTTATATTGCCAATCAACTTTAATGTTCCAACGACCATCCAACAAGCGCTTGTCAGGTATGAGCAAATTGTAGTCAGACAATGAAATTGCAGTTTCAAAATCCAATTGCTTATTAGATGGTCTATAAAGGAACACTTTTCCTGAAACTTCTTTAAAATCTAAATCATTAGGAAATATAATCACGATACCATTATCTGATTTTTTCCATTGAATATTTTCCTTTAAACCAGTAGCCTTTTTTTCTTTATCAATATCATTTTGATATTCCAATTCTTGTTGGTAATATTCCTCGGTAACCAAGTCATGATCATATTTTTTATTCGTATTCATACTTATTACGAAATACATAATAAATGAAATGAATAATACAAATGCTACAATGACTCCTGTTCCCCAATTAAATTTCATATTCTATTTTTTGTCTGGTCGAGCGCAGTCGAGACCTATTTTATTAATCACTTTATTAAGACATACCTCTCGACTTCACTCGAGGTGATATATATTTATTATTTATAACTTCTAGGTCCTAAAAAATTAACTGTCGTTGTTTCAATAAGGTTCTCTCTACTAAACACATCAATCATTAATTTATTTTTATCACCGCTCAATTGACTCTTATCAATCTCAATAAATAAAGTTCCTTCTGCCAGTCCTTGTCCAGGAACTACGAAGTTATCCGAATTTGAAACCAATTTTATCTCTCCTTCATATTTTCGGAGTTTAAAATTGATATGGTCAATTTCTTCAGTTGTTTTATTGACCAATTTATAAGTAAACACATTGCTAATCATATCACCTTGTTTATGTTCAAACAATTGTCCTGGAAGTCTTAAAATTCTCGCTTCAACATCATTTCGCAACAACATCATTCCTGAAAGTACTCCTAACAAAATTACCAATACAGCCATATAACCTTTGAGCCTTGAGGTAAATTTAAATCTCTCTTTTTTCTCAATTTCGTCTTCACTTGCATAGCGTATCAAACCTTTAGGAAGATTAATACTCTCCATAATATGATCACATTCATCAATACATGCAGTACAATTTATACATTCAAGTTGTGTGCCATTTCTTATATCAATTCCTGTAGGACACACATTCACACATTGCATACAATCAATACAATCCCCATGTCCTAACTCCTTTCTATCTTCTTTTTTTCTGAATTTCTTCCTACCAATCTCTGCTTCTCCACGTACATGATCATAAGCAACAACTATAGATTTTTTATCCAATAAAACTCCTTGTAATCTTCCATAAGGACAAGCGATAATACATACTTGTTCTCTGAACCAAGCAAACACAAAATAAAAAACTCCTGTAAAAATAATTAGTGGAAATAAAGTACCTAGATTATCCATCGGATTTCCTGTTACATATTTCAATAATTTATCACTACCTATTAAATAGGCTAAAAATACATTGGCAATTAAAAATGAAATTACCAAAAAGACAAACCATTTCAACAATCGTTTTTTTATTTTTTCTGAATTCCATGGTTGCCTATCAAGTTTTATTTGTTTTCCTCTATCACCATCTATCCAATATTCAATTCTGCGAAAAACCATTTCCATAAAAATAGTCTGAGGACATATCCAACCACAGAAAATTCTTCCAAATCCAACTGTAAATAAAGTAACGAATACCACACCAATAATCATCGAAATAACTAACAAATGAAAATCTTGTGGCCAAAAAGGCATTCCAAAAATATTGAATCTACGTTCCAAAATATTGAACATCATAAACTGATTTCCATTAATCTTAATAAATGGAGAAAGCACTAAAAAAGTCAATAAAACATAACTGACAACTTTACGATACTCATAAAACTTACCCATAGGTTTCTTAGGGAATACCCATGATCGATTCCCTTTCTCATCTATAGTTCCTATAGAATCTCTAAATATTTCATTCTCTGGAGTTTCCAAAATTTGTTTTGTCAAATAAATTATTATTGAACCTGCTCAATCCATATTTCACCTTCAGCTGCCTTCGGTTCGGCTGGAGTAGTACCTTGAAATTGCAATAAATAACTTGAAACTTGAGCAATCTCTAAAGGTTTTAAACTTTGTTTCCAAGCAATCATACCTTTTCCATCTCGACCACCTTCAGAAACTGTTTTAAATACATTCTTAATACCTCCTCCAAGAATCCAATTTTCATCTGTAAGATTTGGCCCTATACCTCCACCTCCATCAACTTTATGACAAGCAACACAGTTCAAATCATATAATTTCTTCCCTGCACTTAAATCAGATTCTTCAGTAAGTACTTTAACTGTATTAAAATCAACTAAGTTTTTAGCAGTCTTTTTATATTCTTCAATGGCTATTTTTGCCTCTACATATTCTGTTTCAAGTTCAGTATATTGATTCTCACCATTGAACACATGGTATTTAGTCAAATAAAATACTGCAAAAACAATAGATGCATAAAATCCATATTTCCACCAAGGCGGAAGATTATTATCCAATTCACGGATTCCATCATAATTATGATCTAATATAATTTCATGCTCTTCTTCAATTGGTCTGTTTTTACCAACAAGCTTAGTATAAGCAGCACTCAACCAATCATTTTGAGTTTCATATTTCTCTTTCTCTTCTTTAGATAGTTTTTCAAAACGAGTTTCATGAAGATCTTTAACTATTTTCCCGTTCATAAGAATCGTTATAATTAAAACTCCAATAGCTATTACTATTTCAGGTCTTTTAACATAATCCAATGCGTTCAATGGGTTAGAAATATACCAGAGAGTTGTCAAAACGATTATAACAAATAAGAATGTTTTTAGATATGATTTCATAATTCTTCAGTATTAGAGTTATTCAATTTTTCAAAAGGTATATTACTGACTTCATTGATATATTCTTTTTTGGCAGTGAAAACCCACCAAAATAGCACTACGAAAAAAGTGAAAAATATCATTAATGAAATCAAAGGGTATATTTCAATCCCAGTGATACTTTCCATATGGTTTTTTACAAATTTTAACATAACTTATTTTTTTACGGTTTCTTTTACTTTTATATCTGTACCCAATCGCTGTAAATATGCGATTAGTGCAACAATTTCTCTATCTCTCATTTCAATAAAATCATCTCCTCCAGCAAGTTTGTCGGATTCATAACTCGATGCAAAATCAGGATCAGCATACAAGTTTTTTTCAATCTGAATTCCTTGTTCTGTCATACTCTGTTGAGCATTCGCAATTTCTTCTTCTGTATACGGAACACCTAGAGAAACCATTACTTTCATTTTTGCTTCCGTTTGTGTTTTATCCAGTTTATCTCGGATTATCCATTGATATGCAGGCATGATAGAACCACTCGAAGTACTTTGTGGATCGTACATATGATTTAAATGCCAATTGTCAGAATATTTCCCTCCGATTCTATGTAAATCTGGGCCTGTCCTTTTAGAACCCCATAAAAATGGATGATCATAAACAAACTCTCCTGCTTTAGAATATTCACCATATCGTTCAACTTCACTTCTGAAAGGGCGTATCATCTGTGAGTGACATCCTACACATCCTTCTCGTATGTAAAGATCTCTTCCTTCGAGTTCAAGTGGTGTATAAGGTTTTACACTACTGATTGTTGGGATGTTAGATTTTACTAGAATAGTTGGAACTATTTGTACAATCCCTCCTATTAAAATTGCAATCGTTGCATAAATAGTAAGCCTGATAGGCTTACGCTCAAGCCACGCATGCCAACCTTCTCCTTTAACTCTTCTTTTAGAAACTTTCTGTAAAGCAGCTGCTTCTGCCAATTCATCTTCAACAGTATTTCCTTTTCTGATTGTCAAAACAATATTATAAGCCAATATGAACATACCTATTATAAACATGGAACCTCCTATTGCTCGCATCCAATACATTGGTACTATTTCAGAAACAGTCTCCAAGAAATTACCATAGGTCAATGTTCCATCTGGATTGAATTGTTTCCACATACTTGCTTGAACAAATCCTGCAACATACATTGGCAACGCATATAATATAATTCCTAATGTTCCTATCCAGAAATGAAGATTGGCCAGTTTTATAGAATATAGTTTGGTCTTAAAAAGTCTAGGCACCAACCAATATATCATCCCGAAAGCAAAAAATCCATTCCATGCTAAAGCTCCAACATGAACGTGTGCAATAATCCAATCTGTAAAATGGGCTATTGCATTTACATTTTTAAGTGAAAGCATCGGGCCTTCAAATGTTGCCATTCCATAACCAGTAATTGCAACAACCATAAATTTTAAAACAGGATCTGTACGCACTTTGTCCCAAGCACCTCTGAGTGTAAGCAATCCATTTATCATTCCTCCCCAAGAAGGCATTAATAACATAATTGAAAATGCAACTCCTAAGTTTTGTGCCCATTCTGGTAGCGCAGTATATAATAAATGATGAGGGCCTGCCCATATATAAATAAATATCAATGACCAAAAATGCACAATTGATAAACGATATGAATAAACAGGTCTATTAGCCGCTTTAGGTACAAAATAATACATCAATCCTAAAAAAGGCGTTGTTAAAAAGAATGCTACGGCATTATGACCATACCACCATTGTACCAATGCATCTTGAACTCCTGCATAAACGGAATAACTTTTCAATCCGCTTACTGGCAATGCCAAACTGTTGAAAATATGTAGTACAGCAACGGTGACAAATGTTGCTAAATAAAACCATATAGCAACATACATATGTCGTTGTCTTCTTTTTAAGATTGTTCCAATAAGATTTATTCCAAAAGCAACCCAAATAATAGCAATAGCAATATCAAATGGCCATTCCAATTCTGCATATTCTTTGGAAGTAGTATATCCTAATGGTAATGATATAGCCGCTCCAACAATTATTACTTGCCAACCCCAAAAATTAATTTTGCTCAATAAATCACTGAACATTCGTGCTTTTAACAATCGTTGCGTAGAATAATAAACTCCAGCAAAAATTGCATTCCCTACAAATGCGAAAATAACAGCATTGGTATGTAATGGTCTTAAACGACCAAAACTTAACCAAGAAATTCCATCAGTAACGTTTGGAAAAATAAACATAAATGCCAGCAGTAAACCTATTGACATACCTACGATTCCCCAAATAATGGTTGCGTAAATAAAATTTTTAACGACCTTATTATCGTAATAAAACTTTTGTAACTCCATAATAATTAATTGTTAGTCTGTTTTAGTTTGAATTGTTTTTTTTGGTTTTTCTTTAACGAGTTCGTCTTCAAAAAGCATTCGTATGGAAGGTGTATAACTATCATCGTATTGGCCACTTCTTACTGCTATTATAAAAGCAATAAAAAAAATAACAGCAACACTAATACTGATAATCAATAACATATATATAACGCTCATACCCTACTTGAAGTTATGGTTCAAAAATATATTTATTCAGAAAAATAAAACATGACATATATCATGTTTTATGATATTAAATTGTCATTGAAAAAAGTTGAGTCTGAGGATTGTTTTTTTGTAAATATTTATCAAACGCCATACATACATTTCTTACAAAAGGTCTTGCTAAATCTGGTACTGTCAATGAGTTATCATTGTTTAAATAAACGAGACCATCCTTCTCCATTTCTCTGAGTAATAAAATACTTTTTTCTATATTTTTTATTTTGAAATTTTGATCATTCCAAGAAGTTGAAAATCGACACATAATATTTAATATATGCTGTCGGATTACCAAATCTTCATTTGATAAAATATGTCCTCTAAAAACAGGAATTTCACCTGAGTTCACCACTCTTTGATACGCTTTAACTGTTTTTACATTTTGTGCAAATCCATACCATGAATCTGATATTGAAGACATCCCAAGACCGATCATCAGTTGTGTTTTATTAGCAGTATATCCCATAAAATTTCTATGCAGAGATTTGTCCAGAGTCGCTTTATAAAGGCTATCCTTTTTTAATGCAAAATGATCCATTCCTATTTCTTCATATCCAAAATCGGAAAACAATTTCTTACCTACTTCATACAATCCTCTTTTCACTTTGTCTTTAGGTAAATCTTCTTCTTTAAATCCTCGCTGACCTACCCCTTTTACCCAAGGAACATGCGCATAACTATAAAAAGAAATTCTATCAGGTAAAAGTTTTTTTGTCTTATTAACACTATCAATAATGCTTTCAAGTGTTTGAAATGGCAACCCAAATATCAAGTCATGGCTTATTGATGTATAGCCAATTTCTCTTGACCATTCAGTCACTTTTTTTACTTGCTCAAATGATTGCATGCGATGAATTGCCTTTTGAACTTTTTTATCATAATCTTGCACGCCATAACTCACTCTTGTAAAACCTAAATTATAAAGTGTCAGTAATTGTTCTTTGGTTGTGTTATTGGGATGTCCTTCAAAACTAAACTCATAATAAGGATGTTTTTCAGCATGTAAGAACAACCCATTTATTAATTTTTCTAAGTTTTTACTTGAAAAAAAAGTAGGTGTTCCTCCTCCTAAATGCAATTCTTTTATAATCGGTTTTTCATCAACCAAATCAATATATAATTTCCATTCTTTTAATACAGTAGTAATATATTCTTCTTCAACAGAATGTCTTTTAGTAATATGTTTATGACAAGCACAAAATGTACATAAACTTTCACAAAATGGTAAATGGATATATAGACTTATGCCTTCTGATAAATTACTTTCTATAAATGATTTTTGAAAAGAAGAAATCCATTTCTCTTTTGAAAAACTATCTATATCCCAATATGGAACTGTTGGATAACTAGTATATCTAGGTCCTGGTATATTGTATTTTGTAATTAATGAATTTTTCATTCTTATTTAATTTTATTTCCAATAATAGTTGTCATCAATGTTGTAAACACAACAATACTTATAGAACTTAAAGGCATTAGGATTGCTGCAATCACAGGAGATAACTGTCCTGTTACAGCAAAATAAAGTCCAATGATATTGTACATAAAAGACAATACGAAACTCATTTTTATGATTTTAATGGCACTTTTTGATGCTTTAATAAATTTATTTAATTGACTGAATTTTGAAGCATCCATAATAATATCACATGCTGGAGAAAACACATTTATGTTTTCTGAAATTGAAATTCCTACATCACTTTGAGCCAATGCTCCAGCATCATTTAAACCATCCCCAATCATTAGAACCTTTGCTCCTTCAGATTGATGGTGTTTAATATATTCTAATTTTTCAGTTGGTTTCTGATTGAATATTAATTTGGTTTTAGATGGTAATAACTTTTTTAAGTTTTCATATTCTCCTTCATTATCTCCAGATAAGATTACTAAATCATAGTTGCGTTTCAAACTCTTGAATAGTTTAGAAACTCCTTTTCTATACTTATTAAAAAATGTGTATTTCCCTTTATAAACGTCATTTGAACTTATATGAACCGTAGTGTTTAAAACAGATGTATTATGGTTATGGCCAATAAAATTAGCTGAACCAATTTTCATTGTGTCGTTATTATAAGACGCTTCTATTCCTTTTCCAATGTGTTCTTCAAAATAGTTTAAAGAAATAATATTATGTTCTTCCAGTAAATCATACAATGATCTACTCAAAGGATGATTTGAACCACGAAGCGAATTTTTAAGCAAGACTTCTTCATTTCCACTTAATTTATCTCCATTATAAGTTACTGTGCTTTCTTGATTGGTAGTAATTGTACCAGTTTTATCAAAAATGATGGTGTCAACCATTCCCAATTGTTCTAAAACTGTAGCGTTCTTAACATAAAAATTTAATTTTCCGAAAATTCGCAATAAATTTCCATAAGTAAAAGGTGCCGACAATGCTATCGCACATGGACAAGCAATTATCAATACAGCCGTAAATACATTAATTGCTTTTGATGCATCGTAAAGTAACCAAAATGTAGTTGCTATAATTGAAATCGATAGTATAGCAATTGTAAAATGTTTACTGATTGAATTGGTCAATGTAGTAAAAGAAGTCGTTTTGTTTTTATTAAAAACATCATTACTCCATAATTGTGTCAAGTAACTTTGCTCAACCGATTTCAATGCCTCAATCTCAATAACTCCTGATATTTGCTTTCCACCAGCAAAAATTTTATCTCCAGATGATTTTCGAACACTCTCAGATTCACCTGTGACAAAACTATAATCTAGAGATGCATTACCATTAATTAAAATTGCGTCTACTGGTATTAACTCTTGATTTCTGATGAGTAACCTATCCCCTTTTTGAATATCATACACTTGAATTGGTATTTCAATTCCTGAAGTAATTTTAGTTATAGCAATAGGAAAATAGGATTTATAATCACGTTCAAATGACAAAAAAGAATAGGTTTTTTGTTGGAAAAATTTTCCTACTAATAGAAAGAAAACCAAACCAGTAAGGCTGTCAAAAAAACCAGTTCCCAATTCAAATAAAATTTCAACTGTACTTCTTATAAACAATACTAAAATTCCTAACGCAATTGGAACATCAATATTTAAAAATCTTGAAGTAAGACCTTTATATGCCGATATAAAATAATCTTGTGCGGAATAAAAAACAACTGGAATTGAGAAAGTAAACATCAACCAGCGAAAAGTGGACTTGTATTTATCAATCCAAAATCCATCATCTTGAAAATACTCAGGAAAAGATAAAAACATCACATTCCCAAAGGCAAAACCAGCAATCCCTAATTTGTAAATAATACTTCTATCAATACTTTTAATGTCTTTGTTATAATTCTCAAGACTTATATATGGTTCATATCCTATTGAAGAGAGCAATAAAACAACTTCTTTAAGAGAGTTTTCTTTATAATTATATGCTATCCTTACTTTTTTAGTCCCAAAATTTACTTGTGAAAATGAAATACCAGAAGATAGTTTATTAAGGTTTTCTAAAATCCAAATACAAGAACTACAATGAATATGCGGAATATGAAGCGTAACTATTTGAGTTTTTTCATCATTAAATTCGATTAGTTTATCAACAATAGTACCATCAGAAAGAAAATCATATTTTCCTTCAATTTCTTTAGGAATTGCTCCGGGAAAGGACTCAAAATCATAATAGCAAGTCAATTCATTTTCAGAAAATATCTCGAACACAGTTTTACAACCATTACAACAGAAAGATTTTTCTTGAAATGAGATTAAATTTTGCCTACAATCATCACCACAGTGGAAACATGTTTTATGTTCCATATTATTTGCTCGTTTATACCTGTAGCAAATATTTTAAATGTTTTTCTTTATAAATATGATTTATATCATGTTTTCATTATTTTTACAAAACAAATCTAACTATGAGTAATTGCCAACATTGCATCGCAAGACAATTTAATTCAATGAATTCCTTAACTAAAGAAGAATTAAAACATATTTCTCAATGTAAAAAAGACAAAGTTTATAAAAAAGGGGATGTCGTTTTTAACGAAGGTTATGTACTTAATGGTGTTTATTGTGTAAGGAGCGGAATCTGTAAATTAACTAAATTAAATGCTAATGGAAATGAGCAGACCGTAAAACTTCTTGGAGTTGGTGATCTTATTGGACAACGTTCAATCATAAGTAATGATAAGACCAATTTAAGCGCTGTTGCTTTAAATGATCTTGAGTTGTGCTTTGTCCCAAAACAAGAAATTCTTAAAGGATTACAGAATAATAGAGATTTCTCACTTGATGTTCTGCAACACATGGCTCATGATTTAAAAGATATTGAAGAAGATTTAGTAAATATGGCACAGAAATCTGTAAAACAACGTTTATCTAAAACATTATTATATATTCATAAAAGTTTTGGAACAGATCAAGATGGATATTTAAATGCGATGCTATCTAGAGAAGATTATGCCAACATTGTAGGAACTGCGACCGAATCTGCAATCCGTATTTTATCACAATTTAAAAAAGACGGGTATATCTCTACCTCTGGGAAACATATTAAAATTGAAGATTATGAAGGCTTAAAAAAACTAAACACTCTTTAAGTGTTTTTTAAAAAGATGTTATTTAAAGCAGCCTCTAAATCTTTATATTTAAAATTAAATCCTTTTTTAACTATCTTTTCTGAAGAAACTCTACTCCCTTCCAATAGAATTGATGACATTTCTCCAAATAGTAGTTTCATGACAAATTTTGGAATATTGGGCAGTAATATCTTTCGGCTTACAACTTTTGCAATTTCTTTAGTCAATTCAATATTAGTTGTATGTTCAGGTGAAACAGCATTAAATATTCCACTTATTTCTTTAGTATCAAGTAAGAATTTAAATATTCCACATAAATCTGAAATATGAATCCAAGGCATCCATTGATTTCCTGTTCCTATTCCAGATCCGACTCCTAGTTTTATAGGCTGAGCTATTTTCTTCAATGCACCAGCATTCTCAGCAAAAATAATTCCGATTCTTACAATTGCAGTTCTACTTGCTATAGCGTCCAACGAGAAAGAATGTGCAGCAGTCTCCCATTTATCACATACATCGCTTAAAAAATCATTTCCTTTAGGGCTTTTTTCAGTTAAAATTATATCGGATGTAGTTGTCCCATAATAACCAATAGCAGATGCTGAAATAAAAGTATCTATTGTTTGTTTATTTTTCTTTAATTCGTCAAAAATTAATTCAGCACTATCAATACGGCTAGAATAAATGATTTCTTTCCTTTGTTCAGTCCATGGTTTATCAGCAATTGAAGAACCTGCAAGATGTATGATATGATTTACATCTTTTAAAGCCTCAGGATCGATGTACTTTTTATTTAGATCCCATCGAAATTCATTTTTTTCTTTAACTGTTCTAGTAAGAAATCTAATTGAATAGGTGTTTTCTAAGACTTTTTCTAAATGCTGAGCAAGCATTCCATTGGCTCCAGTAATTAAGACAATTTCTTTCATTTTATATAGCCATTTAATCTTTATTCGATTTTAACTCCACAAAGGTTATTTCTGGAGAAATACCTACTCTTCCTGGAAAACCTAGAAACCCAAAACCTCTATTGATATAAATATAGTTTTGTGCATATTTATACAATCCTGCCCATCTTTTATATCTTAATTTAATAGGACTCCATTTAATTTTTAACCATGGTATCTCAACTCCCATTTGCATACCATGCGTATGACCTGAAAATGTAATATCTATATTTTTCTTTCCTTTCACTTTTTCTTCCCAGAGAGTTGGATCATGTGATAATAATATTTTAAAATAACTATCGTCAAGTCCTTGCAAAGCATCTTCTAAATTTCCTATTTCATGAAACCCTTTCCCCCAATTATGCATTCCTACTATTGCAATTCTTTGGTTGTTAATTTCTAAAAAAGTATGCTCATCTTCCAATAACTGAAAACCCATTTCATGATGAATCCCCTTTAATCTATTGATACTCTTTACTCTTTCTTCTGGCAAATAACTACCATAATCACAGTAATCATGATTTCCAAAAACAGAGTACTTACCATATTTGGCTTTCAATCCTGAAAATACATCTATCCAAGGTTCTGCTTCATCTGAATGCACATTTACCATGTCTCCTGTAAATAAAATAATATCAGGTTGTAAGTTATTTATCATCGGAATTGCTTGGCTTACCTCCTCAAAATCTTTCAAAAAACTTCCTAAATGCAAATCACTTATCTGGACAATTTTCAATCCGTCAAAAGCACTTGGCAAATTAGAAAAGTTTATTTTTTCTTTAAAAATTTTATAGGCATATCTTCCTTTCAATACACCATAAGAATACGCTCCAAAAATTAATGCAGATGCTCCTAGACCAATTTGGGTTATAAATGTGCTTCTAGCAATAGGTTTTCCACCTAAAGATAAACTATTGGTAGTGAAAAGTGAAATGAACTTTCTAAAAACCCACAATATGTCATCTACTAAATGAAACGTCATAAAAGTAAGTTTGGTGAAAAATATCACACAAAATATTCCTGACCAAAAACGAAATGCTTCAGGATGATCTGAAGTATATTCTCTAAAACTTGAAAAAATATGTATCAATTGAAAAATCAGAAGGAAACTTACTATCCAATAACTGATTTTAATAACTCTTGACCAAGTAGCATCGAGACTATTGGTCATACTCACAAAGCCTTTGTATGCATAAAGATCTAGAAGAAATAGAATGATAAAAACAATAATTAATCTGCTCATTTTACAAGAAAAAATTAATTATTTAAAAACATTAATACGTTATTTCTAATACGTTCTGTAACATTATCAACAACTGCTTTTACAAATTTATCTCCAGTAATCTGTTCAAATAATTCAATATAACGCTCAGAAATTTCAATGATTTTCTCATCATTCATTTCTGGAATAGATTGCCCTTCTAGGCCTTGAAATCCATTGGCAATTAACCATTGTCTTACGAATTCTTTGGACAATTGCTTTTGTGGTTCTTTATTATCTTGACGCTCTTGATAGCCTTCAGCATAGAAATAACGGGATGAATCTGGAGTATGGATTTCGTCAATCAAGACAATTTTACCTTCTTTAGTTTTTCCAAATTCATATTTAGTATCTACCAATATCAATCCTCTTTTATTTGCTATTTCTGTACCACGTTGAAATAATTTACGTGTGTATTCTTCCAAAACAACGTAATCTTCTTCCGATACAATCCCATTTGAAAGAATTGCCTCACGAGAAATATCTTCATCATGCTCCCCATTATCAGCCTTGGTAGATGGAGTAATAATTGGTGTCGGGAACTGATCGTTTTCTTGCATTCCATCTGGCATAGAAACACCACATAAAAGTCGCTTACCTATTTTATATTCTCGCGCTGCATGACCAGAAAGATATCCTCTGATTACCATTTCAACTTTAAAAGGTTCACATAGATGACCTATCGCAACATTTTCGTCAGGTGTAGAAATCAACCAATTTGGAACAATATCTTCAGTTGCCTTCATCATTTTAGTTGCAATCTGATTTAAAATTTGCCCTTTAAATGGTATTTGCTTTGGCATAATTACATCAAAGGCCGACAATCTATCGGTTGCAATCATTACTAAAAAAGTGTCGTCAATATTATATACTTCGCGAACTTTACCTTTGTAGATAGATTTCTGTTTCGGAAAATTATAATTAGTATCGTTTATTGTATTCATTTTTTTTGGTGTTGGGTGTTGGGTGTGGGTGTTTGGTGTTGGGCGATTTCATTCACCATTTTATTCTGATTCTATACTTTTAAAAGCTTTAATAATATGAGTTACCAATCTATGGCGAACAACATCTTTTTCATTTAAATGTACCATTGCGATACCTCCAATATCTTTAAGAGCCAATAAAGCTTCTTTTAATCCTGAAACTTGACGACTAGGTAAATCTATCTGTCCTGGATCTCCAGTAATAATAAACTTTGCGTTTTTTCCCATTCTTGTCAAGAACATTTTCATTTGACCATGAGTAGTATTCTGTCCTTCATCGAAAATTACAAATGCATTGTCAAGCGTTCTTCCCCTCATAAAAGCCAAAGGTGCTATTTGAATCACTCCTTTTTCCAAATAAGAATCCAATCTTTCTGAAGGAATCATATCTCTTAAGGCATCATATAAAGGTTGCATATATGGATCTAATTTCTCTTTCATATCTCCTGGAAGAAATCCTAATTTCTCACCAGATTCAACAGCAGGACGTGTTAAGATAATTCTCCTTACTTCTTTCTCTTTTAAAGCTTTAACTGCAAGCGCAACTGCAGTATAGGTTTTTCCTGTTCCTGCAGGACCAACAGCGAATAACATATCGTTTTTCTCCATAGCATCTACCATTCTCTGTTGGTTGGGGCTTTGAGATTTTATCAACTTCCCTCCTACACCATGAACCAATACATTTTCAACATTCTTAGATGATGATTTTTGCTCATTACCGTCAGAAACTATAATTCTTTCAATACTATTTTCATCTAATTTATTATAACGTTTTAAATGCTTGACAAGTCGCTCAACATTTATTTCAAAAACATCTAAAATTTCAGGCTCGCCATAAACTTTCAATTTATTACCACGAGCAACAATTTTTAATTTAGGATAATATTTTTTTAAAATTTCTATGTTACTATTTCTAGTTCCAAATAATTCACTTGGATTGATATCGGTAAGTTCTATTAATCGTTCGTTCAAATTGTGTATCGTTTTATACTTAAATGAAAAAATTGCTTGCGTAAACTAAAGTTTGATAAATGAAATTCATTAGATTTGCATAACAAATTTATAATTTTTTTTCAGTAATTAACCATTAATTCTCAGGAGTAATTAACAAATGTCTTTAATAACTTTAACAACAGATTTTGGCATCAAAGATCACTTTGTAGGCGCAGTAAAAGGTGCTATTTACAATGAACTTCCTGAAGTGAAAATTGTTGATATCTCACATCTTATATCGCCTTTCAACATTTCAGAAACGGCATATATACTTAAAAACGCTTACAAGAGTTTTCCAGAAGGAAGTATTCATATTATCGGTGTGGATTCAGAACTTAATAAAGATACGAATCATATTGCCTTAAAACTTGATAATCATTATTTTATATGCCCTAATAATGGTATAATTTCAATGATTGCCTCAGAATTTCGTCCTGAAAAAATTGTTGAAATTAATATTCATGACCGTGTAGAAAGTAGTTTTCCAGTATTAGATGTATTTGTTAAAGTCGCCTGTCATTTAAAACGTGGAGGAACGCTTGAAGTTATAGGAAAAGAAATTGAAGATTATAAAATAATTCGAGATATTCAACCTATCATTTCAAGTACTAAAGAAAAAATTACTGGAAGTGTTATTTATATTGACAATTATGGTAATGTAATTACCAATATAAGTAAGAAATTATTCAATGAAACTCGTCAAGGTAGAGAATTTCAATTAATGGCTGGAAGATATCCTTTTACCAAAATTCATGAAAAATACAGCGATATTGTAGATTTCTCAACTCCTTCCGAGAAAAGACGTTATGATGGAAATAGACTGGCTATTTTTAATTCAGCTGGATTTATAGAAATCTCTGTATATAGAAGTAATTTAGATACTGTAGGTGGTGCATCAAGCCTTTTAAATTTAAACTATCGTGACCAATTAACTATAACTTTTAAAAATGCTGATACGAATCGTTAAAATGAGTTTTCATCTTGAAAATATTCCTTTATTTCTGGATATTTTCGAAAAATCGAAGAAAAAAATACGAAATAGACACGGTTGCCGTTTATTAGAATTGTATAAAGATCAACACGATCCAACAGTTTTTTTTACATATAGTTATTGGGAGTCAGAAAATGATTTAAATGCTTATAGAAAATCAGAAGTTTTTGGAAATGTATGGCCTTTTACTAAAAAATTATTTGATAAAAAACCTGAAGCATGGAGTGTAACTAAATTAGACTCTATAGAATAGTCTTTAATCTTTATTAAAAAATAACTTTTTAACTTTACATGTGATTGCAATACTTAAAAAAGAACTGAATTCATTTTTTTCAACTCCAATTGGATATTTGGTGATTGCGCTATTTCTTATTATTAATGGATTATTTCTATGGGTGTTTGACAACGAATTCAATATTTTAAACGCAGGCTTCGCAGACTTACATAGTTTTTTTTACCTCGCTCCGTGGATTTTTCTATTTTTGATTCCAGCAATTACAATGCGTACTTTTTCTGACGAATACAATTCAGGAACCATAGAAATTTTAAAAACAAAACCAATCAGCAATTGGGAAATAATACTAGGAAAGTATATTGCTTCATTGCTACTTATCTTAATTGCTCTTATTCCTACTTTCTTATATGTGTATAGTATATCTCAACTAGCTATTCCAAAAGGAAACTATGACTTTGGTGCACTCCTTGGCTCCTATTTCGGCTTGTTATTTCTTGCAGGAACGTATACTGCTATTGGTGTATTTTCTTCAACACTGTCTAAAAATCAAATAGTTGCTTTTATCATTGCAATGTTTATTTCTTTCATTTTATTTTATGGTTTTGAAGCCATGGCATCACTTTTTGGTACTTTCGATTACTTCGTACAGAACCTTGGTCTTAATAACCACTATAAAAGCATCAGTCGTGGAGTGATTGATACACGTGATTTACTTTATTTTATAAGTATTGCTGTTTTCTTTTTATTGATTACTAAATTAAGATTGGATCGTGAATAAAGTATCCAACATATCACAAGTTACTTTATTAATCATTGGATTGATTGTATTGAATTTTCTCGGAAATATTAGTTACAGTCGTATTGACCTTACTGAAGATAAACGATATACACTCTCTCAACCATCTATTGATATTGTTGAAAATGTTGAGAATCCTATCATTGTAAAAGTATACCTTGAAGGAGATTTTCCTTCCGAGTTTAAACGATTACAGATTGAGACACGTCAGATTCTTGAAGAATTAAGAGCAAAAAATAACAACCTCAGATTTCGATTTATCAATCCATTAGAGGATGCGCAAGAATTGATTCAGCAAGGAATGGAACCAAGTCAATTATCCGTTCAACAGAATGGTAAAACGTCAGAGATTATAATTTTTCCTTGGGCAACGGTTCAATATGGTAAAAAAACAACATTGGTTTCTTTATTAAAAGATACCAATGCGCAATCTCAAGAAGAGCAATTACAGAATGCTATTCAGAACTTAGAATATGCATTTGTCGATGCCATTTACAAAGTCTCATCAATAAAAAACAAAAAAATTGCAGTTTTAAAAGGAAACGGCGAATTAGATGATATCTATATTGCTGATTTCCTCAGTACGATTGGAGAATACTATAAGTTGGCACCTTTTACATTAGATTCCGTAAATTCCAATGCTCAAAATACATTAAATGGTTTGTCAGAATTTGATTTAGCAATCATTGCAAAACCAACAGAACGTTTTACAGAGGAAGAGAAATATACCATAGATCAATTTATAATAAATGGAGGTAAAACACTCTGGATGCTAGATAAAGTGAATGCAGAACTTGATAGTTTAATGGCAACTGGTGAATCACTAGCATATGCAAGAGATTTAAATTTGACTGATTTACTTTTCAATTATGGTGTAAGAATCAATGCAAATTTGGTAAAAGATTTATACAGTTCTAAAATTCCATTGGCAACTGGAAAATTGGGGAATAAAACTCAATATGATCACTATTTATGGCAGTACTTTCCAGTAGTTCAATCTAAAAACAACCATCCCATAAATAAATTGATAGAACCTGTAAATCTTAAATATGCCAATTCTATTGATACTTTAAAAAATTCGATTGATAAAACTATTTTATTACAGAGTTCACCATTGTCTAAAACTATAGGAACACCTTCTATCATTGATTTAAAAACAATTGCTCAACAAGTAAATCCAGCTGATTATTCAAATGGCAATCAGATTGTAAGTGTATTGCTTGAAGGTGAATTCAATTCAGCCTATAGCAATAGAATAAAACCTTTCAAATTTTCAACTCCAAAAGAAAAATCCAACTCAAATAAAATAATTGTCATTGCTGATGGTGATATAATTGCCAATCAAGTAACAAGAGGTCAACCTGAAAGACTTGGTGTTGATAAATGGACAGGACAACAATTTGGAAATAAAGAGTTTTTATTGAATTGCGTAAACTATTTACTAGATGATACAGGTCTAATAAATGTTCGATCAAGAACGATTGATTTAAAAATATTAAATAGAGAGAAAGCCTATAGTGAGCGTACTTATTTTCAATTATTGAACACTATATTACCCCTTTTAATTCTTACCTTGTTTGGAATTGGATTCGTTTATTTTCGCAGAAAAAAATACAATTCATAATATCTTAAAAAACTGTTAAATTCACTGAGAACGTTAGTTCTGATAGTTCAATGAAGTATATTTGATAATTATAATTAAACTTAAAAACTATGTACACTAAAGTTATTGCATTTGTCATTGCCGTTGGATTGTCTTTTTCAATCAACGCACAAGTTGAAACTCCACAACCGAGTCCTATATCAAAATTGGAACAAAAAGTTGGATTAACAGACGTAACAGTTGAATATTCACGTCCAGGAGTTAAAGGAAGGACTGTTTTTGGAGATTTAGTCCCTTATGGTAAAATGTGGCGAACTGGAGCAAACAAAAATACTACAATCACTTTTAGTGATGATGTAGTAATAGGTAAAAAAACCTTAAAATCAGGAACTTATGCTATTTTCGCAACGCCTAATAAAGAAACTTGGGATATCGTATTTTATACTAATACTGAAAACTGGGGAACTCCAGAAAACTGGGATGAAAGCAATGTTGCTGCTAAAGCAACTGTAAAAGCGCATCAGACTCCATTTAATGTTGAATCATTTACTATAGATATTAATAATTTAACGAATGAAGGTGCTACATTGGATATGATGTGGGAGAAAACATATGTAGCTGTTCCTTTTACAGTTCCTACTGATGCACTTACATCTGCTACAATTGATAAAGTGATGGCTGGACCTTCAGTAAATGATTATTACAATGCAGCAGTATATTATTTAAATTCTGGTAAAGATTTAAACAAGGCCAAAGAATGGATTGACAAGGCTGTTGAATTAAGAGAGAAGCCTGCATTCTGGCATATCAGACAACAATCTTTAATCTATGCAAAACTTGGTGATACTAAAGGAGCAATAAAAGCAGCAAAAAGATCGTTAGAATTAGCGACAACTGCTGGAAACTCTGCTTATATAAAGATGAATACAGAATCAATTGCAAAATGGTCTAAATAGATTCTAAATATAAATTGCACATTATGAAAATGAAAATCACACTCTTTTTAATGCTAGTATCTTTTATAAGTTATGGACAGAAAAGTCCTGCCGAAAAAGTTGAAGGAAAGATAAAAAGCGAAGTTACAATTACTGTAGATTATAGTTCTCCTAGAGTTAAAGGTAGAACTATTTTTGGCGAATTGGTCCCTTATGGAAAAGTATGGAGGGCTGGAGCAAATAAAAATACAACAGTAAAGTTTGA
The DNA here is from genome assembly GCA_905479835.1 of uncultured Flavobacteriaceae bacterium. GTDB lineage: Bacteria > Bacteroidota > Bacteroidia > Flavobacteriales > Flavobacteriaceae > Urechidicola. The sequence goes on from CAJQNZ010000026.1 coordinate 25,844, forward strand.
CAAGAATGTTACCATTAATGGTCAGAGCTTGGCTGCTGGAAAATATAGTTTTTTTATCATTCCAAATGAAAATGGAGTATGGACAGTAATTTTCAATAAAAAGAATGATGGTTGGGGATCTTATGGATATAAAGAATCTGATGATGCTTTAAGACTAGATGTTACCACATCAACAATAGAAGAATCCAAAGAAGAACTAACCTATGCTGTTGTAAAAGATGAAATTCAATTTTCATGGGATAGAACAAGTTTTGTTTTGAAAGTAAAATAAGTAAAATCCTATATGACTAAAAAAAGCGAACCAAATTTGGTTCGCTTTTTTTAGTCATTATTTTTAAATTTTTAAATCGTTCAAACTCATTCGCATATTGATAAGTAAATTTTTAAAACCTACTTTTTCATACGCTCTTATTGCTCCAGGATTATCATAGTACACGTCGAGTCTTACTTCATCAATACCATGTGAACGTATCCATTTATTCAAATATTTTATTACTAGTCCATTAACTCCCTTACCTCTAGCCTTTTCTTTCACATACATAAATCCTAAATAGGCAAAAACATTGTGTTTTAAATAAGGCTTCGGTTTCTCAATTCTTGCATAACCTGAACCTACAACCTCATTTCCTTCAATAGCAACAGCAACAATAACATCCTGAGAAACAATCATTGCTTCAATATCATAATAGGATATCTTGGTGTCTTTTAACGTACAATCATACGGACGTTCAAAATCAATAATTCCTTGTTCAAATTCTAACAAAACAGGAAGATCCTCAAGCGTTGCTTCTCTAGTTGTTATACTCATGTATTGATTTTTCGTCATTTTTAAAGAATACTTGAAGTATCATTGCTAGTAGCATCACAATAGCACATCCCAATAGGTTCAACCATAAATACGGCAACCAATCTATATACCAAACATAAATTATGACTACTTGTGTAATTAATGCAGCTATAAACACAGCATTTCCTTTCACATATTTCACGAAGAAAGCCAATAAGAAAATACCTAAGACATTTCCGTAGAAAATAGAGCCAATAATATTTACCAATTGAATCAAATTATCAAATAAATTAGCAATACTGGCGACTAGAATCGCAAGAATTCCCCAAGCGAGTGTAAACCACTTAGAAGCCTTTACATAATGCAATTCGCTTTTCTCTTCTCCAACGTTTCGTTTGTATAAATCAATTGCTGTAGTACTCGCTAACGCATTTAATTCAGATGCCGTTGATGACATGGCTGCTGATAATATAACGGCTAATAATAAGCCAATTAATCCTCTTGGGAGATTGTTTAATATGAAATAAATAAAGACATAATCTTTATCGTTTGATTCTATCTTTTCTATAGAACTTTCATCAACTTTTTTTATAATTTCTTTGGCTTGATTTTTTAATTCTAAATCTCTCGCGTTCAACGATACTATCTGATTTTTTTCTTCTTTCTGAAATCCATCTGTAAAAATTAATTTTTTAGCGTTTTCAATTTCAATATGCTCATCTTGTAATTTCTGATATTCTGAAGCGTATTGTGAAGTTGCTATTGCTTCATTTGCAGTAGGATTAAAATTTAACGGTGAAGCATTGAATTGATAAAAAACAAATACCATCACTCCAATCAATAAGATGAAAAACTGCATTGGTACTTTTAACAATCCGTTGAAAATCAAACCTAATTGACTTTCTCTAACCGATTTTCCAGATAGATAACGCTGTACTTGACTTTGATCTGTACCGAAATAAGAAAGCATTAAGAATGTACCTCCTAAAACACCTGTCCAAACTGTATACCTATTATTCAAGTCAAATGAAAAATCTATGACTTCCATTTTATTACTTGCTCCAGCAATTTCTAGTGCTTTGGTAAAAGTAATATCTGCTGGAAGTTGACTCATTATCATAAAAAACGCAATACACATTCCTATAAAAATGATCACCATTTGTTGCTTTTGAGTCACATTTACGGCTTTTGTTCCTCCAGAAACTGTATAAATAATTACCAATACTCCGATAATAATATTCAGCGTTAATAAATCCCAACCTAAAACTGCAGACAGTATAATTGCAGGCGCAAAAATTGTAATTCCTGCTGCCAATCCACGCTGAATCAAGAATAAGATTGCTGCTAAACTTCTGGTTTTTAAATCAAATCTTCCTTCTAGAAATTCATAAGCTGTATAGACCTTTAGTTTGTGATAAATCGGAATAAAAACCAAGCAAATAATCACCATTGCAATAGGCAAACCGAAATAGAATTGCACAAATCCCATTCCACTATGAAATGCTTGCCCAGGAGTTGATAAAAAAGTAATAGCGCTCGCTTGGGTCGCCATTACTGAGAGTCCTATCGTCCACCATTTAGTGTCATTCCCTCCTTTTATATAATCTTGCACACTTCTGTTTTTTCTAGTAACGTATGTTCCGTAACCAACTATAAATAATAGTGTTACAGATAATACAATCCAATCTACAGTATGTAATTTACTTTGAATATCCATAGACTAAACCCTAAAGTAATTTGTGATTAAATAGAATGCTAAAATGTAGACTACATTGGCCACCAAAACCAATGTGTATACTTTTTTCCAAGTATATTTTTCCTGACTCATTAGTTCTTATTAGACTGATTTGATTTATTTTTTCCAACAGACAGTAAATTGGTAAAGATTCTATAGGCTCCTGGAACTCCTGCAGGTAATTCTCTAAAGAAACTAAGTCCTGTATAGATAAAATGTCCTTTGCCATATTTTGCGACTAGCAAACTTCCATTTTCGGCTGGTTTCCCTTTATCATTCATAGATAAAATTGGTGTAAATTCATCACTCCATTCTTCTGGAAAATACAATCCACGTTCTTGAACCCAACCTTCAAAGTCTTTATTGGTGATTTTATTTGGGTAGTTCATCACTTCGTGAGAAGGCGCTAAAACTCTCACTTCAGAAAATTCATCGGTAACTCTACCTCTTGAAAGTTTGATAGGCAATGGTGAAACTTCATCAACTTTTACACGATGACTCGTATTATATTGCACTAGCATTGTTCCGCCGTTTTTTACATAATTATGCAGGTCTTCTTGATAATATTTTGAGTTTTCATTTGTATTATATGCTCTTATTCCTAAAATAACGGCATCAAATTTTTTCAACTTCTCTAAAGAAATAGCTGTTTCATTCAATTCAATAACTGTATAACCAACTTGACGAAGACTTTCTGGAACTTCATCTCCTGCTCCTTGAATATATCCAATCAACTGACCTTTTCGCTCAATATCCAATTTCACAGCCTTACTTTCAGAATGCATCAATACAGATTGAAATGGAATATGGTCATACTCAATTTCTATCAACTCATCGGAAAACTGCTTGCCTTCTATTTCAACAATTGGAGAAAAAACACCTTCACTTTGATTTTTAGTCGGAGTTACCTTAAAAGTAAAAGATTGCTGTGCTCCTTTCTGCTTTATATTCACATCATACTTTTCAGGACTTACAGTCCAACCGTTTGGAATTGATAATTTAACCGTTCCGTCAATAGTTGGCTTTCCAGACCTTACTTTTACAACAACATCTTTGGGATTGCTATCAGAAAAAATAAACACTTTGTCAGAAATACCAACTGTAACTTCTGGCAATATTTCAAATGGTTGATATACTTCACCTTTTACAGGATCGTTCTTTTTATAAACAATATCCTTTCGAAAAGTTATTGGAGTATTATCAATTGTTACCTTGAAATCTATTGAAAACTCTTTTAGAGCGTCTGGCTTTCCAATCATCTTTCGATCAGCAACATAATACATTCCCAAAGATGCTTTATCATTCAACCAATAAGGTGCTGTTGTTGAGGTTTCTAAAGGAATAGTATCAGAAATTTTATCAGTAAAGGGAATGTTATTTAATAAATTGATGTTTTTAAATTCCACATAATCTATAAAACTAATCTCTACAGCGTTTAGTCTTATAGGAACATCACTACGATTTATTGCTTCGATATTTAATGAAACATCTCCACCAAAAGTTGCTGAAGATTCAGTTGTTACCGCTTCTAAATACAATCCAGCACATGCTTCAATAATACTTTTAATTTCTTTTGTTTTCTGATTTTTCCAATGTTCATTTTCCAACTTCTGAATCAGATTATAAGCCTTCACCAATTCAGAAATGCTTGCTGAAGGGTTTTTAAAGTCAAAATCACTTTCTACTTTAGATAATACTTGTCCAATCTCTTTACCTCCTTTAACACGAGTCCAAGTAGTATTTATTCCTCCAAAAATATTGGTCTTATCTTCAGGAACATCTCCTTTTACAATTTCTAAATATTCTTTACTATTTCCCCTAGTTCCTGTACTCCCAAAACCCTGACTTTTATGCATACTTCTACTCAGACTTGCTATTTCACTATTGGAAAGCCCATAAGAAGGGTAATATGTTCCTGATTCAAATTCAATAATGTTGGTTTTATCTGCTTTTTCAAAATTCTCTTTAGATCCATAAAACCACCAAGAAGTATTAAAAAATTCACGTTTTGGCTGCCATACATCCACATATTTTAGTTGCTCTGGATATTGATTTTTATCTCCTGCAAGATCAAATGCCAATTCGCTTAAAACAGCAGAAGATGTGTGATGACCATGTGTTTTACCAAAAGTTTCGGGCTTATGACTAAAACGATTTACAATTACGTCTGGTTTAAAATTACGAATCGCCCATACCACATCTGCTAAAACTTCTTTCTTATTCCATATTTCTAATGTTTCATCAGGATGCTTGGAATACCCAAAATCGTTGGCTCTGGTAAAAAATTGCTCTCCTCCATCTGTTCTTCTAGCTGCCAATAGTTCTTGTGTCCTTATTACTCCCAGTAATTCTCTTATTTCTGGACCTATTAAATTCTGTCCTCCATCTCCACGAGTTAAAGAAAGGTATCCAGTTCTTGCCTTCACATCATTTGCCAAAAAAGAAATTAAACGTGTGTTTTCATCATCCGGATGTGCAGCAATATATAATGCTGTTCCGAGGAAATTTAATTTTTCAATCGACTTATAAATTTCTGATGCACTTGGCTTTTTGGGTTTTTGAGCATTACAAGAAAAAGAAATAAAAAAAATTGAAAATAAAAAAAATAAAATACGATTCATTGAAGATAAGTTTGTTAAAAACAAATCTAAAATATTATATCTAATAACTTAGTGTGATAGAGAAAAACTTAACAATAATTTGTGATTTTTTCAACAGTAGTGTTTTGTATTAAATTTGTTCATAAATTCATTTTCTATTCACATTAATTTAGAATATATTTGTAATCTTACTTAAAATAAAACACATGAAACGAGCATGCTAAAAGTTCATTGCTAAAGAAAATATTCAATAGCGAACTGCATGTGATGATTAACAAACAATAAATAAAGATACATGAAATTTATAGTTTCCAGTTCACAACTTTTAAAACAATTACAAGTGCTTGGAGGCGTTATTAACAGTAATAATACGCTCCCTATTTTAGATAATTTCTTATTTGAATTGGATGCCAATCAATTGAAAATTACTGCATCAGATCTAGAAACTACGATGAGTTCTATAATTGATGTAGAATCTGATTCTCAAGGTTCTATTGCAGTTTCTGCAAGATTGCTTTTAGACACATTGAAAACTTTTCCTGACCAGCCGTTAACTTTTAAAACTGAAGATAATAGTACTATTGAGATCAGTTCTAGTCAAGGAAAATATGATATGGCTTATTTCAGTGGTGAAGAATTTCCAAAGGCTGTAAGTCTAGATGCTCCAAGTAAAACGATAATCAATTCCGATATCTTGGCTTCGGCAATTTCTAAAACTATTTTTGCAGCAGGAAATGATGATTTACGTCCTGTGATGAGTGGAGTTTTCTTCCAATTCAGTCCTGAAAATTTAACATTTGTAGCGACTGATGCCCACAAACTTGTAAAGTACACTCGTACGGATGTAGTTGCAGATGAATTGGCAGAATTTATCATGCCAAAGAAACCATTGAACTTATTAAAAGGAATTTTAGGAAATGTAAATGGTGATGTAACGATTGAATACAATGATTCTAATGCTAAATTCTTATTTGACAATGTTGTCCTAGAATGTAGACTGATCGATGGAAAATATCCTAATTACGAAGCCGTAATTCCAAAAGAAAATCCAAATAAATTAACCGTTGACAGAGCCTCATTTTTAAACTCTGCAAGACGTGTATCAATATTCTCGAGCAAGACAACACATCAGATTCGCCTGAAAATGGCTGGAACTGAGTTGAATATTTCAGCGGAAGATATTGATTACTCTAATAAAGCAGACGAACGCCTTAACTGTGATTATCAAGGAGACGACATGCAGATAGGTTTCAACTCTCGCTTCTTAACAGAGATGTTGAGTAACTTAAGTTCGAATGAAATCTTAATAGAAATGTCTTTACCGAATAGAGCCGGAATCTTAACACCTATTGATGGTGTAGAAGAAGGTGAAAAGATCACCATGCTTGTGATGCCTGTGATGTTGAATCAGTAAAATTCAAATCGAGCGTTATCTCTGGCTTGGTCACTGAGCGGAGTCGAAGTGATTCGAGATAACTGATAATATATACTATTTAAAAATCCGCTTTATGCGGATTTTTTTCTTACTTTCAATTTTTAAAATATAAATACCTATAAATAAATGCCAAATAATTTCATTACTGGAATTGTATTTTTAATAACGTCCTTTTTATGTATCCTTTATATTTATTACAAAAGGAAACAAAAATTAAGTCATGTAAAAACTACCATATTAATAAAGTCTATTTTTGCGGCTTTAATTTCTTTTATATTGGGAATATATTTAATTTTTGAAGGCATTTAATTTAATTAAACTACTTTCACTCAATGAATTTCCTTGCACATATTTATCTTTCTGGAGAAAATAAAGAACTTATTCATGAAGGTTTATAAAAATACACAACCCATCGCTCATTGTGATAAAACTTTGTCAATTCGAGTAAATTTTACGATTGAAATGAGTGAAACTTGTATCGAGAATTCGTATTTTAGTTTCTAATTTAGTTCTCGATACAATTTTTTTACCCAAAAATCACTCGAACTGATTTTATGAAAACGATAATAAAACAGTATAAGAAAATACAAAGGCCAAAAGTTAATCATTATGAATAAGAAAAAAACAGGGCTTGCTCCTGGATCAATAGTCTTTACTGGAAATAGAAAGGTTGAAAAGGTACTTATTCATCATTTACAATATGACGAAAATAATTCAAAAGAGAGAGTCTTAAACAATCATTCCGAATCAACTTTAACTAAATCTAAAAGACCGATAGTTGATTGGTATGATGTAAGAGGAATGCATGATACTGAACTTATTGATTTATTTGGGACTACTTTTGATATCCACAATTTGATTTTAGAGTCTATTGTTGATATCAATCAAAGACCAAAATTTGAAGAATACGAAAAAGGAAACTTTGTTTTATTGCGCGCATTAACTTTTGATACAGAAAAATTAGTCGTAAAAAAAGAACATGTTGCTATCTATTTTAATGAAGGTTTTATTGCAACTTTTCAAGAAACTGAAAGTGATTTATTTAAATCTGTTAGAAAACGTATCAACTCAGAAAGAACACGTATAAAAACAAGACTTGCTGATTATCTTGCTTTTGCTTTGATGGATGAAATTGTTGATAATTATTATTTAGTCTTGGAAAGCATAGAATTTGAAATTGAAATTTTAGAAGAAAAAATTATTGATAGCATTGATAGTACTAATAGAAATAAAATTCATCATCTAAAAAAGGAATTGTTAATTCTAAGGAAGTCCATATCTCCGCTTAGGGAGGCTATCTCCAATTTTTACAAATCAGAAAGTAGTTTTATTCGAGACGACAGTCGAGTATTTATAAGGAATTTATACGAAAATACGGTCCAGATTATGGATACAGTCGACTCCTATCGTGATATATTAAATGGCTTACAAGATCTTTTTATATCTGAAGTAGGTTTTAAAATGAATAAGATCATGCAATTACTTACGATCATTTCAGTAATATTTATTCCTTTAACTTTTCTTGCTGGAGTCTATGGGATGAATTTTGAATACATACCTGAACTTAAATTCAAATATTCTTACTTTATTCTCTGGGGAGTTATGATTACAATTTTTATCTGTATGATTTATTTTTTCAGAAAAAAGAAATGGTTATAGATTTTTAAAAAAAAACAATACATTATGAATTATAAAATAAAACCAAACTTTTTTTCAATTGTTGTCTTCTTTATTGTAGGTGGAGCACTAGTAAATCAGTTTGACTTTGAAACGTTAAAGCTTCAAAAACCTGCATTAGCAATTGTTTATACGCTAGTCCTTATAATCTCTTTTGGGTTTATGATAAAGAAATCAAAAAAATAAAACATCTTTAAATAGTTTTTGATTACTTTCACTCCATGAATTTTCTAGCACATCTTTATCTTTCTGGAAATAACACTGAACTCATGCTAGGAAATTTTCTGGGAGATTTTGTAAAAGGAAATAATCACAAAAACTATCGTTCAGACATTCAAAAAGGCATTTTACTACATCGTCAAATAGATACTTTTACGGATTCTAATGACATCGTACGAAAAAGTAAAAGACGTTTACACGAACGCTATGGACACTATGATGGCATTATCATTGACATCTTTTACGATCACTTTTTGGCAAAGAATTGGCACGACTACTCAGTAATACCTTTAGATATTTTTGCTCAAGGTTATTATGATTTAATGCATTCCAATTATGATATTCTTCCAGAGAAAGTAAAAGAACTATTAGTTCCGCTAGAAAAATATAATTGGTTGTATAACTATCAATTTTTAGAAGGTATGCGATCAGTTTTAAAAGGAATGAATCGTCGCACAAAGATGGTTTCTAAGATGGATCTTGCAATTGAAGACCTGCAATTGCATTACATAGAATTTGAAAATGATTTTACATTATTTTTCAAAGAATTAATTAACTTTACTGAAGATACACTTAAAGAACTTGACTAGATGAGAAAACTACTCGCATTGCTTATTTTTACAATGCTTTTTATTCAGTGCAAAAAAACAACTCCTGAAATTAAAAAAGAAATTGGCTTAATCACTGACAAAGCAATGGTTGTTTCTGCGCGTCAAGAAGCCTCTGAAATTGGAGTGCAGATTTTAAAAAAGGGCGGAAATTCTTTTGATGCAATGGTTGCGACAGAATTATCACTAGCAGTTGCCTATCCTTATGCAGGAAATATAGGTGGAGGTGGCTTTATGGTTTATCGCATGAATAATGGGGAAATAGGCGCATTGGATTATAGAGAAAAAGCACCTTTAGCGGCTCACAAGGACATGTATCTTAATGAAAATGGTGATGTTATTAAAGATAAAAGTACCTTGGGAGTAATGGCTGTAGGTATTCCTGGGACAGTTGCTGGGGTTTTTGCAGCACATAAAAAGTTTGGTTCACTTCCTATATCAGTTATTTTGGAGCCTATAATAGCATTGGCAAAGCGTGGCGTTATTGTTACAAAAAAACAAGAGACTAGAATTATAGAACACCAACCTGATTTTTTAGAAGCCAATAAATCTCCTATTCTATTTGATAAAACTTGGAAAGAAAACGATACCATTAAATATCTTGCGCTTGCGGAAACACTAGAGCGTATTTCTAAAAATGGTAGAGATGAATTTTACAAAGGAGAAACTGCAAAACGACTAGTGCGTTTTATGCAAGACAATGGTGGGTTAATGACTGAAGAAGATCTTGCAAAATATGAAGCAAAATGGCGAACTCCTGTTACATTTCAGTACGATGATTTAAAAATAATTTCTATGTCTCCTCCTTCAAGTGGTGGAATATGCCTTGCTCAAATAATGAATGGTATTGAGCCCTATGATTTAAAAAAGTATGGTCATAACTCTACCAAAGCAATTCAAGTAATTACAGAAGCAGAACGGAGAGCATATGCAGATAGAAGTTTCTTTTTGGGTGATCCAGATTTTATTAAGATTCCTTTAGAAACATTGATCAGTAAAGAATATACGGAAGTAAGAATGAGTGATTTTTCATTTGATAGCGCAACAAAATCAGCAGATGTAGCGCATGGAACTATTGAAATAATCGAAAGCGATGAAACGACTCATTATTCTATAGTAGATCAGTTTGGAAATGCAGTTTCTGTAACCACTACCATAAATAGTGCGTTTGGGTCAAAACTGTATTGCTCAGACTTAGGCTTCTTTTTAAATAATGAAATGGATGATTTCAGTAGTAAACCTGGAATTCCGAACGTATATGGATTGTTTGGTGCGAAAGCCAATGAAATAGTAGCAGAAAAGCGAATGCTAAGTTCTATGACTCCTACAATTGTGGAAAAAGACAACAAATTATGGATGGTTGTTGGAACTCCTGGAGGCTCAACAATTATTACTTCTGTGTTACAGACGATTTTAAACGTCCATGAGTTTGGATTTGGAATGCAAGAAGCGGTTTCAAAACCCAGATTTCACCACCAATGGCTTCCAGATACTATAAGAATTGAACCGAATGGAGGATTCAATGAAGAAACTAAAAAAATACTCAAAGAATTGGGTTATGAAATTGACGAAAGCAATTCAGAAGTAATCGGAAAAGTGGATGCAATTTTAGTGCTGCCAAATGGCAAACTTGAAGGAGGAGCAGATCCAAGGGGTGATGATACTGCTGTTGGGTTTTAAAAGTTTATCAATTCGAGTGAATTTCAGAAAAAAAATGAATCAAATTTGTATCGAGAATCAAACTTTAAACGTGAACTAGTTCTTGATACCAGTTCGTAAAAAAATCACTCGAACTGACAAAAAATAAATTTATGAACGTACAACCATTCCATTTAGCAATTCCAGTAGAAAATTTAGAAAAATGCCGCGTTTTTTATAGAGATGTTTTAAAATGCCGAGAAGGTAGAAGTTCTGATTCTTGGATAGATTTTAACTTTTTTGGTCATCAGTTAGTCATACATCAAAAAGAAAATTATAAACCAACTCAATCCATTACCAATCCAGTTGATGGCCACGATGTTCCCGTTCCTCACTTTGGAGTGGTACTTACTTGGGAAGATTGGGCTGCACTATCTGAAAGATTAAAAGCAGTAAATACTGAATTTATTATAGAGCCCTCAATTCGATTTAAAGGAAAAGTAGGCGAACAAGCAACTATGTTTTTTAATGATCCAGAGAATAATGCGCTAGAATTCAAATCTTTTAAAGATATGAGTCAGATTTTTGCAAAATAATGCTTTTGATAAAAACTCATATTGTCGTAGCATTGGAAAAACCGATTCGATTGCAAGAGTATGGGATAGGAATTTTTACAACTATCCCTACTAAATCTGCTCTAAAAAAAGCCATTAAAAAAGGGTTGATTAAAGTAAATAATGAAATTGCAACTACAGCAATTTACATTAATGGAGGAGAAACTATTTCTTTATTTGAAAATGAAAATTCCAAGCCTCACAAAGAATTAGATTTAAAATTGAAAATTCTATTTCAGGATGAATATTTGGCAATTATATATAAACCTGCAGGCATTCTTGTGAGTGGTAATAAATTCATGACAATTGACAACATATTAACACAAAACCTTGAAAAAAGTTCACTCAGCGACGCTGTAAGGCCTCGTTCAGCACATAGATTGGACTATGCTACTTCTGGATTATTGATGGTTGGAAAAACCTCTAGTTCAATAATATCACTTAACAAACTTTTCGAAAATAAAGAAATCAAAAAAAACTATTATGCTATCACAATTGGAAAAATGAATTCTCATGGAAACATAGATTTACCTATTGATAGTAAAAATTCTGTTTCAGATTATGAAGTCATAAAAACAGTTGCATCTGAGCGTTTTGAAGTTTTAAACTTAGTAAAATTAACTCCAAAAACAGGAAGAAGACATCAGTTGAGAAAACATATGACTGCAATAGGAAATCCTATTCTGGGAGATCAAAAATATAGAACAGAAAATTTAATTTTAAAAGGGAAAGGGCTGTATTTACACGCATCAACATTGGAATTTAAACATCCATTCACTCAAGAGAAAATGAAAATAAGTTCTGGATTACCAAATAAATTTGCAAAAATATTTCCTGACTTAAAATAGTCCTATAAAAATTTTATATTTACCCTATGAACTCAAAAACTATTTCTAACGGAATCTTACGTGCGCTTCTAATAATTATTGGCGTAGCTCTACTATTGTTTTTTTTATGGAAAATTCAATCCGTTTTAGTGTATATAATTATTGCTGGTGTTTTATCTTTAATTGCTCGACCTATTATTATCTTTTTAAAAGGTAAATTAAAATTCCCAAATACACTAGCAGTTGTAGTCTCTATGACGCTTTTTATAGGTTTTATTTTTGGCCTTATTCGTATGTTTATCCCATTGATTTCTCAACAAAGTAAAAACCTTTCTCTACTTAACACCAATGGATTAAAAAAAAATATAGAGAATATCCTATCACAAATTAATGACTATTTTTTATCTCAAAACATTAATATTCTTGAACAGCTCAAAACCTTAGATTTATTATCCAATTTTAAAGAAATCCCCAATCTGTTAAACTCAATTATAGGAACTGTAGGTTCATTGAGTATTGGCCTGGTGTCTATCCTTTTTATCTCTTTCTTTTTAATGAAAGATGGTGATCTATTAAATAAAGGATTGATGGTTTTGGTTCCGGATAATACTGAAAGTCGCTTTCAAAAATCATTTAACAAAATCAAAGATTTACTCTCAAGATATTTTATTGGGCTGGTAACTCAAATAACAATATTATTCATATTGTATTCTATTGTTTTGGCAATATTTGGTGTTCAGAATGCGATTGTAATAGCATTTTTATGCGCATTATTGAACTTAATACCTTATGTAGGACCTTTAATTGGTGCTGTGCTAATTCTGTTTTTAACAATGACAAGTCATATAGGCGAAGATTTTCAAACAGAAATTTTACCAACAACCATTTATGTTATGATTGGATATTTCGCAGCTCAATTGATTGATAACTTTATAAGTCAACCAAAAATATTTTCACAAGCAACCAAGGCGCATCCTCTTGAAATATTTCTAGTTATTATTATTGGAGGATTGTTATTTGGAGTAATAGGAATGGTCGTTGCAGTACCTTCTTATACTGCTCTTAAAGTAATATTAAAAGAATTTTTATCAGAAAATAAAATTGTCAAGTCCTTGACTAAGGATTTATAAATGTTGTTCTGAACTGTCACATTTATCGCTGAACACTGAACTGTACTCAATGAGTGAACTCGAAGTGAAGATTCAATTCCAATTAAATCTCAAATTTAGTATAATTTCAATAAAACACATTTAAAAATTTGAACAAAGATATATTACATACTGATATACAGGAATATATAAATAATAATTTAACTATTGATACTTCTATCATTTTATTTAAAGGAACATCATTTCACAATGTTACTACTCAAGAGATTGTAGAGCAAATAGAAGCTAAAAAAAAGTGCAAGAACAAACTTCCTTCTTGGTTTACAACTGAAAACATCTTTTATCCAAATAAACTCAATATCGAACAAACTTCCTCAGAAGTAACAGCTCAATATAAAGCAAGTCTATTAATGGGTAAGACATTAATCGATTTAACTGGAGGCTTTGGTGTAGATTGTCTGTATTTTGCAAAAAGAATAGAAACTGTTTTTCACTTTGAAATCAATACTAATCTTTCAGAAATCGTAGCACATAATTATCAAGAATTAGGAGTTAAAAATTGTCAAATAATTGCTAAAAATGGATTGGATTATGTAAAGAAATCATCAGAAATTTTTGACTGGATTTATATAGACCCTTCACGAAGAAATGATGTAAAAGGCAAAGTTTTTTTACTTAAAGATTGTTTACCAAATGTTCCTGAAAATATTGATTCATTATTTGAAAAAAGCAATAATATTCTAATTAAAACTTCACCAATACTTGATATTACAAGTGCTTTAAATGAGTTGAAATGGGTTAAAGAAATTCATGTTGTTGCCATAAATAATGAAGTGAAAGAATTGCTATTTATTTTAGAGAAAAACTATATTTACCCTCCTATAACCAAGACTGTAAATATATATAACGAAAATTCACAAATATTTAATTACCAATTTTTTAATTCTACAACCTCAAGTTATTCTTTAACTAAAAAATATTTGTACGAACCTAATGCTGCAATCTTAAAATCTGGTGGATTTCATGAAATTTCTACACAATTTAAAGTTGATAAACTACATCAACATTCTCATTTATATACTTCAAATGAATTGATAGATTTTCCAGGAAGAAAATTTCAAATTACGCACACAATTTCATTTGATAAAAAGAAATTAAAAAAAATAATACCATCAGGAAAAGCAAATATTACTACTCGAAATTTTCCGCAATCAGTTGCCCAAATTCGTAAAAAAACAGGCTTAAAAGATGGTGGAAATCAATACCTGTTTTTTACAACTAATATGAACAAAAAACACATTGTAATCATATGTGAAAAGATTCAATAGAATCAAAATTAAACAACATATATATCATCAATTTTCATAACTTTACAATTAGTTAAATAAGAACTTATGAAAAATGAAGATATAAATACGCAACCTCCAGAAGAATTTACTGGTATTAAATTTACTAAAATACCAAAGACTGCTGCAGGAATAAAAGCCATTAAATCTACATTTAATCATATTACAGAAGAAGTAGGGCTTGTTAAAGGAATAGGTTTATTATCAAAAATAAACCAAAAAGAAGGATTTGATTGTCCAGGATGTGCATGGCCAGATCCAGATGAAAAAAGAGCATTTCTTTCTGAATATTGTGAAAATGGCGCTAAAGCCATTGCTGAAGAAGCTACAAAAAATAGAGTGTCGCCACTTTTTTTTGCTACGCATTCAGTTTCTGAACTTTCTAAAATGTCGGATTATGAAATTGGGAAGAAAGGACGCATCACACATCCTATGCTGCTTAAAGAAGGAAGTGATTATTATGAAGAGACTTCTTGGAAGAATGCATTTGAGATGATTTCAGTATCACTCAATTCCTTACCATCTCCTGACGAAGCTATTTTCTACACCTCAGGAAGAACAAGTAATGAAGCGGCTTTTTTGTATCAATTATTTGTTCGTCAATTCGGAACCAACAACCTACCTGATTGTTCCAATATGTGCCACGAATCTAGTGGTGTAGGACTTTCCGAAACTTTAGGGATCGGAAAAGGATCAGTAACATTAGATGATTTTAATCATGCAGACTTGGTCATTGTAATGGGGCAAAATCCTGGAACCAATCACCCAAGAATGCTCTCTGCTTTAAAAGATACTAAGAAAAATGGCGGAAAAATAATTGCAATCAATCCTTTGCCAGAAGTTGGACTCATGAACTTTAAAGACCCTCAGAATCCTCTCAAATGGTTCTCTGGTGATAAACTCACTGATATATTCCTTCAAGTCAAAATCAATGGCGATGTGGCATTGTTAAAGATTATCATGATTTTGCTATTAGATAAAGAGAATAAAGATAAAGGTAGTGTATTTGACATCGAATTTATAAAAAACAAAACTGCAGATTATGATACTTTCATTAAAAACCTAAACAACTACTCAATTGAGGATCTTCTCCCTCAAACAGGAATATCACTTGATCAAATAAAAGAAGCCGCAGAGTTAATTGCCAATACCAAGAAAATTATTATCTGTTGGGCAATGGGATTGACACAACATAAAAATGCTGTTGACAATATTCGCGAAATTGTAAACCTATTACTTTTAAAAGGAAGTATAGGTAAAAAAGGTGCTGGAACATGTCCAGTAAGAGGTCATTCAAATGTTCAAGGTGATAGGACTATGGGGATTTGGGAAAAACCAAAAGATGCTTTTCTAGACAAACTAGAAAAAGTATTTCAATTTAATGCCCCAAGAAATCATGGTTATGATGTTGTAAATGCTATAGAAGCCATGCATCAGAAAAAGGCCAAAGTATTCATAGGAATGGGAGGGAATTTTATTTCTGCGACACCAGATACTGAGTTTACTGCAGAAGCATTGCAAAACTGTGATTTAACAGTTCAGATTTCTACTAAACTAAACAGAAGTCATTTAATTCATGGTAAAAAAGCATTGATACTTCCATGCCTCGGGCGTTCCGAAGTTGATGTTCAGAAAACCGGAGAGCAATTTGTGAGTGTTGAAAACTCCATGGGAGTTGTTCATCAATCTCATGGACATCTTGCGCCGCTCTCTGAATTTTTAAAAAGTGAAACAGCAATTGTTGCTGGAATGGCAAATGCAACGCTTAAAAAAAGTAAAACTCAGTGGCTAGAAATGATTGGTGATTATGATACTATTAGAAATAAAATAGAAGAAACAATACCAGGATTTGAAAATTACAATTCTCGTGTAAGAATAAAAGGTGGCTTTTATTTGCCTAATAATGCTCGAGATAACGACTTCACCCCTACTCGTTCTGGTAAAGCAAATTTCAGTATCAATAAACCTTCTGGAATTACATTAGAAAAAAATCAATTTTTAATGATGACTATAAGAAGTCATGACCAATACAATACAACTATTTATGGGCTCAACGATAGATATCGTGGGATTCTGAACGAGCGTCGAGTAATATTGATGAATGAAACGGATATGGCAGAAATGAATTTAAAGAAACTAGATGTTGTAGATTTAGTGAGTCATTTTAAAGGTGAGACACGTACAGTTCATAAATTTCTAGTGATTCCATATAATATCCCAAAACAATGTACTGCAACCTATTTTCCAGAAACAAATGCACTGGTACCATTACACAATAAAGCAGATATAAGCAATACTCCTGCTTCAAAAACAGTAAAAATTACTATTCACAAAGTATAATATGCAAACTTTAAAGTACGAAGCCGTAAAGATCACAAAGGATTCTAAAAATAAAATTAAAGACGCTGTAGTAGTTGAAGCACCTCTACAGATCAATATTAACAACAAGCCCTATACCGTTGTAATGCGAACTCCTGGAAATGATAAAGAACTCATTAGAGGTCTTTTATATGTAGAAGATATCTATAAAAAAGAAAAAATACTTAACTTATCATTGATAGAAACTAGTGAAAATCATTTTTCAGTTTTCAATGTAATTATTCCAAATGATGATCTTGGGAAAGGTTATATGAATAAACGTTCTTTACTTTCCGTTTCTTCTTGCGGTATATGCGGTAAACAATCCATTGAAGGTATAAAAGTTAAAGGTCCGAAAATAGAATCGAAAATGAAATTTGATTTTTTGAAAATTGAAAAAATGTTCAGTCAAATGCAAAAAAAACAAGTTTTGTATAAAGAAACTGGAGCATCTCACGCTGCTGCAATTTTTAATTCAGATAATTGTCTAATTTCTATTATGGAAGATATCGGAAGACATAATGCTGTTGACAAAGCAATTGGGTCTTTAATAAAGAGCAATCAATTAAAAGAATCAACATATTTACTAGTCAGTGGAAGAGTATCCTATGAAATTGTAACCAAAGCGTTTATTGCTAAAATAAAAACAATTATTGCAGTTTCTGGCTGTTCATCTCTAGCAATAGATTTTGCTAAAGAATTTGGAATTCAATTACTAGGATTTACCAGAGATAAAAGAACTACACTTTATAGTGAATAATAAAAAAATAATTATATAAAAAGTTAAGTGTTTTTTTTTGCAAATAACAAATTATTACTATAAATTTGCCTTGAGTGCGTCCCTAAAATCACGCCATTTATCGAAAAAATTAAGTAATTATCATTAGATAATAAATGTTGTATTTTTTATAATTATAGCAATATTTGATGTTTTTTATCATTTTTTTTTAATTTAATATACAGAAAAAAGAAAATTTAACATGTGCCAATATCATCAACAATGAATTGATTTTATTAAGCAAACCGACATTTTAGTTTATTTATTTTTGAACAGTCCCCAAAAATAGATAGGGATTTATTTGCCTATATCGTAAGTGAAATATATATTTGAAACTTACTTTAACTTTAAATCTTACAAAAATGAAAAAAGTAAAATTAATTTTCGGATTGCTTGCATTAACTATTTTTTCATTATCTTTCGTCATGAATGATAATTCAAACACAGACAATGACACAGAACAAGCGATTAAAAGATGTTGTACCAAAGGGATCCCTTCTAACGGGTAGTCTTATCATAGCATTTATGCTATTCATACCTTACGCTTTTTATCTATACACTTACTTTCCTCAAGAAAAAATTTTCGAAACAAGATTTTTTACTTTTGAAAGTAAAGGATATCAAGACGTGAGGTATTTTGCATGGCTTTTATTTTCAAAATTAGCTCCATTATCATTATTATTAATTTGGTTTACAACTTGTAAGAATTGGTGGTACTATTCAATTGCAATACCTATTTCCGTATATGTATCCCAAATAGTAGGAATCTTAAATGATGATTTAGAGTATATTGATGAAGTAGAGTTTATCTATACTCTACCTATCACAATTATTATTTTAACCATTCTATACTTCATACGTAGTAAAATACGAGTATTTTTGAAAGCTAAGGATATCAAGAAAGAAATGGATGAAATAATGGATAAGCCTTTTGTAAAAAAAGGAAATTAAAGAACCAACCAAAACATATATTTTAATTAATTCATTTAATCACAATAATGGAAATTAAACTATATAAAGAAGATAACTCACACTTTTCAAAAAAGAAATAATATAAAATTATTAGGATTATTAAATCACTACAATAACTATTGAGAACAACGAGAATTAAAATACTCACTCTTTGTATATGATATGTGTTTAAAAATAAGTGTAAAATAAAAGCCATACATATGTATGGCTTTTTTTAGTGATGGCACTAGGATTCGAACCTAGGACCGCCTGCTTAGAAGGCAGGTGCTCTATCCAGCTGAGCTATGCCACCATAAAAATAAGTCGGGGTGGCAGGATTCGAACCTGCGACCTCCTCGTCCCAAACGAGGCGCGATGACCGGGCTACGCTACACCCCGAAAATTTTTGCGGAGAGGAAGGGATTCGAACCCCCGGTACCCGTAAAGGTACAACTCCTTAGCAGGGAGCCCCGATCGACCACTCTGGCACCTCTCCAATTTTCGCTATTGTAATGAACTTATTTTTGCGAGTGCAAATGTATCATTCCATTTACAATAACGCAACTTTTTTCTAAATTAATTTAGAAAATAAAGGAGTTTTTAATCAGGATATTCAATCCGCAAATGATAAATATTTTTCAATTTTTTT
This sequence comes from uncultured Flavobacteriaceae bacterium, assembly GCA_905479835.1. Taxonomy (GTDB): domain Bacteria; phylum Bacteroidota; class Bacteroidia; order Flavobacteriales; family Flavobacteriaceae; genus Urechidicola. Next base: position 45,175 of record CAJQNZ010000026.1, read on the forward strand.
TTCAAAACTTTTTTAACCAATTCAATATCTCTAAAAGTAATATTCGCATTCATAAATTGTCCATCTGCCATTTGTTTAGCAACAATTTTATCTATCAAAGAATCAATCAATTGAGTTGTAGGCTCTTTTATACTTTTAGAAGCTGCCTCTGCTGCATCACACATCATTAAAATTGCAGTTTCTTTAGAAAAAGGATTGGGTCCTGGATATCTATAATCTTCTATATTGACAAAATCCGGATTATTACTTTTCTCTTGTTGGTAAAAATAGTAAACCAAACTCGTTCCGTGGTGTGTTCTTATAAAATCTATAATTCTATCTGGCAACCTGTATTTTTTTGCCAATTCGATTCCATCTATTATGTGATCTATGATTATTCGTGCACTATCCTTGTTGGACAGTTCATTATGAGGATTAACATTGGTTGATTGATTTTCTATAAAGTACATAGAATTATTCATTTTCCCAATATCATGATATAGTGCTCCTGTTCTTACAAGCATTGCATTTGCATTAATTTCATTGGCTACTGCTTCTGCAAGATTGGCTACTTGCATAGAATGCTGAAAGGTTCCTGGGGCTTTTTCAGCAAGTTGACGTAATAAAACAGAATTGGTATTCGATAATTCAAGGAGTGAAACGTCTGAAACTAGACCAAATATTCTTTCATATATAAATATCAAAATAGTAGATAGAAAAGCTAATATTCCATTAAAAATAAATAACCAGAAATAAAACAAGTTTAAATCATTGGCATTTCCTTCTTGAATGATTGTAAATGCAACGTAAGCAATCATATATATGAAAGTAATCTGTCCTATAGAAATAAACAAATTAACTCTTTTATACAACTCTGAAACTGTCAATATGGTTACAATTCCAGCAATTATTTGCAAGAAGATAAATTCAAAACTATTTGGCACAATAAAACCAAGCAGTAAAACTGTAAGCACATGTGCAAAAAGACCTAAACGTGCATCAAAAAAAGCTTTTAATATTATTGGCAAAATACACAATGGTATTGCATACACATATTTAGCGTCATATTTAACCACTATTGTAGTTAAAAAAATCATTAGTAGTATATTTAAAAATATTAGTGTTGTCTTATTATTATCTTCAAATATCAGTGGTCTATATTTTCTTAAAAAGAGTAGCAACATTAATAATGCTAAAGCAACCAAAATTGTATATCCAAAAACTACCCAATTATAATTAGATTTACTCCATACTTGTGATTCAAGTTCTTGCTGTATTGAATTTAATGCTTCTAACTTCTTCCCTTCAACAATATCTCCTTTTAATATTATCAATTCATTTTCAGCAATAAATCCAGTTGTATAAGAAATATTATCTATAGATTCTTGTTTTACTTTCTGTGTGAAATTTTCATCATAAGAAATATTTGGCTTGACAACATTGGATAGGATATTTAACAATACACTTCTTGTTTCAACTGATACAATATCTGATAAATTGGAATTAATAATTTGCAATAAATCACTTGATTTAATTAAGTTTTCTCTGTTAATTTCTAGCAACAGATTACCATTGCGAAGAAAAATTACTATTTCCTTATCTAGCTTTCGCTCACTTTGATTGTCAATAAAACCATTTCTATAAATTTCTTTAATAATTCCAACGCTTCTATCAATAAAAGACTTAGTATCATCTTTTGAAAAAAGTCTTGTATCAAATTGGTTATGAAATTCAGCAATTACTGAACTTTCAATCGTATTGTCTTTCGTAAAATAAACTTTGGTATTTTCTTCAATCGTTGCAATCTCCTTTTTAATATCTTCGTTTGATTTTTGAATTGAAAAATTAAAAGGGGCATAATAATTTTCATATTGCCAAGGCTTACCTTTAAAATAATCATATTTAAACTTCCCTCCTTTTGGTAGTAAATAGACAATCAAAAAAACAGTCATTATGAATAAAAATATTTTATAAATAAATGAGTGGTTTTGAAATAAATTATTCAGAATTTTTTTCATAGTTCAAATGTAAAAAATAAAAGGCAATGAATATGATTTAGTTATATCTAATAACAAATCAATGGTATATTGAAGTAAAATGATTAAATTTGTAATAATAATTTTGAATTTAAATCAGATGAATAAAGATATTGTTATTGTTTCTATGGCTCGTACACCTATAGGAAGTTTTATGGGAAGTTTATCTTCTGTTTCTGCAACGAAACTTGGTTCAATTGCAATTAAAGGCGCTTTGGACAAAATAGGACTTGAGGCAAGTAAAGTAGATGAAGTTTTAATGGGAAATGTTGTATCTTCTGGATTGGGTCAAGCACCAGCGAGGCAAGCGGCAATATTTGCAGGGATTCCAGATAGTGTTCCATGTACTACTATCAATAAAGTTTGTTCATCTGGAATGAAAGCAATTATGATTGCTGCACAATCAATTCAATGTGGAGATGCTCAGATCGTTGTTGCTGGCGGAATGGAAAGTATGAGTAGAATTCCTCATTATTTGGAAGGAAGAAATAGTGTGAAATTAGGGAATATAAAAGTTACCGATGGATTATTAATTGATGGTCTTACTGATGTCTATGATCAAAAACACATGGGAACTTGTGCTGACTTATGTGCTCAAGAATATGTATTTTCCCGTGAAGACCAAGATGCATTTGCAATTGAATCTTATAACAGATCTACAATTGCTTGGAAAGAGAATAAATTTATTAATGAAGTTGTTCCAGTAGAAATTCCACAGAGAAGAGGCGATGCTATTGTTTTTTCTGAAGATGAAGAATATAAAAACGTGAAAATGGAGAAAATTCCAACTTTACGTCCTGTTTTTTCAAAAGAAGGAACTGTTACTGCAGCCAATGCTTCAACCCTTAATGATGGTGCAGCTGCAATGGTTCTTATGAGTGCTGAAAAGGCGAAAGAATTACAACTAAATCCTATTGCCAAAATAATATCTTATGCTGATGCTGCACATGAACCGAAATGGTTTACAACTGCTCCTGCTAAAGCTCTTCCAAAAGCACTTAATAAAGGAAATATTTCAATAGATGACATTGATTATTTCGAATTGAATGAAGCTTTTAGTGTTGTAGGTCTTGCTAATATTAAAATATTAGGATTGGATGCGAAAAAAGTAAATGTTAATGGAGGTGCTGTTTCTCTGGGTCATCCTCTTGGAATGTCAGGAGCACGAATTATAATGTCATTAATTACAGTATTGGAACAAAATAACGGGAAATATGGCGCTGCTGGGATCTGTAATGGAGGTGGTGGAGCTAGTGCTATTGTGATTGAAAAAATTTAATAGGATTTATTAATTATATTCTATGCAATACGGAATTTGTAATTTAAGTATCATCTCTCTTAGACTTGAACCTAGTGATAAGAGTGAATTGGTATCTCAAATTTTGTTTGGAGAACATTTTAAAGTTCTTGAAAAACGTAGTAAATGGAGTAAAATAAGATTAGAATTTGATAATTATGAAGGCTGGGTAGATAACAAACAATATATTGATATCTCCGAAGAATTATATAAGAAGTTATCCAATTCAAACTTGAATCTTACTGGTGAATTAATAGATTTTATTTCTGATTCAAATAAAAACCTCACCCCTATTCCTTTAGGATCTTCCTTACCTTTTTATGAAAACTCATTGGTAAAAATTAATAATGCATTATTCAATTATGAAGGTTCAATCCATACTGGAATAAGCAATAAAGAGAGTCTTATAAATACTGCTTTTATGTATTTAAATGCTCCATATTTATGGGGAGGAAAAACACCTTTTGGAATTGATTGTTCTGGTTTTACTCAGATGGTTTATAAATTATGTGGTTATAAATTACTTCGTGATGCTTCTCAACAAGCAACACAAGGAGAGGTATTGAGTTTTATTGAAGAAAGTGAACCTGGTGATTTGGCATTTTTTGATAATAATGAAGGAAATATTATCCATGTAGGAATTATTATGAAAGACAATTATATCATACATGCTCATGGTAAAGTAAGAATTGATAGAATTGATCATAGCGGAATTTATAATATTGATACACGACGACATACCCACAAACTTAGAGTGATTAAGAAAATTATTTAAACAAAAAAAAACCGCTTATAGCGGTTTTTTTTATTCTTTTTAAAACAATTATTCTATTTTTTTATCCATACTCAAGTTTTCATAGAAACTATTCAATAAACTCTTTAATTGATCGCTTGGAGTCAATTGATATGCTTTCTCAAATATTGGTAATGCTTCTCTATAAATAGGTAGTAATTTTTCTGCTTTAATTTGATCATACTTTTTAAAGTTCATAGCATTGGCATCCAATTCTTTTTGAACCGCTTCAGATTTAGACAATATGATAGTTCCAAGATTATTGTATGCTTCTCCATAATCTGGCTTTAATTCAATAGCCTTATTAAAATTTACTTTAGCTGCTTCCTTATTCCCTAATTCTAAATTCATAACACCGACATTGTAGTGTAAATTAGCATTGGTAGGATTTAATTGTATTGCTTCTTCTAGTTTTTCTTTAAACTTTACATTGTCACCTAATTTTAAATAGATATTTGCTTCTTGAATAACTAAATTATAATCATTCGGATTAGACGCTTTTGCCTTTGCTATAGCCTCAAGTGCCTTATTTGTATCTCCCAATGCTATATAATTTGTAGCAATTGATTTAACTATTTCTCCCAATTTAGATTCTGTAGTTACAACTTTAGGGTCTTTAGCTATTCCAAGTTTCACTTTCTTATCCATATCAGATTTAGAAGAAAAACTCATGTCTTGACCATCTACAATACTTACAGCTATATACTCAGTAGAAACTCCAGTATAATTCATATCAATTAACGCTTGATATTTTTCATTAGATTTTTTATAATCCTTACCTAATGAATATACCAATGCAGCATTATATAAAAATGATGTGTCAGCTGGACTCAAAAGATAAACTTTTTCAAACCCTTCTGCAGCAGAGATATAACTTTCAGAGTCAGAAGATTCTCTTGCGATATTAAAACTTGACTGTGCTTTTTGAGCTTCGGCCTGAATCAATTCATTTAATATAGTTCCCGCTTCAGAAGAATATGCAGATCCCGATTTACCTTCTGTTTTTAATAAATTATTAAATGCCATTGCAACTCCTTCAACATCTGGATTACTTCCGCTAGCAAATAATGCTTTCCCTTTTAAAAAGTAATATTTTGCTTTCATTTTAGCATCTGCATTTCCAATAATACCTTCTATTTGATTTAATGTAGATAAAACTGTTGCAAAATCTGATTTTTTAAGTGCTTTCTCAGCTATTTTTAATTCGTTTTTTTGTGCAAATGATGCCAATCCCATGCATAGAGATAACGACAACATCAAAATTTGTTTTTTAGTCATGATCGTATTTTTAATTAAGGTTTTCATTTAGTTATTCTTGATTATTAGTTTCTTCACTTTCATTGTTTTCAATTTCCGTGCCATTTTCCACTTCTGCTTCCTCCTCTTCCTCTTCTTCATGCATAACCTTCGCAACAGCAGCTATTGAATCACTGCCTTTAATATTAATAAGTTTAACACCTTGCGTAGCTCTTCCCATTACACGAAGATCTGAAACTGCCATTCGAATTGTTATTCCAGATTTATTAATAATCATTAAATCATCTTCATCAGTTACATTTTTAATAGCTACCAGTTCTCCTGTTTTATCTGTAACATTTATTGTTTTTACACCTTTCCCTCCTCTATTGGTAATTCTATAATCTTCAAGTGAAGATCTTTTTCCATACCCATTTTCAGAAACCACCAATACATTTTCGGACTCATCATTAACGGCAATCATTCCTACTACTTCATCATTATCATCTTTCAACCTTATACCCCTTACACCTGAAGCATTTCTACCCATAGGTCTGGTTTTACTTTCTTCAAATCGAATTGACTTCCCAGATTTTAATGCCAACATTACTTGACTATCTCCTGTTGTAAGTTTTGCTTCTAGTAATTCATCACCTTCACGTATTGTAATCGCATTAATTCCATTGGTTCTTGGTCTAGAATATTGTTCTAATGAAGTTTTCTTAACCTGGCCTTTTTTGGTAGCCATAATAACATAGTGACTATTGATATAATCCTCATCTTTTAAGTCTTGAGTTACCAAAAATGCTTTTACTTTATCATCTGGTTCTATATTTACCAAATTCTGAATTGCTCTACCCTTAGCAGTTTTACCACCTTCAGGAATTTCATATACTCGCATCCAGAAAACTTTCCCTTTCTGAGTAAAGAATAACATATATTGATGGTTTGTCCCAACAAATAAATGTTCTAAGAAATCTTCACTTCTTGTTGAAACTCCTTTCTGCCCTCTACCTCCTCTATTCTGAACTTTATACTCATCTAAATTTGTTCTTTTTACATAACCTGCATGTGATATAGTCACTACAACTTTAGAATCAGGAATCATATCTTCAATAGATAAATCTCCACCTGCATATTCAATTAAAGAACGACGCTCGTCTCCATATTTCTCTCCAATATGAATTAACTCGTCTTTAATTATCTGATATCTTCTAGGTTCATTTGACAAGATATCTTTCAAATCGGCAATCAATAACATGATTTCATCATACTCAGCTCTTAACTTGTCTTGTTCAAGACCCGTTAATTGACGTAATCTCATTTCAACAATTGCTTTTGCTTGAATTTCTGTTAGTTCAAATCTCTCAATCAAGTTTTCACGTGCTTGATCAGCATTAGAAGATGCACGGATAATTTTTATTACTTCATCAATATTATCAGAAGCAATAATCAATCCTTCTAGTATATGTGCTCTCGCTTCTGCTTTCTTTAAATCATATGCAGTTCTTCTTTCAATTACTTCATGCCTATGTTCAACAAAGTAGTGAATCAATTGCTTTAAATTTAATTGTTCAGGACGACCATTAACAAGTGCAATATTATTTACGCTAAAAGAAGTCTGCAATGCAGAATATTTAAATAACTTATTAAGGACAACGTTAGGAATTGCATCTCTTTTTAAAACATATACAATACGCATTCCATTTCTATCAGACTCATCACGAATATTTGCAATTCCATCTAATTTCTTATCGTTTACCAAATCAGCTGTTTTCTTAATCATATCAGCTTTGTTGACTTGGTAAGGAATCTCGGTAACAATAATACACTCTCTTCCTTTTACTTCTTCAAAAGAAGTCTTAGCTCTCATGACAATTCTTCCTCTTCCTGTATGAAAAGCACTTCTCACACCATCATAACCATATATAATTCCTCCTGTTGGAAAATCAGGAGCCTTTATGTGTTGCATTAACTCATCAATCTCTATATCGTTGTTGTCTATATATGCAATCGTTCCATTGATAACTTCAGTCAAGTTATGTGGCGCCATATTGGTAGCCATTCCCACAGCAATTCCAGAACCTCCATTTACAAGTAAATTTGGTATTCTTGTAGGCAATACAGTAGGTTCTTGAAGTGTATCATCAAAATTCAATCTATGATCAACAGTATCTTTCTCAATATCTGATAACATTTCTTCAGATATTTTCTGCATTCTCACCTCTGTATAACGCATTGCTGCTGGACTATCTCCATCAACTGATCCAAAGTTACCTTGACCATCTACCATCATATACCGTTGACTCCAATGTTGTGCCATACGCACCATAGAATCATATACAGATGTATCACCATGTGGATGATACTTTCCTAAAACTTCTCCAACAATTCTTGCAGACTTTTTATAAGATCCAGTCGCTTTAATACCTAACTCATGCATACCAAAAAGAACCCTTCTATGCACTGGTTTTAGACCATCACGCACGTCTGGAAGAGCTCTTGAGACGATTACTGACATTGAATAATCAATGTAAGCTGATTTCATCTCATCTTCTATATTAATAGGTATTAACTTTTCTCCATCTGCCATATATAAAATGTTTAAATTTTTAGTAGTTTTTTAATTGAACAGCAAGATACAATTTTACTACTTTTAGCATTTAAAAATGTTTTCGTTTTTAAGAATAGTTATTAACAATTTCGACATGATTAACAGTAATATTAAAGGCTTGAAAATCAGAAATTTTAACAAGCTAATTTTACTGTTATTTTGTCAGTGTTAAAAAGAGGTATTGTTTTTGCATTACATTCATAAAAAAAACGCTTAGTTTTACAATATTAAATATATTTATATGGATGATAATTTTTCGCCAAAAGTAAAAGACGTTATTGCTTATAGTAAAGAAGAGGCCTTAAGATTGGGACATGATTTTATTGGTACGGAACATCTTATTCTTGGGTTATTGAGAAAAGGAGAAGGAAAAGCAATTCAAATTTTAAATGCACTTGAAATAAATTTAGAACATTTAAGAAAAAAGATTGAAATTTTAAGTCCTGTAAACCCTTCTGGAATTTCGGGGAATGAAAAAAGAAATCTTCATTTAACCAAGCAATCTGAAAAAGCTTTAAAAACAACTTTTTTGGAAGCCAAACTTTACAAAAGTGAATCGGTAAATACAGCTCATTTATTGTTATGCATATTGCGTAATGAAAATGACCCTACTACGAAATTACTACACAAATTTGAGATTGAATATGAAGATGTAAAATCATTGTTTAAACAATTATTTATAGAGGATGATTTTTCGCAATTTCCTACTGCTGAAACACCTTCTGAAGATGGTGATTTCGAGGAAAGTAAATCAAATCCTTTCGAACAACCAAAAGGAAAGGCTACTCAATCAAAGTCCAAAACACCTGTTCTTGATAATTTTGGACGTGATTTAACAGTGCTAGCAGAACAAGGAAACTTAGATCCTGTTGTAGGAAGAAAAAAGGAAATAGAACGTGTTTCTCAAATTTTAAGCCGTCGTAAAAAAAACAATCCAATGCTTATCGGTGAGCCTGGAGTAGGAAAATCTGCCATTGCTGAAGGTCTTGCACTGAGAATTGTTCAACGAAAAGTCTCAAGAATTTTATTTAACAAGCGAGTAGTTTCTCTGGATCTTGCCAGTTTAGTGGCAGGAACTAAATACAGAGGACAGTTTGAAGAAAGAATGAAAGCATTGATGAATGAACTTGAAAAGAATGATGATATTATTCTTTTTATTGATGAAATTCATACTATTGTTGGTGCTGGAGGAGCAACTGGTTCTCTTGACGCTTCCAATATGCTAAAACCAGCACTTGCAAGAGGAGAAATTCAATGTATTGGAGCGACAACACTTGATGAATACCGTCAGAATATTGAAAAAGATGGTGCGCTAGAACGTCGTTTTCAAAAAGTTATCATTGAACCGACAAGTGTAGAAGAAACTATAGAGATATTACACAATATAAAAGATAAATATGAAACTCATCATAATGTAGATTATACAGATGATGCGATTGAGGCTTGTGTTAAATTAACCAATCGGTATATGACTGATCGATATCTTCCAGACAAGGCTATCGATGCCTTAGATGAAGCAGGTTCTAGAATACATATTACTAATATTGTTGTGCCAAAGGATGTACTTGAACTGGAAGGTCAGCTTGAGCAAGTAAAAATTGACAAAACAAATGCTGTAAATGGCCAGAAATATGAGGAGGCTGCAAAACTACGTGATGATGAAAAAAGATTGGAAAGTATGCTTCACGCAGCTCAAACTCAATGGGAAGAAGCTTCTAGATTAAATCGTGAAATTGTAACTGAAGATAATGTTGCAGAGGTCGTTTCTATGATGACAGGAATTCCAGTAAATCGTGTTGCAGAAGCAGAAAGTCATAGACTCCATGACCTTCCAGATTTAATAAAAGGAAAAGTCATAGGTCAAGATGAAGCTGTTGCGAAAGTTGTCAAAGCAATCCAAAGAAATAGAGTTGGATTAAAAGATCCTAACAAACCTATTGGTTCGTTTATATTTTTAGGACAGACAGGTGTAGGAAAAACACAATTGGCTAAAGTACTTGCTAGAGAACTATTTGATAATGCAGATGCTCTTGTACGTATTGATATGAGTGAATACATGGAAAAATTTGCCATATCTAGATTGATCGGTGCACCTCCAGGATATGTAGGTTATGAAGAAGGTGGTCAATTAACAGAAAAAATTCGAAGAAAGCCATATTCTGTAGTTTTACTAGACGAAATTGAAAAAGCACATCCAGATGTTTTTAATATGTTGTTGCAGATACTTGATGATGGACACATCACTGATAGTCTTGGAAGAAAAATTGATTTTAGAAATACAATTATTATCATGACTTCTAATATCGGCTCACGACAATTAAAAGACTTTGGTGCAGGTGTAGGTTTTGGAACTTCTGCCAAAAAAGATCAAGCAGATGCTAACGCAAAAAGTGTGATTGAAAATGCATTGAAAAAATCATTTGCTCCAGAATTCTTAAACAGAATTGATGATGTGATTGTTTTTAACGCATTGGAACGTGATGATATTCATTCTATTATTGACATCGAACTTGACATGCTTTTAAAACGTATTCTTAGCCTTGGGTATACATTAAACTTGACTGAAAAAGCAAAAGACTTCATTGCCGATAAGGGATTTGACAAGCAATATGGAGCAAGACCTCTAAAGCGTGCTATTCAAAAATATATTGAAGATGCACTAGCAGAAGAAATTGTCAATTCTAAATTATCTGAAGGAGATACAATCACAATGGATCTTAATGAGAAACTTGAAGAATTAACAGTCAAAATTAAAAAGGGCAAAAAACAAGTTGAAGAGTAAAATCAAAAGTCTTTATTTAATAAAAATAAAGACTTTTTTTTTATTAAAAATATTGAATTAATAAGGTAAAACTTTCTACAAAAGTATTTTTATTTTTTAAAAACTAAACAATTCTTTATTCTTTAAAAAAACTAAATTTATAATTGAAATAAGTGCTCTTTTTATGCATTGCATGTTAAAGAATGATTAAAAATTATTGTATCAATGTAATATCTTTTATATTTGGACGACCATTAACTCGAATTAAAATTAATCAAAAATGAAAAAAATCGTATATTTTATTGCTGCTTTAGCAATTATTTCTTGTAATAAAGAACCTAAAGATTATGTTATGTTATCTGGAACCATTACGGATCAGAATAGTGATTCTCTTGTTGTAAGAAGTAGAACTTATTCTAAAACAATCCAAGTTCAAGAAGATGGAACTTTCAGTGATACATTAAATGTAACTCCTGGAGTTTACTCATTATATGATGGTGGAGAATCTACTTCTATATTTTTAAAAAATGGATATGATATTAATATGACATTGGACACCAAGATGTTTGATGAGTCAGTTAGTTTCACTGGAACGGGTTCTGAAAACAGTAACTTTTTAGCTCAAAAATCTTTATTAGAAGAAAAATAATATGATCAAGATTTTGATGCTTTAGATACCAAAGAATTGGATGCAGAATTTGAAAACATTAAAAAAGAAGTTACTGATTTTATCAACTCCCATAAAGACCTTGATACGATTCTATCAAATTCAAGTTTTAAAAATTTAGAAAGGTCAATTACTGGAAATAAAAATTATTTTATGGGTATTGCTCAATTAAGAGAAGAATTACCTAAAGGTGCTCCTTCTCCAACGTTTGACAAATACGAGAATCATAAAGGAGGAACTACTTCATTATCCGACTTAAAAGGTAAATATGTCTATGTAGATGTATGGGCAACTTGGTGTGCTCCTTGCAAACGTGAAATTCCATTCTTAAAAGAAGTTGAGAAAAAATACCATGGAAAAAATATAGAATTTGTAAGTCTTTCGGTTGATAATATTGATGGAAAAAGGGGAAGTCATGAAAAATGGGTAAAAATGGTAAATGATAAAGAATTGGGTGGAATTCAATTATTTGCACCTAAAGATTTCAAGTCAGATTTTGTACAAAGTTATAAAATTAATGGAATCCCTCGTTTTATATTAATAGATCCGAATGGAAATATTGTAAATGCAAGTGCTCCTAGACCTTCAGATTCAAAATTAATTGAATTATTCAATCAAGAAAATATTTAATAAGTATTCAAAATGAAAAAAATAATTTATTTTTTATTTGTCTCACTTCTTATTGTAAGTTGTAAAGAGTCCAAAGATTATGTTACTTTAAAAGGGCAATTGAGCAATACTGAAAACAATAAACTTGAGATTGTTGCAAAAAATTATTCTAAAACAATTTCCTTAAACGAAGACGGAACTTTTAAAGATACACTAAAAGTTGAAAAAGGGCTTTATTCATTAACTGATGGTAAAAATAAAGCAATATTATTCTTAAAGAATGGGTATGATCTTACTATCAATTCTGATATTACAGATTTTTCCAATGCATCTATTGAAGGAATAGGAAAGGAAAGTAATAATTATATTTTAAATAAAATTAATTCGACAAAATCTGATCTTTACAATGCTAATTCTTATTTTTTATTGGACAGAAAAGCATTTGACACAAGAATGGAGGAGTTAAAAAAACTCAATAGTTCTTTTCCATTAATGAATGTTGATTCTTTATTAATTACTCAAATTGAAAATGACAATTCAAGATTTGTTAAATATCTTACTAAAAATTATGAGGTAAAACATTCTATGTTAGTGAAATTTGCTAAAGGAAAGCCTTCCCCTAAATTTGTGAATTTTGAAAACTATTCAGGAGGAAGAACTTCTATGGATGACATGAAAGGTTCATATATTTATATAGATGTATGGGCAACTTGGTGTGGTCCTTGTAAACGCGAAATTCCATTTTTAAAAGAAATAGAAAAAGAGTACGAACATAAAAATATTAAATTTGTAAGTATTTCTACTGATAAAAAGAATAAATATGAAGTTTGGAGAAATATGATTGAAACTAAGAAAATGGGAGGTGTCCAGTTATATGCTGGTGAAGATCGTTCTTTTTCAATTGAATATCAGATAAATTCGATTCCTCGTTTTATTCTGATTGATCCAGAAGGAAATATTGTAGATGCTGATGCTCCAAGACCATCAGATCCTAAATTAAAAAAACTATTTAACTCTTTAAATATTTAAAAAAAAGCGCCAAATTGGCGCTTTTTTTTATACATATATTTCGTCATCTTCAGAATCTTCAGGTTCAGGTTGAGAAGGTTTTTTGATAGATAAACTTTTTTCTTCAGTAAATAGATCTAGATATGACTTACCTATATAATTAAAAATCATAGAAGCAGTAAAAGACTCTACTCCTGTTGATTGAACTGCAAGATCTGCAGTTTTACCATGTAAATAAACACCCATAACTGCGGCATTTAAAGGAGTATAACCTTGCGCTAGTAATCCAGTAATCATTCCTGTAAGAACGTCTCCTGTTCCTGCGGATGACAATGCAGGGTTTCCAGTAGTATTAAAATACATATTTTCTCCTTGAGCAATTACAGTATTGGCACCTTTAAGAACAACTATAAACTTATGATTGGTCGTAAGTTCTTTTAATTTTTTTAATTTGTCAAAATCATTTTTCCAATTCCCAAAAAGTCTTTCAAATTCCTTTGGATGTGGAGTAAGAATAGAATTCTCAGGTATAAATTTTAACAGTTCCTTATCTCTAGCAATGATATTTATTGCATCTGCATCTATAACCAAAGGAAGTTGGTTGGTTCTTAAAAATTTAGCAAATCCGATTGCAGTTTTTTTCGAAGTTCCTATTCCTACTCCTATTCCGATTACTGTAGGATTCGTTTCATAATCAAATCCTTCCAGTTCATTTTCAGCATCAACTTCAACCATTACTTCAGGAACAGAAATTTGTAGTATTTCATAACCACATTTTGGGATTAAAGCAGTTACCAAACCACTTCCTACTTTTAGCGCTGCTTTTGCCGCTAGCGTAACAGATCCTATTTTGCCATGGTTACCTCCTATAATCAACGAGTGCCCATAAGTTCCTTTATGAGTAAACTTATTTCTAGGCATATAGATCTCTTGAACGTCTTCTTTTTCAATGATAAAATTATTTATTTTCTTCATAGAAGCTATGTAAGCTTCATCCAATCCTATATCTATTGCTTCCCAAGTGTAGATATAAGGTTCGTTTTCTGGCAATAATAAAGTAATTTTTGGACGTTGAAATGTTAATGTATGAGATGCTTCAATGATTGAAGTTCCTTTCATAAACGATTTATCTGGAAACAAACCTGTAGGAATGTCAATGGACAAGGTATAGGATTTTGGCTTATTAATATGTTTTATTAAATCAACTGTAAATCCTTGAATTTTTCTAGAAATCCCTATTCCTATAATTGCATCTATTACAACATCTTGTGGAGTTATCACTGGGAAATCGTCCGTTGAGTTAATAATTGTAGGCCATACTCCAGCATCTTTTAATTTTTCAAAATTAGAAAGAAAACCCTCAGTTCTTTTTTTAGAAAAATTTACAACATAACAGTGAACATTATATCCATGTTGGTGTAAATGTCTTGCCATAATCAATCCAATTCCACCATTATTACCAATACCACAAAAAATTAATGTTTTAACAGGATTCCCTTTCAACTTAGAATGAATCCAATTAAAACATACTGTACCTGCTCTTTCTATTAATTCTAATGAAGTTATATTTTGACTTTTTAGAGTCGCTTTATCAACTTCATATATTTGTTTTCCTGTAAGTATTTCCATAAAATAAAAAAAACCTCTCAAAAAATTGAGAGGCTTAAATTTAGTGTTCGTTAATCATTATAAACTCCCATTTCATCATATTTATTCATTCGCTTTTTCACAAGCTCTGAAGGAGTTAAATCTTTCAACTCTTTATATGTTTTTAGAATTGTTTTTTGCACAATTGTAAATGCGCCAGCACGATCATAGTGAGCTCCTCCTATTGGTTCTTTTATAATACCATCTATTAATTTCTGCTTCTTCATATCCGTTGCCGTCAATTTCAATGCATCTGCTGCTTGCTCTTTGTATTCCCAACTCCTCCATAAAATGGAAGAACAAGACTCAGGAGAAATTACTGAATACCATGTGTTTTCCATCATAAATACCCTATCACCTACACCTATTCCCAATGCTCCTCCAGAAGCTCCTTCTCCTATTACAATTGTAATAATAGGGACCTTTAATCGAGTCATTTCAAGAATATTTCTAGCAATTGCTTCTCCTTGACCTCTTTCCTCTGCTTCTAGTCCAGGATACGCTCCTGGAGTATCCAATAAAGTTACTACAGGAATGTTAAATTTCTCTGCCATTTTCATTAATCGCAATGCCTTGCGATATCCTTCAGGATTGGGCATTCCAAAATTTCTAAACTGTCTAGTCTTGGTATTGTATCCTTTTTGTTGCCCAATAAACATAAAACTTTGGTCTCCTATTTTCCCAAGACCACCTACCATTGCCTTATCATCTTTCACATTGCGATCACCATGTAATTCCATAAAAGAATCTGCTGCAATAGCGTTGATATAATCCATCGTATATGGACGATTGGGATGTCTAGATAATTGTACTCGCTGCCAAGCAGTCAAGTTTTTATATATTTCTTTTCGTGTTTTTTCTAATTTTACAGCTAATTTCTCACAAGTTTCTGAGACATCAACATCACTCTCTTTACCTATCAAAGTACATTTAGTTAACTGATCTTCCAGTTCTTTTATAGGCAATTCAAAATCTAAATATTCCATTATTTCTTGTTTGGATAGAAAAACAAATATACTAACTTATGAGTATAAAAAAACTTAAATTTTATTTTTTTGAATTCGGCTTTTATTTTTAAAAATAGCGTTTAAAATCACAGCAGAAAATATGATTATAGCACCTACATAAAAGTTTGAAGACATTTTTTCTTCATTTGGAAATAAAATAATTGCCAATAAAATCCCATATACAGGCTCCAAGTTATAGGCAAGAACAACTGAATAAGGTTTTATATGTTTCATCACATGTACTGATGCTATAAAAGCATAAGCTGTACATACAGATGCTAAAATAAAAAGATAGAT
>CAJQNZ010000027.1 GCA_905479835.1 uncultured Flavobacteriaceae bacterium
TTTTGCATCTGCCTTGTCAGTTTTTATTTTTGATAATTTCATTTGACTAAATCGCTTTACAGATAATGGGTTTTCTACTGAAACCATAATAGTGTTTTCTACTAAAAAATAGGCTAATTGATAATGATAATAACCTGTAGACTCCATCACACAATGACTCTTATTGTCAAGTATTTTAAGGAAATTTTTAAATCCTTTTTCTGTGTTTTTAAACTGATAATGAACTCCTCTTGACTCATTAGATCAAAGACATCTTTACTAATGTTTATTTATTCATACATTTTTATTATTTTAAATGTATTCATGATGCGCTTAGCAATTCAAAATATTGTGAATCTTTTTTCGTAATAAAATGCTTTTTGAAGGAACAAAATCTAAGATACTTTCTGCAACTTAAAATCGAGATTAACGTCTTACAGAATTGTTCGAAATGCAAGGAGAAACCGAAGTGTGAGATTCTTGAATACCTTTTAAAAAAATAAGACTGAAATAAACAAAAAGAGAGGGAATTATCAATGTTGACGAAGTAAATCCTTCTCCGTATTTCTTAACCTTACTCCTCTCTTTTGTTCTTTCTGATTATATTGATAAATTTATGAAATGTAAACTTAAGACGTTTATAATTCATTGCAAGTTCTAACCTACTTACGAAAATCCTCGCGGATTTTCTATTCCGTTTTTATTTGCTAACTTTAGTACCTAAACACTTAACTAAATCATACTCAAACACGTTGAACTTAATTTAAAAAAATGAATAAACATTTATATTTCTTTTACATCGTTTTATTTTTTTCAACCTCTTGTCAAAAAGATAATTTAAATGCCGATATCATTATTAAGAACGCCAAAATTTGGACTGGTGATTTAGACAAACCTAATGCTGAGGCTATGGCAATTAAAGGTGACTCAATTATAGCTATTGGTTCATTTGAGGAATTAATAAAATTTAAAGGACAAAACACAGAGATTAATGACATTCATGGTAATTTTATCACTCCTGGATTTATAGATACTCACGTACATTTATTAATGGGTGGAAATAGTCTCCTAAATGTTCAACTAAGAAATGCTAATACAAAGGAGGAATTCATTAAAAGAATAGCTTTATTTTCGAAAGATTTAAAACCCAATCAATGGATTGTTGAAGGGAACTGGGATCACACACTTTGGGGAGGAGAACTTCCATCAAAGGAATGGATTGATGAATTCACAAAAGAAAAACCCGTTGCTATATACAGAATGGATGGCCATATGATTTTAGCCAATTCTGCTGCTTTAAAAATTGCTGGAATTGACAGAAATACCCCAAAAATAAAAAATGGCGAAATCGTTAAAAATCCTGACGGAACACCAACTGGAATTCTCAAAAGTGAGGCTATGTATTTAGTACTTAACAAAATTCCTGCTTTGACAGATTACCAAAAAGAAAAAGCTATAAAACATGCTCAAGAATATCTGCTTTCTAATGGAGTTACAAGTATTCATGATGTTGACAGTTTAGGAGGCTTTAGCATTCTAAAAAAAATACATACTAATAACCAATTGGCTATTCGTGTCTATTCCGCAGATCCATTACATAATTGGAATGTACTTTCGGAAGAAAAAAAAATAGATAATAAATGGCTGAAAAACGGTCTTCTCAAAGGTTTTGTAGACGGCTCTCTTGGTTCGCACTCAGCTGCTTTCAAAGAACCTTATTCAGACAAGCCTGAAGACAGCGGGATTTTAACAGCAAATATTGATAGCCTTAAAACATGGATTACAAAAGCGGACAATAAAAATTTACAAATAACTGTTCACGCAATTGGAGATAAAGCAAACAATACATTATTAAATACTTACCAAGCTGTTATTCAATTAAATGGGAATAAAGACCGTAGATTTAGAATTGAGCATGCTCAACATTTAGACAAAAATGATATTAGCCGTTTTTCAGATTTAAATGTAATTGCAAGTATGCAGCCTTATCATGCTATTGACGATGGAAGATGGGCAGAAAACCTAATCGGTAAAGAACGAATTCAGACAACCTATCCCTTTAAATCTTTAATAGATGCAAATACAACCTTAGTATTTGGTAGTGATTGGCCTGTTGCACCTGCTTCACCTCTATATGGTATTTATGCAGCTGTAACTCGGCAAACTTTAGACAATAAGAATCCCAATGGTTGGGTTCCTGAACAAAAGATAAATGTGGAACAAGCATTAATAGCTTATACCAAAAATGCAGCTTTTAGTTCATTTGATGAAAAAATAAAAGGAACATTAGAAAAAGGAAAACTTGCAGATTTTGTTGTTTTAAATGAGGATTTGACAACAATAAAACCTGAAAAAATCAAGAATGTTATAGTTTTACAAACATATGTTGGCGGAAAGATGGTTTTTAGTAGAAATTAAAACTAAGCACAACAAAGAACTCTACTACCAAAAAAACATAATGCACATAAAGTTCGTTGATTACACTAGGTACAGATTTGCAAAAAAAAGTATCTTTGCTGCATGCGAATAGATATCATTACTGTTTCTCCAGAATTAATTAAAAGCCCATTTGAACATTCCATTATTAAACGTGGGATTGATAAAGGAATGGCAGAAGTTCATTTCCATGATTTGAGAAAATATGCCTTGAATAGCTATGGTAAAATAGATGATTATCAATTTGGCGGAGGCGCTGGAATGGTATTGATGATTGAACCTATTGACAAATGTATCTCAGAACTACAAGAACAACGCACTTATGATGAGATCATATATATGACTCCAGATGCTAAAACACTAAATCAGCAAACAGCCAATACTTTATCATTGTCCAAAAATATCATTATTCTTACTGGTCATTATAAAGGAGTGGATCAACGAGTACGCGATGCATTTATTACTAAAGAAATCTCAATAGGTGATTATGTATTAAGTGGGGGAGAACTTGCAGCAGCCGTTCTATGTGATGCCATAATTCGGTTGATTCCAGGAGTACTAGGAGATGAAACATCTGCACTTACAGACTCTTTCCAAGATAACTTATTATCACCTCCTGTGTATACACGACCTTCAGAATACAAAGGGCTGAAAGTTCCAGAAATATTGCTTTCTGGAAATTTTCCAAAAATAGAAACATGGAGATCTGAAAAAGCCATAGAACACACAAGAAATATCCGTCCTGACCTATTGGAAAATAGTAGAGAAAATTAACTCCAAAAAATAGTTGTAAAAACAAACTTATTTTTTAAATTTGCACACGCTAAAATCAACCGCTGACGAAAATCGTGAATGTTGCCTTTAGGACAACCATTAAAAAAAATACAATGGAAAGTTTAATAAAATTTGTTCAAGACGAATTTGTAACAAGAAAAGATTTTCCTGACTTTGGAGCAGGAGATACAGTTACAGTATACTACGAAATTAAAGAGGGAGAAAAAATACGTACACAGTTCTTTAGAGGTGTTGTAATTCAACGTAAAGGTTCAGGTAGTTCTGAAACTTTCACGATCAGAAAAATTTCTGGTACAGTAGGTGTTGAACGTATCTTCCCTGTAAATTTACCAGCACTTCAGAAAATTGAAGTTAACAAGCAAGGAAAAGTAAGAAGAGCACGTATCTATTACTTTAGAGGATTGACTGGTAAAAAAGCAAGAATAAAAGAAGTAAGAAGAAAATAATTTTTTCTTTTCTTAAATTTTAAAACCCGAATTGTAATAACAATTCGGGTTTTTCTATTATCAACAATTGTTCATAACACAAGTTGATATCTTGTTGAAAACTAAAGGTTTAAAAACTAGGATACAATTCAATAATTCTCATATCTTTGATGTAGAAGTAACTGAGAATTTATTCAAAGTGATTCTAAATGTTCTTGAACATAGTTTTTTAGATTTAGTAAAAGTATAGCCTAGTGTTTAGCATGAATAAAAGGAAATATGAATCTAAAAAGCACAGTTTAAACTAAGTATTACTTATTCAATTAAGAACTGCTTACTTTAAACGGAGTAACGATACTAATAATGAAGGTTGACTAGAGAAGATCAACAGTGAAGTAGTAATTAATACTTAATTAAAATTATGATTTTTTGAAAAAAAAATCGCGAAGTAATTACAATTAATTGATTATGAAAGTAGATTGAAAGATTCAACCAAGTGATGATTTATTATTACTAAATTATTAGAAAAAGTAACTCCAGCAAAAAGCCATGATAAACGAGCAATCTTTATGATGGCTTTTGTTTTTTAATAAATTAAAAAAATAAAGCCTCTTATTTATTCTTTCCATAATAATCACCCCTAATTAATATCTTTTTTGGAGCATAAAACTCACTAATAATTACTAAATTTACGCCACTAAAATTTTTAAAGAAAATGGCATTAAACACTGCAAAAATAATTTATACACTTACTGACGAAGCCCCTGCGCTTGCAACACAGTCATTATTACCAATAGTGAATGCGTTTACTAAAAAAGCTCAAATATCGGTAGAAACAAAAAATATTTCACTTGCCGCAAGAATATTGGCAAACTTTCCTGAAAATCTTACTGAAGGTCAAAAACAAAATGATGCCTTGGCAGAATTAGGAATACTTGCTAAAAAACCGGAAGCCAATATTATAAAATTACCAAACATCAGTGCTTCACTTCCTCAATTAAAAGCAGCAATTAAAGAACTTCAAGACGATGGTTATGCGGTACCTAGTTATCCTGAAGAATTTAATACAACTGAAGAAAAAGAATTGAAAGAAAGATTTTCAAAAGTTCTAGGAAGTGCTGTAAATCCTGTATTAAGAGAAGGAAACTCTGATAGAAGAGCTCCAAAACCAGTAAAGCAATATGCTCGAAAAAACCCACACTCAATGGGAAAATGGAGTTCTGATTCCAAATCCCATGTTGCTACTATGGACCATGGTGATTTTAATAATAACGAAAAATCCGTTACTATTAATAAGGATACCACTGTAAAAATTGTCCATACAGATTCTCAAGGTAACGAAACCATCTTAAAAAACAATATTTCTTTACTATCTGGAGAAATTATCGACAGCACTTTAATGAGCAAGAAAGCATTGATTTCATTTATTGAAAAACAAATTGCCGACGCCAAAGAGCAAAATATCCTGTTCTCATTACACATGAAAGCAACCATGATGAAAATCTCTGACCCTATCATTTTTGGTCATGTTGTAAAAACTTATTTTAAAGATGTATTTAAAAAGCATAGTGAAGTTTTTAATAAAATAGGTGTTAATGTAAATAATGGCCTTGGAAATTTAATAAATGAAATAAAAGAATTACCTACTTTAAAACAAGAAGAGATTCTTAAAGATATAAAAGATGCTATTGGAAATGGCCCTGCACTTGCAATGGTGAATTCTGATAAAGGAATTACCAATCTACACGTTCCTAGTGATGTGATTATAGATGCTTCAATGCCTGCAATGATCCGTAATTCAGGACAGATGTGGAATTCTGAAGGAAAATCACAAGACACGAAAGCTATAATTCCAGATAGTAGTTATGCTGGAATTTATCAGGTAACTATTGATTTTTGCAAAAAAAATGGAGCATTTGATCCAGTAACTATGGGATCTGTTTCCAATGTAGGATTAATGGCTCAGAAAGCTGAAGAGTATGGTTCACATGATAAAACATTTGAAATTTCTTCTCTTGGAAAAGTAACTGTAGTAGATCAAAACAATACAACTCTTATTGAACATTCTGTTGAAGAAGGTGACATCTGGAGAATGTGCCAAGTAAAAGATTTACCGATACAAGATTGGATTAAACTAGCAGTAAAAAGAGCAAGAGCAACAGAAACACCTGCTGTTTTCTGGCTAGATAAAAACAGAGCGCACGATGCACAATTGATTAAAAAAGTGACACTTTATTTAAAAGATCACGATACTGAAGGATTGGACATAAAAATCATGTCTCCAATTGAAGCAACTCAATTTTCATTAGAAAGAATTAAAGAAGGATTGGATACTATTTCTGTTACCGGTAACGTACTGAGAGATTATAATACTGACCTCTTCCCTATTCTAGAAGTAGGTACTAGTGCCAAAATGCTTTCAATTGTTCCGTTAATGAATGGTGGAGGATTGTTTGAAACTGGCGCTGGAGGATCTGCTCCAAAACACGTACAGCAATTCGTTAAAGAAGGACATTTACGCTGGGATTCTCTTGGAGAATTTATGGCAATTGCTGTTTCTCTTGAACATCTTGCTGAAAGATATAATAATTCAAAAGCTCAAATCATTGCTGATGCTCTTGATAAGGCAACCATTGAACTACTTGACAATAGAAAATCGCCATCAAGAAAAGTAAATGAATTGGACAATAGAGGTAGTCATTTTTACTTGGCATTATATTGGGCAAAAGAATTGGCAGAACAGAATGATGACCTTGAATTAAAAAATGATTTTCAAAAATTTGCTAAAAAACTTGAAGAGAGCGAATCTAAAATTGTTGACCAACTTAACAGTGCTCAAGGCAATTCTGTAGAAATGGATGGTTATTATTTTCCCAATCTTGACAAGGTAGCAAAGGCTATGAGACCAAGCGAAACCTTTAATAAAATATTGGAATCGATATAAATACTTTTTTTTCAAATTATAAAGCATCAACCTAGTTGATGCTTTTTTTAGTACTTTTGATTCATGGATTTCGAAAAAACTACTGAACAATCTTCTCATTATGATGCTCTTGAAACTATGAGCGTCCAAGAATTATTAAGTAATATTAATAATGAAGATAAAAAAATAGCTTCGGCAGTAGAAAATACGATCCCTCAAATAGAAGTATTGGTACAAGAGATTGTTGCTAAATTAAAAAAAGGTGGACGTCTTTTTTATATAGGTGCTGGAACAAGTGGACGACTCGGTATTCTTGATGCTTCTGAATGCCCTCCTACTTTTGGAGTGTCAGATACTATAGTTATTGGATTGATTGCAGGAGGAGATAAAGCCATCAGAAAAGCTGTAGAAAATGCAGAAGATTCTACAACGCAAGGCTGGAAAGATTTACAATCACATTCCGTTTCAGAAAAAGATATTGTTATAGGAATTGCTGCCTCTGGTACAACTCCTTATGTAGTTTCAACTTTAAAAATATGCAATAAAAATAATATCTCAACTGGATGCATAACTATGAATGAAAATAGTCCACTTGCACTTGCAGCACAGTTCCCAATTGTATGTGTTGTAGGACCTGAATTCGTAACTGGAAGTTCAAGGATGAAAGCGGGAACTGCGCAAAAATTGATTCTCAATATGATTTCTACAACTACCATGATTCAACTTGGAAAAGTAAAAGGAAATAAAATGGTTGACATGCAATTATCTAATGAAAAATTAATAGATCGAGGTTCAAAAATGATAGTTGATGCATTAAAGATCGACTATAATACAGCAAGTGCTTTATTATTAAAATACGGAAGTGTAAGAAATGCAATCCATAAATACAATGAGTAATTCCAAAGAAACAATTTTTAAAGGTGTGAAATACATTGCAATTTCAACAATATTCTTTTTTTTAGGACCTGTAATTCTTTCCATAGGATTTAGAGCAAAAGAAGATGGAATATATACTTGGTTAGTGATCGGTATTATACTTTCACTTGGAGCTATTATTATTTCATTACTTGGTTTACGGACAATCGTTAAAGGTATTTTTCAAGACAAATGAATCTGAAAAAATTATTTTCTTTTTTTTCAAATTGGGAATATTGGCCTATCCATATGTTCTATATTCCAAATATACCTTATGGAATTTATCTAGCCATTAAGTCAAAAAGTTTAGTGTTTTACTCAGCCGTAAATCCTGGTATAAAAAGTTCAGGAAATGGTACAGAATCTAAATATCAAACCGTTCAATTGATTCCTAAAAAATACAGACCAAAATCTGTTTTAGTAATTCCAAATGATGATTTTAATGAAGTACTTAAAAACATAAAAAAAGAAGGGATTGAATTTCCCCTTATTGCAAAACCAGATATAGGTTTTAGAGGATTATTGGTAAAAAAAATAAGTTCTGAAAATGAATTAAAAAACTACCTTACTTCATATCCTATAAAGATTATCATTCAAGAATTCATTCCATTTACAAATGAATGCGGTTTATTTTATTATAGGTTACCAGACAATCAGGAAGGCAAAATCACATCCATAACATTAAAAAAATTTCTTACTATAAAAGGTAATGGCGTATCAACTATTTCTGAACTTATTTTACAGAATGATCGCGCGAAAATGTATTTTAATATTCTCAAAGAAATTCATCAAGAAAAATTAAATTCTGTTTTAGAAAAAGACATTGTATTCTTATTAAATGACATTGGAAATCATGCTAAAGGAACTCAGCTTATAAGTGGCATGCATCTAATAAACAAAAACTTAACTGAAGTTATTGATACTATTAATAAACAAATTGAAGGGTGGTATTACGGAAGATTAGATATAAAATATGATTCTATTGAAGGATTGGAAAGAGGTGAAAATTTTAAAATTTTAGAAATAAATGGAATTATATCAGAACCTACACACATTTATGACACAAAAAAATACACCTATTTTCAAGCTTTAAAAATCTTACGAGAACATTGGAAAATCATGTATGAAATCAGCAAAATAAACCGAAAAATAAAACCATCTAATTTCACAACTACCAACGACTTTATAAAAGAAGTAAGAGATTTAAAAAATTACACTAACAAAGTAAAAAAAATAAGTGTTTAACTGCTTTATAAAAATACACTTGCATTCATTTAAAAGTGAGATTTTAATTTATTTCGTCATTATCAACAAAACCTTACTGTAACCAAACACATAAAATCAACTGCTTTTATGTACTCTGCTCCATTTAAAATAATAAATACAATCACACCAATCAATTGTTTAATAGATAGTTGTATCAACAAATAACGTTGTTTAAATACAATCTTATAATCTTTGGCATGCTAATTGAAAATAGTATTATAAGCGGAAGTCGAAAAGCTTATAGAGTAGACATAACCCTAAACCATATATTATGCAAAAAGGGATACTATTACTAGTAACAATGTTCTTGATGGTTTCAACAGTTGAAGCCAACAATAGCGACAAAAACAACAGTCGAAAGGGTTATTCTAGCATTTACAATGCTGAACCAGTCGAGTTTATAGAACGTGGAATTAAATTCTATGTTTTTTTAGATGGGGATTTTGATTTTAATACAAGGCCTGGAAATTACCATAGTGCTTACTTCAAAAAAGGAAAGAAAAGAAAACATCACGCTAAAAAGAATTTCTTTAAAGGAATAAAGATTGAAAAAGATTATAGAGGGAATATTCGAAGAATAGGAAATGTTTCTATTGATTATAATAGATATGGAAACGTATCTCGAATCGGATCAATAGATGTCGATTATAGATTTAGGAACGTTTCAAGAGTTGGTAATCTTACCATACAATATAATCGTAGAGGAAACATCCAATATTATGGTAAAGTGAAAAGTCTACATAGATATAGCCATAGATATAGAAACTGGAATTCAAGAGAATACAACTATTATGACAGGTTTTTTTCTCAATCCAATTTCAATACTAATTATGAATCATTTGATGAGGATGACAACTATATGTATTATAGATCTAGAGCTGTCAGCAAAGATGAAAAAGGGGCTATTATCAAACGAAAAAAACAGATTGATAAAAAGTCTAGAAGATAATGAAAAAGAGACGTTTAAAAATCCTGAGTTATGTAAATAACTTGGGATTTTTTTTGTCAAAAATAAACCTGTAAATATTAATAAATAGCTAACAACTATTACTTCTTTAGATTTTTATAAATCATAAATAATTGTATTTTTACACAATAACAACCTCAATAATTATATGGGAAAAATAATAGCAATTGCTAATCAAAAAGGGGGTGTGGGTAAAACAACTACTTCTGTAAATCTTGCTGCGTGCCTTGGTGTATTGGAGCAAAGAGTTTTATTGATTGATGCAGACCCACAAGCTAATGCTTCTTCAGGACTAGGTATAAATGTCGATGAAGTCATCTCAGGTACCTATCAGATACTTGAGCACACAATCTCAGCAAAAGACGCAATTGTAAAAACCAGTTCACCCAATGTTGATATCATTCCTGCTCATATTGATTTAGTAGCAATTGAAATAGAACTTGTTGATAAAGAAGAACGAGAATACATGCTTAAAAAAGCATTACAAGAAGTTGTAAATTCTTACGATTATATTTTAATTGACTGTGCTCCTTCTCTAGGCTTAATCACATTGAATTCATTGGTTGCTGCTGATGCAGTTATCATCCCTATACAATGTGAATATTTTGCACTTGAAGGATTAGGAAAACTACTAAATACAATAAAAGGAGTTCAAAAAGTTCACAATCCAGCACTTGATATAGAAGGTTTATTATTAACGATGTACGATTCTCGTTTACGTCTTTCCAATCAAGTTGTAGAAGAAGTGAAAAAGCATTTTGACAACATGGTTTTCAAAACTATTATCCAACGAAACGTTCGATTAAGTGAAGCTCCAAGCCATGGTGAAAGTATTATAAAATATGACGCTACAAGTAAAGGTGCTGATAATTATCTTAATTTAGCAAATGAAATTCTTAAAAAGAATAAAAAATAATGGCAAAAGCAACTAAAAAACAAGCCTTAGGAAGAGGGTTATCTGCTTTATTACAAGATTCTGGAAGTGAAGTTTCTTCGCCTGATAAACTGGTGGGATCCATCATAGATTTAAATCTAGAAACGATTGAAATTAACCCTTACCAACCGAGAACTTATTTTAATGAAGAGGCTTTAAGAGAACTCGCTAGTTCTATTAAAGAACTTGGAGTGATTCAACCTATTACAGTAAGAAAACTCGATTCTAATAAATTCCAACTTGTCTCAGGTGAACGTAGATTCAGAGCTTCAAAATTAATTGGAAATACAACAATTCCAGCATATATAAGAGTTGCCAATGATCAAGAAATGCTTGAAATGGCATTGGTAGAAAATATTCAAAGAAAAGACCTTGATCCTATTGAAGTTGCATTGTCTTATCAGAGATTGATAGATGAAATTAACTTGACACAAGAAGAAATGAGTCAGCGTGTAGGTAAGAAAAGATCTACAGTGACCAATTATCTTCGACTCTTAAAACTAGATCCTATTATCCAAACTGGAATGCGAGATGGATTTCTTTCTATGGGTCACGGTAGAGCGTTGATTAATATTGAAAATCAAGAAGAACAATTATCCATTTATGAAAACATCTTAAAAGGGAAATTGTCAGTACGTCAGACAGAAATATTGGTAAAAAACCTCAAAGAAGGAACTTCTAAATCAGCAATTGTTGTAAATCAAGAAATTCCAAAATTTGTCAAAAAAAGTTTGAAAGAATTAAACGAATATTTTGGTCATAAGATTGAAGTGAAAGTTGCAAAAAACAACAAAGGAAAAATAATAATTCCTTTTCATTCTGAAGAAGATTTTAATCGAATTAAAAAACTATTACAGTAGTGAAAATTAAGAAATCATTTCTTTTCTTTAGCTTTATATTTTGCTTGACTACTTCCTTGTTTTCTCAAGTAGAGGAAATAATAAAAAATAAAGATTCAATTACAGTACTAGACCAAGACATTAACCCTCTTGCTCCATCTACTGCTGCATTTTACTCTGCTATTCTTCCAGGATTAGGGCAAGCATACAATAAAAAATATTGGAAAATTCCAGTTGTATATGCCGCCTTAGGAACCTCAACTTTTTTTTATATTGATAATAATAAAAAATACAACCAATTCAGAGATGCTTTTCAATTGATGGAATCAGGAAAGCCACATGAATTTGATGGGATAGATGGCAATATATTCTTAAGTAGAGATGCACTAGTAAGAGCTCAAACAAGATATAAAGAAGATCGTGATTTATCATTGTTAATCACTGCCGCATTCTATGTTTTACAGATTGTTGAAGCGAGTGTAAATGCTCATTTATCTTCCATAAATACGGCTGATGATCTTACTTTTAATCCTCAAATAATAATTGATCCGATTACCAATAAAGCTATTGGAGGAATGGTCCTTACATATAATTTTTAATGAAAATAGCTCTTTTAGGATACGGAAAAATGGGAAAAGCAATAGAGGAAATTGCTTTGGACAGAAATCATGAAATTGTTTTAAAAATAGATGTAAATACTGAAAATTACGATATCTCAATTGCAGATATAGCAATTGATTTTAGTACTCCGTCAGCTGCTTTTTCAAATGTAAAAAATTGTATTATCAATAAAGTTCCTGTAATTTCAGGTACTACAGGATGGCTTGACCAATATCAAGAAATAGTCTCCTTATGTAGTCAACATAAAGGAAGCTTTATTTCTGCTTCCAATTTCAGTCTTGGCGTTAATATTTTCTTCGAATTGAATGAGCAACTAGCAAAAATGATGGCGAAAATAAGTCAATATGACACCTCTATTGAAGAAATTCATCATACACAAAAATTGGATGCTCCTAGTGGTACAGCAATTACATTAGCAGAAGGAATTATCAAGCATACTGATAAAAAAGATTGGTCCATTGATGTAACAAATAGAGATAAAGTAATACCAATAATAGCAAAGAGGATTCCAGAAGTTCCTGGAACTCATAAAATAGAGTACACATCAACAGTAGATACTATTGAAATTAAACATACTGCGCATAACCGTCACGGATTTGCTTTAGGTGCTGTTATTGCTGCAGAATGGTTGATAGATAAAAAAGGAGTCTACACAATGAAAGATGTATTAGGAATATAAAAAATGGTTCACTGAGGGGTGGTCACTGATCAGAGTAGAAGTGAGTAGATCTGAACCGCATTAAAATAATAGATATGACAGCAATGCAATTGTTTGTGTTTTTTTTAGTTATCCAATTAGTTCATTTTATAGGGACATGGAAACTCTATGAAAAAGCAGGTAGAAAATGGTGGGAAGCTGCAATTCCAATATATAATGGTATTGTATTAATGCACATTATCAATCGTCCAAAATGGTGGGTGGTTTTACTTTTCATTCCAATTATAAATCTGATTATGTTTCCTATCTTATGGATTGAAACAATAAGAAGTTTTGGTAAAAAATCAAAAATTGATTCATTTCTTGTCATTGCAACACTTGGATTCTATATCTATTATGTAAATTATATTGCAAAAGTAAGTTATGTAAAGAACAGAAGTTTATTGCCACAGAGTGGTCTTGGAGAATGGGTAAGTTCAATAGCATTTGCAATAATTGCTGCAACATTAGTTCATACTTATTTTATGCGTCCTTATGTCATTCCTACTTCATCATTGGAAAAATCATTATTAATTGGAGATTATTTATTGGTCAGTAAATTTCATTATGGCGCACGAGTTCCTATGACTCCTATTGCATTGCCAATGGTTCATGATTCTATTCCTTTTACGGATTTACCATCTTACTTAAAAAAACCTCAACTTCCATACTATCGATTGCCAGCAATCCAAAAAATAAAACGGAATGAAATTGTGGTATTTAACTGGCCTGCAGATTCTTTAAAATGGATGTGGAATGACAATTCAGGGAAATTTACCTATAAGCCTATTGATAAAAAAACCAATTATGTAAAACGTTGTGTTGGAATTCCTGGAGATTCATTACAGATTATTGATGGAACTATTTATATTAATGGAAAAGAATCTATTATGCCTGATAGAGCAAAACCTCAATATTATTATACAATTACAGGAAATGAAGCATTTAATACCAGGAATTTTCCAAGTTATATAAGTAATAATGCCCGTAAAAGACATTACAATATTAAAAAAGAATTCTGGAATGACAGTCGAGTTCAAGATGCATTAAAAGTTGAAGCTTATGTAACCAAAGTACGTGAAGATTCCTTGTATGTTGAAGTTTCTGGAGGCATAAGCACAAATCTTATCGATAAATTAAATATTACTTTTATTCCAAATAGGATGAGTGTAAATTTAAGTCAAGAAGAAGTAGATCAGCTAAAAACAGAATCGAATACTCAATCAATTGAAAGATTGATCCATTCAACCGATGAAACTATTTTTCCTCTAAGCGATCAATATAAGTGGAGTCAAGATAATTTTGGACCTATTTACATTCCTAAAAAAGGAGAAACTGTCGAACTTAACAGCTCCTCAATTCCATTTTATGAGCATTTAATTAAAGAATATGAGAGAAATGATGTTACTATTGATGGAGACACAATGTTTATCAATGGTAAAGTAGCAACTGATTATACTTTTAAACAAGATTATTATTGGATGATGGGAGACAACAGACACATGTCATTGGATGCACGTTTCTGGGGATACACACCATTTGACCATGTGATTGGAAAGCCTGTGTTTATATGGATGAGTTATGATGGAGGAATTTTTAGAAATCCTCGTTGGGAACGTTTCTTTACAACAGTTCACGGTACAGGAAAACCTGTTTCTTATTTCTATTATTTTTTAGGTTTATTGGCACTTTGGTTTGGGTATAATACATTTATAAAAAAGAAAAAAGAATAATTACAGATGTTATTTCAGCCTACTTATTTCTCGCCAATTGCACAATATGCAGCCATTGCTGGTTGTGAAAATATTGTCATAGAAGTAAATGATAATTACCTAAAACAAACCTATAGAAATAGATGTTATATATATACAGCAAGTGGAAAATTAATATTAAATATTTCTATTTTACATACTAAAGGTTCAAAACAATTAACCAAAGATGTAAAAATTGACAATTATTATAATTGGCAAAAACAACATTTTAAAACCTTAGAATCAGCCTACAGATCTTCTCCATATTTTGAGTTTTATGAAGATGATTTACGTGCTCTTTACGATAAGAAACACACCTATTTACTAGACCTCAATATGGACTGTCATAAATTTGTGATGGATGCGTTACAAGAAGATATACCGCACACTACTAGTTTATTATATGAACCTAAGCCCTTTATTACTGATTTTCGGTCAATGGCCATCGTTAAAAATACACGAGACTTTCAGAACACTCCCTATGTACAAGTTTTTGATGATAAATTTGGGTTTATACCGAACCTTAGTATTTTGGACTTGATATTTATGGAAGGTCCTAATTCGTTTACATACTTAAAAAAACAAATAATTAAAATGGCTGATTAATTTTATTTGTATAAATAAATATTTATATCTATATTTAAAATGTTCAACTAACTAGCGTAAAAAAGTGGATAAACTCAAACAATATATTCTTGAAATATATTCGGATATTTCTTTAGAATCCATAGAAAAAATAAGTGAGATTACAATCCACAAAAAATACAATGCTAAGGATAAACTTTACGAATTTGGGAAGATTCCTACTCACATTTACATTTTAATTTCTGGAATAACTAAATCGTACACTACTCTAGACAATGGAAATGAATATGTAAATAGATTCCATACTGATGGAGAAGTTATGGGACCATTAACTGCATTGATTGAAAATAATAAAGCAGTATTTGGTGTTGAATGTATTTCAGACTGTGGAGTTCTAGAAATTAAATATCAAGAGTTTATCGATCTTTCAGAAAATGATATCAGTATTGGGATTTTACATCGTAAATACCTAGAATTACTTTATATTTCCTATACTCAAAGAATAAAAGAATTTCTTGGACTTAATTCTTTAGATAGATACTTAAAATTACGCAAAAGAATTCCAAGCATAGACAAACTGGTAAGTCAAAAAATGATTGCTGCACACCTTGCAATAACTCCTATACAACTGAGTCGTATTAGAAATAAAATAAAGCCTAAGGTTTAATAAAAAATGAAAACATTTATAGAGCGTATAAACAATACACATCCTATTTCTGAAAATTCATTGAATGAATTACAGAAACTGGTTGAAATAAAAACTTATCCTCCCAATTATAAATTGGTCGAACCTGGAAAATTTTCTGATAAAGCCTATTATCTTCTTAAAGGAGTTGCTAAATCTTATTGCACTACACAAAAAGGTAAAAAAGTAAATAGTGCTTTATATACAGACAATAGTTACATAGCTGAACTCACATCTTTAATTCTTGGAGTACCCTCATCAATATCGACTCTGGAAACAATTACAACTTGTACTGTTATAGAAGGTAGTTATAGTAAATATATTAAATTAACCGAAACACATAAAGATTTAAGCATATTACATAGAAAAAATCTTGAAAACTTTTATATAATTCTTCAAAAACAAGATCTTGATCTGGCAAATCTGAATGCTACAGAAAGATATCTGAAACTAATTAAAGACGAACCTAAAATTGAAACACTGATAACTCAAAAAAATATCGCTGCTCATTTGGGTATTACTCAAGTACAATTAAGTAGAATTAAGAAAGAAATTTACAAATTTTAACTCCTATTCATATACTATTATAATCGAAATCCTTATCGCTTCATTGATTTAAATGCCCAAGCAATAATTATAAAACCAATACCTGTAAGAATAGGAGGCAATAAAAATTTAGGTGAGAATATTGCTCCTATTAAAATCATAACAATTCCAAGGAGAACCAATAAAAATTGAGCCGTACCTAAAACTGAATTTCTTTTCATAAATATACTATTTTATCTGACTAGTTTCTTATACTTAATACGTTTTGGCATTAAGTCTCCACCCAATCTTTTCTTCTTATTCTCTTCGTATTCTGAAAACGATCCTTCAAAATAATACACTTGTGAATCTCCTTCAAATGCCAATATATGGGTACATATTCTATCTAAAAACCATCTATCATGTGAAATAACTACTGCACAGCCTGCAAAATTTTCCAATCCTTCCTCTAGTGCTCTCAAAGTATTTACATCAAGATCATTGGTCGGCTCATCAAGTAATAATACATTTCCTTCTTCTTTCAAGGTCATTGCTAGATGCAACCTATTTCGTTCTCCTCCAGAAAGTGTGCTTACCTTTTTATTCTGTTCTGAACCAGCAAAATTAAACCTACTTAAATAGGCTCTAGAATTGACCATTTTTCCTCCCATCATTACCAAATCTTGTCCATCTGAAAAATTTTCCCAAATAGATTTATCAGCATCAATATTGGAATGTGCTTGATCAACATATGCTATTTTAGTAGTGTCTCCTAAAGTAAATTCTCCTTTGTCAGGTTTTTCTTCTCCCATAATCATCTTGAAAATAGTCGTTTTACCTGCTCCATTGGGACCAATAATTCCTACAATACCATTGGGAGGCAATGAAAAATTCAGATCATCATATAACAATTTATCGCCAAATGCTTTTGAGACACTCTTCGCATCAATCACATTTGTACCCAATCTTGGACCATTGGGAATAAAAATTTCTAATTTTTCTTCAAGTTTCTTTTGATCTTGACTCATCAATTTGTCATAATTTGCAAGACGTGCTTTGGACTTAGATTGACGTCCTTTTGCTCCTTGACGCACCCATTCAAGTTCTCTCTCTAATGTTTTCTGTCGTTTAGAAGCTGTTTTTTCTTCTTGTTTCAACCTATTTCCTTTCTGTTCAAGCCAGGAAGAGTAATTCCCTTTCCATGGAATTCCTTCTCCTCTATCCAATTCTAATATCCATCCTGCAACATTATCCAAGAAATATCTATCATGTGTTACCGCAATTACAGTTCCTTTATATTGAGACAAGTGCTGCTCCAACCAATGTACAGATTCAGCATCCAAGTGATTGGTAGGCTCATCTAATAGTAAAACGTCTGGCTGTTGCAATAACAATCTACACAGTGCAACTCTACGTCGCTCTCCTCCTGATAAGTTTTTAATAGGTGTATCGCCTTCTGGAGTTCGCAAAGCATCCATTGCAATTTCGAGTTTAGTCTCCAATTCCCAGGCGTCTAGAGCATCAATCTTGTCCTGTAATACTGCCTGTTGATTCATCAATTTTTCCATCTTATCAGCATCAGAATATACTTCCTCAAGCCCAAACATATCATTGATTTTATTGTACTCATCAAGAACCGCTACTGTTTCTGCTGCACCTTCTTTTACAATATCCATTACCGTTTTCGTGTCATCAAGTTTTGGTTCTTGGGATAAATAACCAACTGTATAATCTTGATTGAAAGTTACATCTCCTTGGTAATTTTTTTCAATTCCAGCGATGATCTTCATCAAAGTAGATTTTCCAGAACCGTTGAGACCTAAAATTCCAATTTTGGCTCCATAGAAAAAACTTAAATGGATATTTTTTAAAACTTGTTTATTTGCACCAGGAAACGTCTTGTTTACTCTGGTCATCGAAAATATTATCTTTTTATCATCACTCATTATACGATCTTTCAAAAATTAAATGATTCAAAATTAAAAAATTTAGAATCCTATGTTATTTATAATTTACTTTATCTGCTAGAATCTTGTCTTACACTCTTCCTTTTAAAGCATTAAAAACCCATGCATTTGCCAAAAATCCTATTCCTACTGAAGCAAACCCCCAACCAGCAACATCATTATACCTATATGCTCCCATTAAAATTAATGCTACTCCAACAAATATCATAATAAATGTTGCCCAACTCAATACAGTATTTTTATTCATCGACATATTCTTTTAAATTTTTAGAAAAAAGTGAATTACAAATATCGTTAATTATTTATAGTTATTCCTTTTTTTATAAAACTAGGTTCATAAATTAAGTTAAAAAAAATCATTAATTGATTATTACCTTATTAGATTGATTGTCAATCTTGAGAATATAAATTCCTTTTGATATTGACTGAGGTAATGAAAGTTTTCCAATTTTCAAATTAGTGTCATATTTTAAATCTGTTGAAATTATTCTTTTGCCTAAAACATCAAATAATTCTATTTTTTCAAAATGATCTAAATTCTTTATATAAATTACATTGTCATTTGTAGGATTAGGATATATAGTAAATGAATTTAAAACCTCTTTTTCTATGCCTAAACTTGAGTCAAAGTATGGAATCGCAAAACTGTATGCATCTTTTCCTATTTTTTCACCTATTATCCTTCCTGGAATATCATCAAAAGAAGGATGTATACCTCCCCAGATTCTTGATAAAGAACATTGATCTGAAGCATCTCGATACGTTGCCCATTGCAAAGTCAAATCTACAGAAGGTCCTTCTTCAAAAACTAAAAATTCATTAGACTTTGCAACAAATTCACCTATTCCTCCCGGAAAAAATGGATCCCCTGTTATACTGGTTAATACCTCAGCCGCTGCTCTAGAAAAAGTTGAGTGACCAGAAATAAAACCTGCAAAAGGTGGTGTTACGAAAGATGGTCTCTGATAAGGCCACCAGTTTTCTGCAAGTATCCAACCTACACCTGCATAATCTGTATCTGTATTGGAAATATAATCGTGACCTTTCCAAGTATAGAGTTTAATTTTCCCTACATGTTCATTATTTACTCCAGCTAGAGGATCACTTTCTGAAACCACTTCTATATAATCTGCAATTAGTTTTATGCCTTGTATATCATAATTATTTAAAGAAGGATCTGAACTTTGTCCTTTATCTGCCATAAAACGAATTGCTGAAATAGGTCTTATATAATCATACCATCCTTTTAAACTCCATGAAGTAACTGCCGCATCATGCATTGCACCTCCTAAAATGAAATAAGATTTAACTTCCCATTCTATCGGATCCAAAATTTCTCCTTCTCCTCCTAGTTTTTTGACCAATAATGGGTTATCGTTTATGTAATTCAAAAGAGTAAACCAATGTCCTGGAGGTGTTTCAGATTCTGGTCCATCTGCCCAAAACTCGGCTAAAACTCTTGTATAATCTCCTCTTGGGACTATTTGCTCTTGATAAGGTTCATTGGTTGATGGATTTAATGAATGTCCAGTACTATTATCTCCTCCATTAAAATATTCATAGAAATCACCATAACTTGAATAATCTGTTGGGAAAGAACTACTATCTATATTACCTAGAGATTTTGGAGAAATATCTATTTGGACTCCATCATTAATATCTAAATGTGATCCCCAAACTGATACCATTGAAAAACCCCATTTATACAATTCTCTTGTATCGTCTGTTAATAATGGTGGTGGAGATACTGGGTCATGAAATACTGTGAAATTATTACCAGATCTATTAAAAGTACTTTTATGTTCATCTGTTAATGCAAATGGATATACACTTCCCCATTCTGGACTTAGAAAATCAGGAGTGGAACTACCAATCTCATTTCCACTTTGATCTATAAAAGTTTCCAAACTTAGAGGTTGCCATCTATTAGGATCAATCATAGTAGTATTACCAGCAGTTTCTGGATTCATGGGAGGATTTACAGACTTGTAATAAATATTTTCGTAATCATTTATTTCATTTGACATATCCATATTACCATAATTAATTATGGTTTCTGCAATGAAATTACCTAGAGCTCTTGCATCACCATTTTGATAATCAGTAGCTGTATAAGTTACATCATAATCTAATTTACTCATTACCAGATCAAATATATCCTGTGTTGTATCGGCATTTGGCGAATTTTTAAATCTATGACTTAGCAGTCTATAAGAGGCGTAACTAATTGCTTGAATTTGAGAATCTTTAATATCGTCATCTTGCGACTCAAATACATTGAGTTCACTCGAAAAACCATTGAGTTCGTTTCCTATCAGATACGGTCGTGCATTTACATCATATATTGCCCAAGCGTCGTACATAGCTACACTATGATGAAACAAATTTCTCGCATGAACCGTAGGTCTAGCATAATCATTTCGTATGGCATTTAATAATGCCTCATTCCACAATCTTACTATCGATTTATCTTGAGATAAACTTTCTATAGTAAAATTAATTTCAAGTCCTATATTTTTACTTGAACAAGTAGTATCAGTTTCAATTACATTCACTTTTCCATGCGGCTCCAAGCCCCATTTTACTAGTATCGTTTCAGTCCCTTGACCCTCAATAATCTCACCTCCAGCAACCTGCCATTGAATTGTAGAACCCTGTGAAATTGAGTAAGTATACGTTTCTTCTGATAAAAAACCAGTAATGTTACTACCTATGATTTCTTGAGATGGTAAATACGTGCATGAACCATCAGATATTGTGGCTTCTGGATTATAGTTACATGATGTAGGATCAATGCAACCTTCTATTTTAATTGTTGGAGAAATCTCTAAATAAGTAAAACCTCCATTTTCAATTGCTTTTATACTATTATTTACTGTAATTGAATTGTAGACCTCTTCTATTCCTGAAGGCCATTTTATTTTTAATTCAGTAATTTCTGAATCATCAATCAATCCAAAATGTACTGGTTTGATATTTTGAGAAAGAAAACCTACTCCATTAAAATACCTATGAATTGTTCCTTGAGATGTCGTTAGTGAAATTTTTGTGCCAATAGCACTTTTATTAGAAACAGTTCCTTCTAGATGAATCTTAAACCAATTTAATGAAGAATCTGAGGTGTTAATTGTTTTGTTTTCATAAAAAAACGGTTGTTTATCACTATTGGTGACAAACAAATCTAAATCTCCATCATTGTCATAGTCAAAATCTACAGTACTTACACTACTTCCTAAATCATTCATTCCTAATGAACTCGTAATATCAATGAAATTATTTTGTGAGTTACTTAATTCATTTTTATAATACACATTATCTTCTGCTGTTCCACGTAACAATTCAAAACCACTTGCAACAAATAAATCTAAATCTCCATCCAAATCGAAATCTGCAAAAGTAGTTCCCCATGACCATCCTGTATTATTAACTCCTTTACTCAATGCTATATTTGTAAAAATATTATTACCGTTATTATGGTACAGTACATTTTTTTCTATTGCTGTAATAAAAAAATCAAAATTTCCATCGTTGTTATAATCACCAATAGCAATTCCCATATCATCAACATTGCTATTTAATCCGAAATTTATAGCCTGATCTTCAAATTGTTCTCCTTTATTATTTATGTATAATCTATTGGGTCTTGATAAATCATTGGCAACATATATGTCCATCCATCCATCATTATTAAAATCAAAAGGAAAAGATGTATAACTATGGAAATTGGATATGTTTTCTACTAAACCTATTTGTTGAGAAATGTCTTGAAATGTTCCATCCTTATTATTCCTATATAATTTATTACTACCACAAGTCTTCCAATCTGCAATAAATAGATCTAAATAACTATCATTGTTGTAGTCAAACCATGATACATTATTATTCGAACAATCATTACTTAAAGGAAATCCTGATTGCTCAGTAACGTTTTCAAAAGTGCCATCTCCATTATTATGAAATAGTTGTATTTTATTATAATTTGACAAGAAAATATCTACGTAACCATCATTGTCATAATCTCCCCAATATGCTCCAAACTTACTTCCTGCAAGTCCAAAAAAACTTACTTCTTCCGTTCTTGGATATAAATTGGATAGACCTGCTTGATCTGTAACATTGGTAAAAGTTCCGTCATTATTATTTCTGAATAATTTGCTTGAAGTAGATGGATCTGAACTAATATCGTTTTTTATTGCTACAATAAAAACATCCAAATCATTGTCGTTATCATAGTCAGCAACTGCAACTCCATTATTTTCCCTCACATTTTCGAATCCAGAAATTGATGTAATATTTTCAAAGTTCTGTCCATAAATGAAAAATGGAAAAAACACAAAAAAGAACGCTAATTTAATGGAGTTACTTTGAAAGTTTTTATGAAAAAAAAACAATAAAGATGATGCATGGCTTAATACAGCATTTTTATTTGTCAACATACCTTTTCCGTTTTTTATTGAATTACAAATATCGGTAATTATTTCTTTATCATTGATATAGGATTTATAAAATCTATCATAACTATAAAACTTAAGAAACTATTCTCTACCCAATTTACGCAATGCTATCCATTGCTTCATCTTTTCTTTAGCATCACATGCAGGATATCCAAGAACTGTTTTACCAGCAGCAACATCATTAATTACTCCAGAACCTGCTCCAACGACTACTCCAGAATGAAGTATTGTATGATCTTTAATAGATGCACTTCCTCCTATAATAACACCATCTCCTAAAGTAACAGAACCTGCTAGACCACTATTTCCAGCCATAATACAAAATTTTCCCAAAACAGAATTATGACCTATCTGCACTAAGTTGTCAATTTTACAACCATCTCCTATGATAGTTGAACTAAACTTTCCTCTATCTACGCAAGAATTTGCACCAATTTCTACATGATTACCAATCACAACATTCCCTATATGAATAATTTTAGTTAATCCTTTTTCACTTGGTCGATATCCAAAACCATCTGCACCTATGCTTACATTAGTATGAAAAATACAATAGTTTCCTATTTCGCTTCGCTCTCTTATTACAGTTCCTGACCAAATTACGGTATGATTGCCAATTGTAGAATCATCAAAAATTGATACATTAGGATAAATGATCACATGATCTCCTAAAACTACATTTTTACCTATATAAGAATTAGCACCAATCTTACATCCTTTTCCCAATTGTACTGAAGTATCAATTACTGCCGTTGGATGAATATCTACTTCAAAAGATGGAGAGTCTGGCTCAAAAGCTTCTAATAAAGTTGCCATTGCTAAATCAGCATTTTGAACCTTAATAAATGCTTTTCCTTTTCCTGGAAGTAACTCAATTTTTTCATCTACAATGGCTGCACTTGCATTTGAATTACTCCATAAACGTGCAAACTTATTATTTCCAATAAAAGTAATTTGTCCTTTTTCTGCTTTTTCTATTTGCTCAGGAGCATTGATTATTTCTGAAGAGTCTCCTACTACCTCACCTTTTAAAAGTGAATTAATTTCTTGTACAGTAAATGATTTCATTATAGGGGTTTATATAAATTTATTAAAATAAATTTTTAGTACTTTAAAAAGAAAACCCTTCTAAAAGAAGAGTTTTTTAATCCTATTTATATTTTCGCAGCAACTCTACTACCTTGATCAATTGCTCTTTTTGCATCTAGCTCAGAGGCAAAATCTGCACCACCGACTACATGAACCGTAACACCTTTAGACTCTAGAGGTTCCAATAATTCTTTAAGCGGTGTCTGACCAGCACAAATAATCACATTATCTACAGCTAATATTTTTTGTTCTTCATTCTGAGTATAATGCAAACCTTGATCATCAATTTTATTATATTCAACTTGATTGATAAACTGCACCTTTTTTTTCTTCAATGTAGAACGATGAATCCATCCTGTAGTTTTACCAAGATTTCCACCGAATTTTCCTTTACTTCTTTTAAACATAAAAATCTCTCTAGGAGATGGATGAACTTCTGCACTTACACCTTCAATTCCACTTCTTGATTTAAAAGTTTTATCTATTCCCCATTCTTTCAACCAAGCATCAATATTTAATGCTGTGCTTTCCCCTTCATGGGCTAGATATTCTGACACATCAAATCCTATTCCTCCTGCGCCAATAACTGCAACTCTCTTTCCTACAGTTTTTTTATGTTTTAATACATCTATATAACTTAACACCTTTTCATGCTCGATTCCTTCTATTTTTGGTGTTCTAGGTTTTATTCCTGTTGCCAAAATAATTTCGTCAAAATTTTCATTTGAAAGATCATCAGCAGTAACCCTTGTATTTAATTTTAAAGTTACATTATGCAACTCTATCTGTTTATTAAAATAACGAATTGTTTCATAAAACTCTTCCTTTCCAGGAATCTGTTTTGCCATATTAAATTGCCCTCCTATTTCTTTATCCGCATCATATAATGTAACATCGTGCCCTCGTAATGCAGCAACAGTAGAAGCAGCCAATCCTGCAGGGCCTGCACCAATAACTGCAATTTTTTTCTTGTTATCTGTGATGTTATAATTTAATTCTGTTTCATGACATGCTCTAGGATTTACCAAACAACTTGCTACTTTTTGCTCGAATACATGATCCAGACACGCTTGATTACAACCTATACAAGTATTAATTTCATCTACTCTTTCTTGTTCTGCTTTATTCACCCATTCTGGGTCTGCTAGAAATGGTCGTGCCATAGAAATCATATCAGCATGACCTTCTGCCAATATTTTTTCAGCAGTTTCGGGCATGTTAATCCTATTTGAAGTAATTAAAGGAATAGAAAGTTCTTCTTTCATTTTCTGAGTTACCCAAGTAAATGCAGCTCTAGGAACTGATGTTGCAATAGTAGGAATTCTAGACTCATGCCATCCTATTCCTGTATTAATAATAGTAGCTCCTGCCTTTTCAATTTCTTTTCCCAATTGGACTACTTCCTCCCACGAACTTCCATTTTCTACTAGATCCAACATCGATAAGCGATAGATAATAATAAATTCTTTACCTACAGCCTCTCTAGTTTGCTTTACTAATTCAACAGGTAGTCGCATTCTATTCTCATACTCACCACCATAATTATCAGTTCGTTTATTCGTTCTTTTAGCAATAAATTGATTGATTAAATACCCTTCAGACCCCATTATTTCTACTCCATCATAACCTGCAACCTTTGATAATTTGGCAGAATTTACAAAATCACGTATCGTTCTGTTAATTCCCGATTGCGTTAATTTAAAAGGTTTAAAAGGTGTTATTGGAGATTTAATTTTAGAAGGCGCAACATTAAAAGGATGGTATCCATAACGTCCTGCATGTAAAATCTGCATACATATTTTACCACCTTCTTTATGAACAGCATCCGTAATTACTTTATGATGTCTTGCATGTTTTCTAGAACTCATTCTTGCAGAAAAAGGTCCAGTCCATCCTTGGATATTTGGCGCAATTCCTCCAGTAACAATCAAACCAACACCTCCTCGAGCTCGTTCTGCATAATAGGTTGATATTTTTTCAATGCCGTTTTTTTCTTCTTCCAAGCCTGTATGCATAGAACCCATTAAAATTCTATTTTTTAATGTTGTGAATCCTAAATCTAATGGTTCAAAAATATGTTTGTATTTCATTATTTGATTTTTTAATATATTATGCGTGCATAACATATTGCAAGATACAATTTTTTGGTAAAAAAAAAACTCGAAAAAAAAATTCGAGTTTGGTATTAATTAAGATTTTATATTTAATATAAATAGCCCATTTTCCCCATTTGATAATCACGCATTGCCTCCATAATTTCGGTTTGAGTATTCATCACGTAGGGTCCATATTGAGCAACTTTCTCATTGATAGGTTCACCAGATAAAATTAACAAAGTACTCTCCTTTGTTGCTTCAAATTCAATTGCACTTCCATCTTGATTGAAAGTTACCATCTGAATAACTCCTTTCTCAAGTGTAACTTCATTGTTTACTATTATTTCTCCTTCCAATAAATAAATAAGTGATTGATGTGTTTTTGGAATTTCGATTCTCATTCTTCCGCTTGCTGATGTTTTTGCTGTAAATACATTTACATCAGTTTGGGTTTGAATTAAACCATTACTCGTTTGCTGTTCTCCTGCAACAATTTTCAACTCAACACTTTTATCTTCATTGACGACAACTGGTATATCATCACTTTTAACATGCTGATAATTGGCAGACATCATTTTTTTTTCTGCTGGGAGATTTAACCATAATTGAATTCCTTCTAGTTCTCCTCCTTTTTTTACAAATTCTTTAGTAGGTCCTTCTGCATGGATAATTCCTCGCCCTGCAGTTGTCCATTGAACATCTCCTGCTTGTACAAGCATTTCATTTCCTAATGAATCTCTATGTAATTGCTCTCCTTTAAAAAGCAAAGTGATTGGTTCAAATCCACGATGTGGATGCGGACCAAGATCAAATGGATTGTTAAATTCACTTATAGCATAAGGTCCATAATGATGTAATAATATAAAAGGATCAACATTTTCTATTCCATCTGTTGGTATTGGTTGCCGCAATCGTATTGGTCCCATATTTACTAAAGGGCTTCCTACTTTTTTTTGAATTGTTTTTAGTGTTTTCATTTTTTTCTCTTTTATTATTTTCCATAGAAAATAATTGAATACATTTTTTTATCTTAGTTTGTCTAGTAAATTACTTAATTGCACTGCTTCTTCATCAGTTATTTTTTCTAAAAGATCTAACTTGAAAATCTTATCAATTTCAGTTAATAATGTAAGCCCTTTAGAAGAAATTTTTATAAACACTACTCTTCTATCATGATCACAAGACAATCTTTCAATCAAATCTTTTTCACAGAGCTTGTCCATCAATCGTGTTGCATTGGGAGCACGTTCTATCATTCTATCTTTAATGACTTTAACTTTAATAGGTTCTCCTGCTCCTCTTAAAATTCTGAGAATATTATATTGTTGGGGTGAGATTCCATAAGGTTTGAAAAACTCATTCTCAGTACTATTAAGCCAGTTGGCTGTATATTTAATATTGATAAGAGCTTTCACTTTATGGTTTGGAAATATTGACTCTATATCCTTAGAAATATCACCCATTTATTTTATTTTAAATTGACTTTTGAAACTTTAAAATTTCGATGTCCAATTGCTTTTTAAGATCTTCGTTTATTAGTTTTCCATCTTTAAAATTATCATGAAAACTTGGTAATGAATAATCAGAAATAATATTTCCGCCCATATAAGGGAAACGACCTTTCGCAATTTCAAGAACAGTCGCTCCTCCTCTTGCTCCAGGAGAAGTTGCCAATAATAACATTGGTATATTACTCCATAACTTTCCATCAATTCTAGACATCCAGTCAAATAAATTTTTAAAAACAGTAGCGTAAGTACCATTATGCTCCGCTAAAGAAAGCACTATTCCATCTGAAGATGTTATTAAATCCAAAAATGCTTGCGCATTTTCAGGGATGCTAGATTCATTTTCCAAATCAATACCATAAATCGGCAATGGAAAATCATTTAAGTCAACCACATTCAATCCGACGTTATCAATCAAAGATGCAGCATAAGCTGCCCATTTTTTATTAATTGAATCTTTACTATTACTTCCAGCAAAAACGAGTATTTTTTTCATATGTCAATATTATGTTATTAAATCGGTCAAATGCTATCCGCTACCAATCACTTCCATGATGATAAACTTTTAGCATGCTCATTTATTATTAATTTTTTTTACTATAAATATATGAAACGGTTAAAAATATCAAACCAAGAATGGCTCCCATTTGCTCTCCATCTCCTATCATTACATGTGCAAAAAAAGCAAGTACAAGTCCAAAGAAAAATCCAGCATATGCCCATTCTTTCAATGTTTTATTTCCAACAAACCAAATTGCTGCTAAACCCAATAATTTTGCTACTGCGTATGGATAAATGATATAGGTTGGATATCCAAAATCGGTAAACATTCCAGCTACTTCAGCATGATTAAAAAAATACATTCCTGCAGAAAACAACATTAACAATGTTAGTAATCCTGTAGCGATATAATAAATAATTTTATTTTTTTTCATTTTGTTTGGCTTTATATACTTTACAAAAATATAATAAATAATTTTATTTTCCAAGGAAAATAAATCCTAGGAGTATTAAATAAAAAATGCGAGCCTTAAAAATAAGGCTCGCATTGTAAGATATGATTATTTAAAATTACTTTACGCCACTACAGCTAATGTATTTTCAGTATCTGAGGCGTCTGAATTATCTCTAAACTGATTAGAAGTATTGTTTTCACCCCCTGCTTTCAAGGCTTTATCTCCTGCAAAGAAAGTTTTATGATCATCTCCTAGATCAGAGCCAGCCATTCGTTGATGCTTCACACATGAAACACCTTTTCTTATTTCTTGTCTTTGTACCCCTTTAACATAAGCCAACATACCTTCATTTCCAAAATATCCTTCCGTAAGATCATTCATATGCAATGCTGTTGTATGATATGTAGGAAGTGTAATTAAATGATGGAAAATACCTGCTTCTCTTGCTCCGTCTCTTTGAAAAGTTTTAATTTTTTCATCAGCACGGTGACATAATTCAGAACCGTCATATTGAGCATCCATTAAATTATTTCTATCATAAGCAGTCATATTCTCTCCTT
The DNA here is from genome assembly GCA_905479835.1 of uncultured Flavobacteriaceae bacterium. Taxonomy (GTDB): domain Bacteria; phylum Bacteroidota; class Bacteroidia; order Flavobacteriales; family Flavobacteriaceae; genus Urechidicola. Next base: position 28,974 of record CAJQNZ010000027.1, read on the forward strand.
CTTTTTGCATTTCTTCAAATACTTGATTTCTGAAATTCAATGTCCAGTTAAAAGATGGAGAATTATTATACACCAACTTCGCATTCGGTATAACTTCTCTCACTCTATTTACCATATTGGCAATTTGAGCAACATTAGGAGTTGGAGTTTCTATCCATAATAAATCAGCTCCATTCTGAAGACTTGTGATACAATCCAATACAACTCGATCAATATTAGAACCTTCTTTAAACTTATACAATCCATTTGCTAGTCTAACTGGTCGAACCAATCTACCTTCTCTTTTCAATAAAACATCATCCTCTTTAGCATCATGTATATCAATTTCTTCTGCTTCTACAAATGATAAATACTGTGATGCTAAATCTCCTGTTTCTTGACTTACTGGTAATTTCTGCGTAAGTCCAGCACCTTCAGAATCAGTTCTAGCAACAATAATTCCTTCTTCTACACCCAATTCCAAAAATGCATATCTAATCGCATTCAATTTTGCTATAAAATCCTCATGCGGTACAGTTACTTTACCATCTTGATGACCACATTGCTTCGCATCAGAAACTTGGTTCTCAATCTGAATCGCACATGCTCCTGCTTCAATCATTTTTTTAGTCAATAAATAAGTTGCTTCTTCATTCCCAAAACCTGCATCAATATCTGCAATAATAGGAACTATATGTGTTTCAAAATTGTCTATTAAATCTTGTACATCCTCTCCATTTTCCTTTCTTTTGAATAAATCATTTAATTCGATAGCATCTGCTTGACGAAGAAAATCATAAATTTCATTTATTAATGAAGGAACCGCTGTTTTTTCATGCATCGATTGATCTGGTAAAGGTCCAAATTCTGAACGCAATGCTGCTACCATCCAACCTGAAAGATATAAATATCTTTTACTCGTTGTCTTATGATGCTTTTTTACAGCTATCATTTTTTGCTGCGCAACAAAACCATGCCAGCAACCAAGAGATTGTGTATAATTAGAAGAATCAGCATCGTATGCCGCCATATCTTCTCTCATTATTGACGCAGTATATTTTGCAATGTCCAACCCTGTTTTAAAACGATTCTGAGTTGCCATCCTTGCAGCACTTTCTGAATTTATGGCATCCCAAGAATTGCCATATTTTGCTTTTAAACTTCTTACAGTTTCTAATGCTGAACTATAATTACTTTGTGCTAAATTTTTCATAATTTTGTTTTGATTATTAAGGTTATTCTAGATTTTGATAATTACGTCTCGTTAACTATTCCAGTAGTTGCGAGACATTTTTTTATATATGATTGTATGCTGATAATGTTAAAAACTCTTTGTATTCTTTTGATAAAACTAATTCATCAAATAATTTAATTGCCAAACTAAATTTTCCTTTTTCATAACTATTTTTCCCAACTAAATTTTTGATTTTTTCCAATTCTTCTTTTTTCAATTGCTGATACATTTCTTGATTGAAAATTCTTTTATCTTCCAATTGAATATTTTTGCGCAACCAATACCAGACCTGAGTTCTAGAGATTTCTGCAGTTGCAGCGTCCTCCATTAAATTATAAATTGCAGCTGCGCCATTTCCTCGTAACCAACTTTCTATATATAAAATTCCTACGTTGATATTCTTTCTGATTCCTGCCTCTGTTATTGTCCCTTTTGGCATTTCTATTAAATCCAGTTCTGTTACTTTTACATCTTCTCGACCGATATGAATTTGATTTTTAGTCTTCATATTTTCATTGAAAACATTCATCGCAACTGAAACTAAACCTGGATGAGCAACCCAAGTTCCATCATGTCCATTTTTCACCTCTTGCTCCTTGTCCGCCTGTACTTTAGCAAAAGCTAAATCATTTGCAATTGGATCATTCTTAATAGGGATTTGAGCCGCCATACCTCCCATTGCATGAACATTTCTTTTATGACAACGCTGAATAACTTTCAAGGAATAAGTTCTCATAAAAGGCGTCTTCATAGTAACTTGATCTCTATTGGGTACCATAAAATCTGCATGATTTCTAAACTTCTTTATATATGAAAATATATAATCCCATCGCCCACAATTTAAACCAGCCATATGATCTTTCAATTCAAATATGATTTCGTCCAACTGAAAACTAGCCGTAATTGTTTCTATTAAAACGGTAGCTTTAATCGATTTTTGTGGGATGCTTAAATAATCTTGTGCAAAAACAAAAATGTCATTCCAAAGTCGTGCTTCTAAATAATGTTCCAGTTTTGGCAAATAAAAATAAGTTGCTGAACCTTGATCTTGCAGAGCTTTTATATTATGAAAAAAGAACAATCCAAAATCGACTAACGAGCCCGACATTTCCTCACCCTCAACTATAAAATGCTTCTCATTTAAATGCAATCCTCTGGGTCGTACCAATAAAGTTGCCGTTTCAGTATTCAATTGATAAGTTGTATCTTTTTTCTCATTGTAATACGATATTGATTTATTGATAGCATCTCTTAGATTTATCTGTCCGTCAAGATTATTAGTAATAATAGGTGAATTGCTATCTTCAAAATCTGCCATAAAAGTTTTTGCTCCAGAGTTTAAAGCATTAATCACCATTTTTCTATCTACAGGACCAGTAATTTCAACTCTTCTATCCAATAAATCTTCAGGTAATGGAGCACAGACCCAATCAGATTCTCTAATATGTTTAGTTTCTTCCGGAAAAGAAGGATAATTTCCAGCATCAAAATATGCCTGTTCTATTTCCCTTTCTCCAAGTAATTTTAATCTTCTTTGATTAAAACGATCATGCAATTCCAATAAAAATATTTTTGCTTTATCGGTTAAAACCTCTTGATACTCTTCAACTTTAAATCCTTTAAAACTGATTTCTTTTACGATACTATTTTGCTCCATAATTAGAATAATTTAATTTCTACTCTGCAATACTATGAATTAATATTGAACTCCACAAGCGAACGTTCGCTAAATTTATAAAAAACTTTATTTGTCATAATTCGCTAAATAGTTATATCTTTGTTATTATGAATATAGAAGATGAATACATTCGATTGATATTTGGATTGAAACTAAAGCAAATCCGAACAGATAAAAAACTGTCTTTGTTTGGATTAGCAAAATTAACAGGACTTTCAAAATCATATTTAAACGAAATTGAAAAAGGAAAGAAATATCCAAAAACTGATAAAATATTACTCTTATCAGAAAGTCTTAAGGTACCTTATGATCATTTGGTTTCTTTAAAACTAGACAAGAATCTTGCTCCAATAGGTGAAATCTTACAGTCAAAAATCTTAAAAGAGATTCCTCTAGAACTTTTTGGTATTAAAGAAAACAACTTAATAGATATTGTTGCGAATGCTCCTGCAAAAGTGAATGCTTTTATAAGTACCATTATAAAAATTTCACTGAATTACAACTTGACACGGGAAAGTTTTTTCCTTGCTTCTCTTCGCTCCTATCAAGAGGCTCACAACAATTATTTTGATGATATTGAAAATGATGTTGAGAAATTTGCAAATTCATATCATATCAATTTATCAAAAGAAATTTCATCATGCGACTTGGAAGAAATCTTAATTGAAGAATTTGGATATACAATAAATGATAATGAGCTTTCAAAACATGAAAATTTAAAAGAAATAAGAAATATTTTTATTCAAAAAAAGAACATCTTGTTAATTGACAGAGATGTTACTGAAGCTCAGAAAACATTTATTTATGCGAAAGAAATCGCCTATAATTATTTAAAAATCGAAAATAGACTGTATACTTTCCCTTGGATAAAATTTGAAAGTTTCGATCAAGTCTTACATAATTTTATTGCCTCCTATTTTGCAGGAGCGCTTATCATTCCGAAGAAAAATCTAGAAGATAAATTAACAACTTTTTTTGAATCAGAAGAATGGAAACCAGCAAAATTGCATAGAATTATCAATAGTTATAATTGCTCAGAAGAAACGTTTTATCAACGCTTAACAAATATTTTACCTAAGTATTTTAATATTAAAAACTTATTCTTTCTGCGTTTTACTAAAAAAGTAGACTCGCCTAACTATAGGTTAAGCAAGGAATTGCATATAACACAACAACAAGAGCCTCATGCCAATCGCAAAAATGAACATTATTGTCGTAGATGGATATCTATTAAAACAATCAAAGATTTAGAAGAATCTCAAAAAAATAAAAAAACATTTGGAATTCAGATTTCATCTTATGAAAATTCAAAAAGTGAATACCTTGTTCTTTCCTCTGCTGTTTCTGACCCTTTCAAGAAAAATATCAATAGAAGTGTGAGTATCGGTATGCTACTTTCTCCTCATTTAAAAAATAAATTAAAGTTTTTAAAAGAAGATACTTTTGGAAAAAGAATAGTTGGAGTCACTTGTGAAACCTGTTCAGTAATGAATTGTGAAGAGCGAGCTGCTGAATCATGGCAATTGGAAAAAGAACATAAACACACTGAAATTGCTGAAACTGTTCAGAAAATTATCAATTCTTACGATTAAATTTTAGTACTTTAGCAATATAAATTAAGACGTATAAAATGGATATAAACTTCAACAAAAACGAAGATTATAATAAAATGCAAGTTTCTGATTTAAAAAGGAAATTGCTAAAAATTTATAAAGGTGGAGGAGAAAAAAGAATTGAGAAACACCATGCAAAAGGAAAATTAACTGCGCGAGAACGAATTGATTATTTACTTGATAAAAAATCAGAATGTATTGAAATTGGAGCATTTGCAGGAGATGAAATGTATGTAGAGCATGGAGGCTGCCCATCTGCTGGAGTAATTGTAAAAATCGGATATATTTCTGGTAAGCAATGTATTGTTGTTGCCAATGATGCAACTGTAAAAGCTGGTGCTTGGTTTCCAATTACTGGAAAAAAGAATTTACGAGCACAAGAAATATCAATAGAAAACAAACTTCCAATTATCTATTTAGTGGATTCTGCAGGTGTTTATTTACCAATGCAAGATGAAATATTTCCTGACAAAGAACACTTTGGAAGAATTTTCAGGAATAATGCAGTCATGAGTAGCATGGGAATTACACAAATTTCTGCGATTATGGGATCTTGTGTTGCTGGAGGTGCTTATCTTCCTATTATGAGTGATGAAGCAATTATTGTTGACAAAACAGCAAGTATTTTCTTGGCTGGAAGTTATTTGGTAAAAGCAGCCATTGGAGAAAGTATTGATAACGAAACATTGGGCGGTGCTACAACACATTGTGAAATAAGTGGCGTTACGGATTATAAAGCGAGTGATGATAAAGATGCATTAGACAAAATTAAAAATATTTTTAGCAAGATTGGGGACAATCAAAAAGCAGGTTATAATCGTATTTCTTCTTCTAATCCTTCGGATGATCCAAAAGAAATTTATGGGATTCTGCCTAAATTACGCACAGATCAGTATGATATGAAAGAGATCATCAAGCGATTGGTCGATAGTTCTGAAATGGAAGAGTATAAGGCAGAGTATGGTAAAACAATTATTTGTGCCTATGCCAGAATTGATGGTTGGGCTGTTGGTATTGTTGCCAACCAGAGAAAAGTGGTTAAAAATGCTAAAAAAGAAATGCAATTTGGAGGTGTTATCTATTCTGATAGTGCAGATAAAGCAACTCGTTTTATTGCAAATTGTAATCAGAAAAAAATACCATTGGTTTTCTTACAAGATGTTACTGGATTTATGGTTGGATCTAAATCTGAACATGGTGGAATCATAAAAGATGGAGCGAAAATGGTAAATGCCGTGAGCAATTCTGTCGTGCCGAAATTTACGATTGTGATTGGAAATTCTTATGGAGCAGGAAACTACGCAATGTGTGGAAAAGCCTATGATCCAAGATTAATAATTGCTTGGCCTAGCGCAAGACTCGCTGTTATGGGAGGCTCACAAGCTGCAAAAGTATTGTTGCAAATAGAAACTGCTTCATTAAAAAAACAAGGTGAAACTATTACACCAGAAAAAGAACAAGAAATTTTAAAAACTATTGAAGAACGTTATGATAAGCAAACCTCACCTTATTATGCCGCTTCTCGTATATGGACTGATGCTATTATTGATCCATTAAAAACGAGAACATGGATAAGTATGGGAATTGAAGCTTCCGATAATGCACCAATCGAAAAGCAATTCAATATGGGAGTTATTCAGGTATAAATGATAGTGAAAATTTAAATAAATATATTAAAGTTAAGAAATGGGAAGAGCATTTGAATTAAGAAAAGGACGTAAAATGAAACGTTGGTCGGCAATGGCAAAAACGTTCACAAGAATAGGAAAAGACATTGTGATGGCAGTGAAAGAAGCAGGCCCAAATCCTGATGCCAATTCTCGATTGAGAGCCGTTATCCAAAACGCTAAGGCAGCAAATATGCCTAAAGAAAATATAGAACGTGCAATTAAAAAGGCTTCCGATAAAGATACTGCGGATTATAAAGAAGTTTTATTTGAAGGATATGCACCTCATGGAATTGCTATTGTAGTAGAAACTGCAACTGACAATAACAACAGAACTGTTGCCAATGTTCGCGCAGCTTTCAATAAATGTAATGGAAATTTTGGAACTTCAGGTTCAGTAATTTTCATGTTTGATCACACATGCACATTTACCCTAAAAAAAGAAGATATCACAATCGACTTGGAAGAATTGGAATTGGAATTGATAGATTTTGATGTAGAAGAAGTTTTTGATGATGAAGAAGGAATTATTATCTATGCTCCATTTGAACAATTTGGCGCAATTCAATCCTTCTTCGAAGGAGAAAATGTAGAAATACTATCTTCAGGATTTGAGCGAATCCCAACAACTACAACCAAACTCAACGAAGAACAACAAGCAGATGTTGAGAAATTATTAGAAAAACTAGAAGAAGATGATGATGTTCAGAATGTATATCATTCTATGGTGATGTAGTTTCGGCAAAGCCTGTGCTGAGCGAAGTCGAAGTGCTCAACTACCAAATAAATCAATCAAATCCAATGTTTTTTTACGTTGGATTTTTTTTGTATTTGTTTCAACAAACTTTTCTAAAAAGTAAATCTCTTTTGGGGTTTCGTATTTAGAAAGTGAATTCAATTTTGAAATACAATTTCTAATACCCTGAGACTTCTCGACAGAGTTTATCTTGAGCGAAGTCGAAAGGCTCGAAGAGACATTATACTCAACAACTAAAACCAATTTCTCTCCAAGAACTGAATCTTTAATCCCAGCAACAAAAAATCGTTCCGAAATAATTTCTGCTAACTTCTCCTCTATTTGCTCAGGAATCAATTTAATCCCTCCTGAATTTATAATCGTATCATAACGTCCAAGCCAATGGAATTCAGTTTCTGAAATCAACTCAACCATATCATTGGTAACAATTCTAGTATTTGAAACTTTTGGAGCATCAATCACCAAACAATCTCTTTTATCTTTTGAAATTGAGATGTTAGGAAGCGTTTTATAAAGAGGTTGTTTCATCGTTACTTCTCGAATTGACGTGAGATCTCTATTGTCTTTCATCTTTAACCTTTTACCATTTAACCTTCTCACGGCAATATGCGTGATCGTTTCTGTCATTCCATAAGTTGCATATACTTCTGTTTTAATTGACTGTAATTTTATTTCCAATTCTTTTGAGACTACTCCACCTCCAATAATTAGTTTTTTTATTTTATACAACTCATCAAGTGAATTATATACTTGTAGTGGAACCATTGCAGAGAAATCATAACTCTTCTCTATACTTTTTAAAGGAGTATGACTTGCTCCAACTATATCTAATTTCCAACCTAAAACCATTGCCCTTACAAGCATCATTTTTCCAGCAATAAATTCAGAATTCATACACAACAATGCTGTAGTTTCTTCTTTTATATCAAAAAATTCTCCAGTAGCTCTTGCTGAATTAATCATATGTTCTTTTCGGATATCAATTTTTTTTGGAGTTCCTGTAGAGCCAGAAGTTTGAACCGAAATTGTGTCTGAATCTTTTAAAAAATCAGACAAAAAAGAAAACATAGGATTGGACACCGTTCTAGAAAATAAAAGCAATTCTCTTTTACTAGGAAAAGATGTACCATTTAGTTCAAACTCGCTATGGATATTAAAATGCATAGTACAAAGTAACAAAAATTGGCACAACAATTGCTTAATTAACAACAGAAACAAAGGTGATACTTAAAATTTTCTTAATTACATTAAGAACTATTGGTTACCTATTGAAATAGCAATATATTTGAAAAACAAATTGATTTTAATGAAAAAAATTCTTTTACTACTTTTATTCATAAATCAAATAACACATGCACAGCAAGTTATTGATTTTGACTCTGAAGATTTCTACTACTTAAATAGAAGCCAATATTTAAAAATTTCTATGGATGCAGACAAGTTCAATATTGTCAATAGTGTATCTGAAAAAGGCACATACAATACAGGAAATAAATTGTTTTTTGCCAATGAATTTATCCATTTTGACAGCTTTACAGAAATAAAAGATATTGAAGCATTTACAGAAATTCCTTCAAGCAATTCCAAAATAAAAGTAGACCATTTTGAAACCAAAGATGAATTTGGTAATGGCATATTTTTCAGTGACCAACAATCGATTAACTTTGTTTTTCCTGCAGTATCAAAAGATGCTATTACAACCTTAAAATATAAAGAGAACATAAAAGACCCACACTTCCTTGGTTCGTTCAGATTTGGAACCTATGTTCCTACCAAAGAATCAATTTATACGGTAGAAGTTCCCAATAATGTAGAATTGGGATATAAAACTTTTAATCTTGAAAATGTCGATATCACATTTGAAAAGAAAGAAAATAAAAACACTACTGTTTATACTTGGAAAGCTCATAATATTGGAGAATTCAGAAAACAAGAAAACAGTCTTTCAGTTTTAAAATATATTCCTCACGTTATTGTTCATATAAAAAATTATGAAATTGAAAACGTAAAAAAACCAGTTCTTAAAGATGTCAAAGATCTTTATTCGTGGTACACGACTTTAATAGATCAAATTAAAGATTCTGACAATTCTGAAATATTTTCTATCGCAACGGAACTCACAAAAAATTTAAATACAGAATCGGAAAAAGCAAAAGCAATATTTAATTGGGTGCAAAGTAATATTACCTATGTAGCGTTTGAGGATGGTCTTGGAGGATTTGTTCCTAGAGATGCTTCTAGTGTGTGTAGTAAAAAATATGGAGACTGTAAAGACATGGCAAATCTACTTTATGAAATGTTAAATCATGTCGGTATTGAAGCCTATCATACATGGATAGGTACTCGTGACAGACCTTATTCTTATTATGAAGTTCCAACTCCTATTGTTGATAATCATATGATTACAGCAGCAATAATTAACGGTGAAACCGTTTTTCTTGACGCAACCGACAGTTATGTTCCTTATGGAATGCCGAGCGCTTTCACTCAAAGTAAAGAAGCGCTGATAGGTATAACTCCTGATGATTTTAAAATTATCAAAGTTCCTATTCAACCAAAAGAAAAGAATATATCATTGGTAAAAACAACTATAAAACTTGAAGATAATGTAATTAAAGCATCTGGAAAAAGAACACTTACTGGTTATGAAATGGTCGATTTTGTTCGTGAAGCAACTTATAAAAAAGATGAAAAATCAGACGAAGAGTACTTGAATACTAAATTCCAAATAGGAAACAATAAAACGACATATACCAATATCGAATTTGGCGAACTATCAACATTAAATGATATATATACGATAACTTATGATTTGGAAATTAATAATTATGCTAAGAGCATAGGTTCAAAGGTATATCTGAATTTGAATTTAGAAAAACCGTTGTCAACTGATGTTTTATTAGTAGAAAATCAACCATTTGGCAAAAAAATAAATCATAAATTTATAAAGAAATATGAGACTACTTTTATCATTCCTGACGGTTATAAAATTTCTTCTATTCCAGAAAATATTTCTAATGAACTTGAAGAATACGGATTTTCATTTAAATTTATTCAAGAAGGGAGTTCACTTATAGTAGCTAAAGAAATTTATGTAAATACATTGGCTATTGAAAATGAGCAATATGATGGGTACAATCAATTTATTAAAAGTCTTATAAAAGCCTACAAAAAAAGTATTATTTTAGAAAAAATATAAACAATAATAAGGTCTCGGCTGCGCACGACCAGACAACAATGTAATCTCGAGCGAAGTCGAAAGGTTTAAACTCAACAAAAATAAAAAGTATGAATAAAATATTTTCAATTGCATTATTACTAATTGCATCAACCTCATTTTCACAGTTTCATACAACCTATGATTGGGAAGAAAAACCTCTACTTCACGAATTAACTGAAGTCGAAAAAAACGAATCTTCAATCGCAATTTTAAAAAAGAATATTGTAGAATTTGGCAAGTCAAAAATCACCAATAATGTGAGTGTTTTCGAAACTACACATACTATTATTCGCGTGAATGATGAAAAAGGAATTAATACTCACAACCAAGTATATATTCCTATGCGACGTGTTAAAAAACTGAAAGGAATCAAGGCTAGAACCATTGCTAAAGATGGAAAAATCACCAATCTTGATGAGAATAATATCAAACAGATTGAGAATGTAGAAGAGTATGGAAACTTCCAAATATTTGCAATTGAAGGTGCAGAAAATGGCTCTGAAATAGAAGTGCTCTATACAGTAGAAAAGGAATATTCTCCTTTTGGAACTGAAAATTTACAGTTTGATTATCCTGTAAAAAGATCAGAAATGGTTTTTATTTCAAATGGATTAATCAGTCATTTAAAAACGTATAATACTGATCAAAATTTTGAAAGAACCTATTTAGATAATTTTTTGGTAGAAGAATTAGTTCTGAATGATATTCCAGCAACTTCTGAAGAAGATTATGCTGCTAAGGATGCCTATAAAATTTATGTTGCTTATCAATGTTTTGGAAATGCTGATTTAACACAAGAAATTTTATGGAATAATACCGTTGAGAATATTGGTGGGAATTTCTTTCCTACTGCAATTCCTAAAATTGTTATTGATGAAATAAGATCTAATATCTTAAAGAAAGACGAGAAAATTTCAGAATTTGAAATTGCTTCAAGATTAGATAATTATATCAAAAGTAATTTTACAGTAGTTGAAAATAACAATCCGCAATTAGAAGAAATAGATTACATCTTAAAAAATCGCTCTTCTAGTGACTATGGTATTATAAAAGCATATGCTCACTTTTTAAAAGCACTTAATATTGAATATGAAATTGTAGTTACTGCCAATAGATATCAGCATAAATTTGATCCAGAATTTTACAATCCGAATGCACTTCGTGAGTTTTTAATTTATTTGCCAAGATTAAACCAATACATTTCTCCTGATAGAATTGATTATAGAGTAAGTGAAGCGCCAACTACTATTCTTGGAAATAATGGGCTTTTTATCAATTACGAACTTGGATATTACTTTAAAAAAATAGATCAGAGTGATACTGATTATAGTAAAATCATACGCATTATGGATATTACGTTCTCAGATGATTTTGACAAAGTACTCATTGATGAAGATCAAGAATATACTGGACATTGGGGATTTCAGAATAGAGCATTTATGGCGCTGACAACTGGTCAACAGAAAGCAGACTTTGAAGATTACTTAACAGGCTCTGGAATAGAAGATAAGAATGTTACAAAATTTGAACTAGGAAATACAGAGATGAACCAGACTGAATATAACTTGCCATATACTGTGAAAAGTACTATTGAATCATCTGCATTACTTCAAGAAGCAGGTGAAAGTTATCTTTTTCAAGTAGGACAAGTAATAGGAACTCAGAGCGAATTATATCAAGAACGCGAACGCGTTTATCCTATCGAAATGCAATATCCGAATGAATACAACTACACCATTACAGTTGACATTCCTAAAGGATATAGCCTTGAAGGTCTTGAATCACTAGTTATCAATAAAAAATTGGAAGTTGATAGTGAAATTTTATGTAAATGGGATTCCAACTACGAAATTAAAAATGATAAACTCATCATATCAATCGTAGAATTTTACAGAACCAATGATTATCCAATAGAACTTTACGAAGGCTTCCGAGAAGTCATCAATGCAGCCTCTGACTTTAATAAAGCAGCCGTTTTATTCAATGCTAAATAATAAAAAATCCGAACAATATGTTGTTCGGATTTTTACTTTTTTATAGCTGCATGAAAGATGAATTAAAATAGTTTCTAAAATGTCAGTTCGAGTGATTTTTTGACAAAAAAATGTATCGAGAACTAATTGATCGAATTGATCAACTAAAATTCATAACTTGCAATCATATTTCCTCAATAACTAAAGGTTTCTCAATTTTTCCAGTCAATTTTTCTCGCCAATTACTCCATCCATATTTTCTTGCAAATACATATAGTAATATTGGAAATATAACCAATACAGGAATCAATATATCGACTCCAGCAGAAGGTTCTGAAATGTCAAGTAATATAGAATCTGTTTGGAATACAGTCCAGTCGGTAGTGACTAATAATGCCGTTATTAAGTTATTGGCTGCATGAAAACCCAAAGCCAATTCCAATCCTTCATCCATCAACGTTATAATTCCAAGAAACAATCCAGTTCCAATATAATACACCATAATAATGGGACCCAATTTTTCAACTTCAGGATTGGCAAAGTGCATTGTTCCAAAAACAATAGAAGTAAATAGTAGCGGAAACCATCTGTTTTTTACCAATACCCCTAAACCTTGCATTAAATAACCTCTAAAAAAATATTCCTCGAAACTTGTCTGCAATGGTATCATTAAAATTCCTATCAAGGCTAAGATTAAAAACTTGTCCCAATGCAAGTTCCATACAAAATCTTCTGGTGTTGAATAATAGGCAGCAACTGTCATAAAGATAGTAACCATTCCCCATAATCCAAATGAAAATAAAACTCGCTTCCAATCAATACAATCTCTTGAAGTAGTTAATGAAGTCAGAGATTGTTGGTGTACATATTTCACCCAAAACAATAATCCTATGAGAAATACCACAAACACAATTAAGTTTTCAAACAAAACGCGATTGGCACCTGAACTCTCAATTTGTTTTCGCATCATTTCATCTACGTCTAGATCCAAAATCACTATCGCAGCATAATTCAATAACATGATTCCAAAAAAACCAATTACAGGTATTAAGTATTTCCATACGGCAACTTTTCCTTTGTATGCTTGTTGAATAAAATTCATTGTTTTATTTGTTTTAGGTTCTTGTATTTGCTTTGATTTATGATGACTCACTTCGACTCACTTCGAATCCGATCATTGAACATCGATCAGTTGCCAAACAAGAATATTATTATTTCAAATTAAAATTCCAATTGTTGCTAGTATTATAATGTAATGCGCCTTTTTTTACTTCTAATGGGCTCTCAAAATTATTGGTAAACAAACTTCCAGTACCTAAACCTTGTGGTAAATATACACCTAAATCATAAGTGAATTGTGCAATTGCATTCAATCCTATATTACTTTCCAACGCTGAAGTGATCCAATAGCCAATTCTATTTTTTTCATACAATTGTATCCATTCATTACTCCCTTGTATTCCTCCTATCAAACTTGGTTTCAATATGATATATTGAGGATTAACTGTTAGTAGCAACTTTTCTTTTTTTGTTACATCAAAGATGCCAATTAATTCTTCATCCAATGCTATATCCAATGGTGTTTCTTCACAAAGTTTGGCCATTTCCTGCCATTGACCTTGTTTTATAGGTTGTTCAATTGAATGTAATTTATAATCAGACAATCTCTTCAATTTTTCCAATGCTTTGTTTGGTTTAAATGCTCCATTTGCATCAACTCTAAGTTCAATTTCGTTAGCGTTGTATTCTTTTCTGATGGATGCTAACAACGACAATTCTGTTTTAAAATCTATGGCTCCAATTTTCATTTTGATGGTTGTAAAACCACTTGCTAACTTCTCTTTTATTTGCTGATGCATAAACTGCTCACTTCCCATCCAAATCAAACCGTTGATAGGAATTGCATCTTGACCTTTTGTAAATTTTGATGGAAATAATTCGAATTTATTAACACTTTTTAGGGATAATAATGCTTGTTCTAAACCAAATTGAATCGAAGGGAACTCGATGAGTTCTGATAGCAACTCCTCTTTTTCTCTATGGATGTTCTTACACAACCAATGTAGTCTTTCTTCATAATCTGGACGATCATCAATACTCAAACCTCTAAAG
>CAJQNZ010000028.1 GCA_905479835.1 uncultured Flavobacteriaceae bacterium
ATTATTATTGGAAAATGTTGAAGGTTCTACTTTCAATTATAACTTTAAAAACAACTTGATACAATTCAACGATTTTAATATGAGCTATGCTGGAATTCCAGAATATGATTTTAATGATCCCTCACATTTCCAAAACAACATTTTCAATGAGATACCTCATTTCCGTGGACCCTATGAAAACGATCTGATTATCGGTGATGAATCTGGCGGAAAAGGGTTGGCTAGCCCTACAGATGCAATGCTAGTTCCTGAAGATATTTTAGGAGTAAATAGAACTTCTGTTCCAGATATTGGTGCATATCAACATATAATTTTTGACTAATGAAAAGTGCTGGATAAAAGGCTTCACTAAAGAAAATAATTAATTACAATCAGCACCTCACCATTAAAATAACAACTATAATACATGAAAAATATAATCATTACAGGAGCAAGTAGAGGAATCGGTTTTCAAATGATACAATTATTTGCAAATGCCAATTGTAATGTTCTTGCTATTTCTAGGAATCTTGATCCAGTTTTAAAATTAAACAACCCAAATATTTCTTCACTATCAATTGATATAAGTAATGAAAAAGATATACTTAAAGTGTCTGATTATGTGAAAAACAATTGGAAACAAGTAGATGTATTGATTAACAATGCAGGAAAACTGGTCAACAAACCCTTTTCTGAAACCTCTGTATCTGATTTTATGGATGTTTATAAAGTAAATGTATTTGCAGTAGCAGAAATGACGAGACTCATACTTCCCTATTGCATAAAAGGAAGCCATATCCTTACTGTGAGTAGTATGGGAGGAATTCAAGGCAGCATGAAATTTCCAGGACTTTCAGCATACAGTTCTTCCAAAGGTGCAGTTATTACTTTGGTTGAATTATTGGCTGAAGAATATAAAGAAACAGGAATTGCATTTAATGTATTGGCTCTAGGTGCCGTTCAGACAGAAATGCTTGAAGAGGCTTTTCCTGGTTTTATAGCGCCAAATTCTGCACTTGAAATGGCTGAATATATTTATGATTTTGCGCTGACAGGAAATAAATTCTATAACGGAAAAGTATTACAAGTTTCTAGTTCTACACCTTAAAAAATGGACTTTATTTCTCTATTTTCGGATGCGTTCTAAAAATATATGCAAAGCAAATTGCAAAAATAGAATATATAATAGCCAATCCGATAATTACTTCATTGTGGAACTCAATTTTCGACACAATTTTAATCAAAGCAAGAGCTCCAACTCCAAAATTCATCAAGTTACCAATTGCAATAGGTCTATTATAAATTCCACCAATACGCGAATCTTTTGCCATCCAATTCATCAATGCAAAACCTAGATACAACGCACTCATTAACTGTAAAAAAAGCAGACTTGCATTATTTGAATCACTATTTAAATAAACATCAATCTCTTTGGTAAAAAAAGAAAGCGTAATTCCTATCAATCCAAGAAAAAAAGCACTAGATACCATCACAATTTTTGTATTCATACTTATTAATTTTAATTAAAAATTCATTATATATTAAAGATACGCAAAGAAATAATACATTTGTTAAATATGCACAATATTCTAAAAAAACACATCCCTGAGGCTTCTATAAGTTTAGTCATTGAACTACTAAATAAGTATCCGCATAAATTAAAAATTGTCAATCAACGCCAGACCAAACATGGTGATTTTAGGATGTTAAAAAACAGAATGTACCAAATCACAGTTAATATAAATCTTAATAAATATCAGTTTTTATTGACATTTATTCACGAAATCGCACATCTAGTCACACATATTAATTACAAGAGAGTTCAGCCACATGGAAAAGAGTGGAAACGCACTTTTCAACATTTAATGCTTCCTTTTTTAGACCCAGAAATTTTCCCAAACGAACTACTTCCTCATTTGGCAAATTATCTTAAAAACCCTAAAGCTAGTTCAGATTCAGACGTACATTTATCGCTTGCGATGAAACAGTATAGTGAGAAATCAGATAAGAGTTTTATATTTGAAGTTCCTATTGGTAAAAAATTTGAATATAAAAAGAAAGTTTATCTTAGAGGAAATAAAAGAAGAACAAGGTATGAGTGTATTGAAACACATTCAAAACGTTCATATCTTTTTAACCAAAATGTAGAAGTATTAATACTTATATAGAATTATGGATAAAAATTATTATGCAGTCATCATGGCTGGAGGGGTTGGATCTCGTTTCTGGCCAATGAGTACTCAGGAAAACCCAAAACAGTTTCACGATATGCTGGGAACAGGAGATTCATTAATCCAAAAAACATTCAGCAGACTAGAAAGATTGATTCCTTCTGAGAATATTTTAATATCTACCAATAAAAGATATAAAGATTTAGTTTTAGATCAATTGGAAAATACTACCAAAAAGCAATTGTTACTTGAGCCTTGTATGAGAAATACTTCTCCTTGTATATTGTATGCAGCTCTTAAAATAAATGCTATAAATCCTGATGGCGTAATGATCATTGCTCCTAGTGATCATTGGATTGAAAATGAACCTGAATTTATAGAAAATATTGAAACTTCTTTTAAATTCTGTCAAGAAAACGATGTACTGATGACCCTTGGAATTCAACCTAGTTCTCCCAATACTGGTTATGGTTATATACAGTATGAAAATAACGAAACTGAAATAAAAAAAGTAAAACAATTTACCGAAAAACCTAATATAGAAAACGCTAAAAAATTTATTGAAAGTGGAGATTATTTATGGAATGCAGGAATTTTTATATGGAGTGTAAAAAGTATTTTAAAGGCGTTTGAGAAGAGTTTACCAGAAATGTATTCGCTATTTTGTAAAGCAAAAAATGTTTACAATACAGAGTTTGAAGATGACTTTATTAATACAAATTATGCAAATGCAGAAAATATATCTATAGATTATGGAATCCTAGAAAAAGCAAAAAATGTTCATGTATTACCAGTAAATTTTGACTGGAATGATCTTGGAACTTGGGGTTCATTGTATAACAAACTTTCTAAAGATGAAAATCAAAATGCGTCTGTAGGTGGTAAAACAATTTTCAGGAATTCTTCCAACAATATTGTGAGAACTCAAAACGGAAAGCGTGTTGTTATTCAAGGACTTGATGATTATATTGTGGTAGAAAAAGAAGATGTTTTACTGATATGTCCAAAAAGTGACGAACAAGAAATCAAGCAAATATCAAATCAAGTAAGAATTGATTTTGGGGAAGAATATGTATAAAAAATAGTGCATGGAATCAAAATTTGAAAAAAAGATAGAAACAGAAAATTCAGCAGAAGGTTATGCAGGAATATGGAGTAATATAAAAGACTTCGTAGTTGACACATTAAACATCCGTCATGATACGGATAAAAATGGTACTATTCAAGATGTAAAAGACAATATATCGATGAAAGGTCATACAGCTTGGATTCTTGTATTTTCGATATTGATTGCCTCAATAGGGTTAAATGTAAGTTCTACAGCAGTTGTAATTGGCGCCATGCTTATATCACCATTAATGGGACCTATTCTAGGTGTTGGACTCTCTATAGGAATCAATGATATTGATACTTTAAAACGTTCATTTGTCAATCTAGGCGTGATGATAGGAATTAGTTTATTTACGTCATTTCTATTTTTTTTAATTCCTATTTTCAGAGAAGAAACCCCTGAATTGATGGCAAGAACTGCGCCTGACGTGCGTGATGTATTTATAGCAATTTCTGGTGGACTTGCATTAATTATTGCACTGAGTAGGCGCTCTCAACAGACCAATACTATTGCTGGTGTTGCAATTGCAACTGCATTAATGCCGCCTTTATGTACAGCAGGATATGGACTTGCTGTAGGGAATCTAGAGTACTTTTTTGGAGCGATGTTCCTATTTACAATTAATACAATTTTTATTGCACTGGCTACTTTTTTGATAGTAAAGTTTCTTCGTTTCCCAATGGTAAAATACATTAATTCAGCCAAGAGGAAACGCATTGCTCAATTGGCGTCATTCATTGCTTTGATCATTTTCGGATTTAGTGTATTTCAATTTTATCAGTTATTTCAAAGAGATCAATTTGTTCAAAAATCACATCGTTTTATTCAAGAAATGAAAGATGAAGGTATCAGTATTATAGATGAAGAAGATGAAAATATAAATTATGAAAATAACAGTATAAAACTTGTACTTTATGGAAAAACCCTAACTCAAAATGAAATTATTGATTGGGAAACAAAATTAACCAACTACGGATTGGAATCAACAAAATTAAATATCCAACAAGGTGCAGACGATTCAGATTTACGAGCTGAAGTACAGAATTTAACCGAATTATATTCTCGTAATCAAGAAATTATTTCTTCTCGGGATGGAAAAATTAAGCAAAGTGAAGAAAAAATAAAACAACTAGAAAATGAGTTAAATAAATATTATAAAGTTCCTTTTTCTAATATAAGTCAAGAAGCGAAAATTAATTATACAGGATTGAAAACACTGAGTTATGCGAATGTTATTTCAACCAACTTTAAAGCAACAGACACCTTATCAGTTTTTTCAGCATCATGGTATGATTCAATAAAAGATAATAAAAAACAAGAACAACAATTAAAATTGTGGTTAAAAGCACGATTGAGTTTAGATACTTTAAAAGTAGTAAGAGAGTAAATAGTTTCCTTTTAAAACAAAAAATCCGAAGTTTTCACTTCGGATTTTTTGTTCTTGTGACTTGGCTGGGGCTTCCTTCGACTTCGCTCAGGATAAACTTCTCGCCTTTTTTTTATTAAAATTGTGACTTGGCTGGGGCTCGAACCCAGGACCACCTCCTTAAAAGGGAGGTGCTCTACCAACTGAGCTACCAAGTCGTCCTTTTCCGCTTTTTGCGGCAGCAAATATAGAAGTCTTTTTCTTTAAAACAAACCCTTTTACAGTTTACTTTCCTTTAAATAAACTTCACGGATTTTTTTAAATAAATTGGAAGAATAAACGAAATTTACAATAGCTTCATTATCAGTAATAACCATCTGCTTATTAGTGCCTTCCCATGCTTTATGACCATCTTTTAAAAAAATAATTTTTTCTCCTATTTCCATCACAGAATTCATATCATGAGAATTTACAACAGTAACCATTTGATATTCTTTGGTGATTTCTTGTATTAGGTTATCTATCACTGTGGCTGTCTGCGGATCCAATCCAGAGTTAGGCTCATCACAGAATAAATATTTTGGATTCATTACAATTGCTCTTGCGATAGCAACACGTTTTTGCATACCACCAGAAAGTTCGGCTGGAAATTTTCTATTGGAACCCAGTAAATTTACTCTCTCCAATACAGCATCAACTCGGATCAGCATTTCTTTTTTTGACTGATTGGAAAACATCTTTAAAGGAAACATTATATTCTCCTCAACAGTCAACGAATCAAACAAAGCACTTCCTTGAAACAACATTCCTATTTCAGTTCTTAATTCTCTTTTTTGCTCAATATTCAAATCTTTATAAACCCTTCCGTCAAATGAAATAGTCCCCAATTCTGGCGTGTGTAATCCTAATAAACTTTTAAGAAAAACTGTTTTACCCGAGCCACTCTGTCCTATAATAAGATTGGTTTTTCCTTTTTCAAATGATGTTGTAATACCCTTTAAAATATGTGCATCACCAAAACTTTTATGTAAATTTTTAACTTCTATCATTATCCTAAAAGCATTTGAGTTAAGAAATAATTCAAGGTAATAATTACTACACTTGTCCAGACAACCGCTTGAGTACTCGCTCTCCCTACTTCAAGAGAACCTCCTTTTACATAATATCCATGATATGCTGGAACTGTTGCTATGACAAATGCAAAGACAACCGATTTAACCATAGCATATTTGATAAAAAAAGGATTGAAATCCATTTGGATTCCGTTAATATAGTCAGTTGTATAAAATAAATCCGTTAATATCCCTGCTGCCCATCCTCCGAATATTCCTAAAAACATTGCAATCAATACCAATAATGGATAGAAAAATAAAGTCGCAATTACCTTTGGCAAGACTAAATAGTTTAAAGAATTAATTCCCATCACTTCAAGTGCATCAATCTGTTCAGTAACTCTCATAGTTCCGATACTCGAAGCAATATAAGAACCTACTTTTCCTGCCAATATAACAGAAGTAAATGTCGGACCAAACTCTAAAATCATAGAACGTTTTGTTGCAAATCCTATTAAATATTTAGGAATAAAAGGACTGTCAACATTCAACGCAGTCTGAATTGCAACAACTCCACCTATAAAAAAAGAAATGAACATAATGATCCCTAAAGATTTTAAACCCAAATCATCAATTTCTCGAAACAACATCTCTCGGAACACTTTCCATTTCTGAGGTCGTTTAAAAACCTGTCTCAACATTATAAAATATTTACCGATATGCTCGAGATAATTCATTCAATTTCTTTTTGCTAAAATAACATATAAATAACGTTTTCTTCAAAAAAATAAAAAAGATTATCACTCATAAAATTGTACATTTGTAAATCTCAAAACGAACACTAATTCAATGAAAAAATACTTTTCCATAATCACAATGCTCTTGTTTTTAAGTAATTGCAAATCTCAATCATTAAACTCTACTGCAGAAATTGATTCTCAAATAAAATCTTCCAAACCCAAACTTATAGTTGGAATTGTAGTAGATCAAATGCGTTATGATTATTTAAATAGATTTTATAATAAATATAGTGAAGGTGGTTTTAAAAAATTAATGACCAAAGGCTATATGATCAACAATGCTCATTTTAGTTTTTCTGCTACCAAAACCGCTGTAGGTCATTCCTCAATTTATACTGGAACTACACCAGTTAATCATGGAATACTTGCAAATGATTGGTATGATAAATCTTCAAAAAAATATATAAACTGCGTCGGTGATACTCGATATAAAACAATAGGAACCTCATCTGATAAAGGTCAAAAATCACCTTATAGATTGCAGACAACTACTATTTCTGATCAACTACACCTCGCACAAAACATGAAAGGAAAAGTAATAGGCATGAGCAGTAAAGATCGAGGCGCGATTCTTCCAGTTGGCCATACTGCCGATGCTGCTTACTGGTATGATGGCGGTAATCATGGAAAATTTATATCGAGTACCTATTATTTGGAAAACCTTCCTAAATGGGTTGTGGATTTTAATAATTCTGGAAAAGTAGAAAACTATATAAATACACCTTGGAATACCTATTATGATATCACTACTTATACCGAAAGTATTGAAGATAATAATGTGTATGAACAAACACTTAAAGGAGAAAAAACACCGACATTTCCACACAATATTCCTGAATTAAGAAATAAAAATGATAATTATAGTATCATCACTGAAACTCCATTTGGCAACAGTTTACTTACCGATTTTGCGATTGCCTCAATTAATGCTGAACAATTAGGAAAATCATCTTTTACCGACTTTTTAAGTATTAGTTATTCAAGTACGGATTATATCGGTCATGGATATGGAGTTGTGTCGAAAGAAATTCAAGATACATATATTCGGTTAGACAAAGATATAGAACGGCTTATAACACATCTAGACTCAACTGTAGGAAAAGAAAATTACACCCTATTTTTAACAGCAGATCACGGTGCAACTCATGTTCCTCAATATTTAATAGACAACTCTATTCCTGCTAATTATTTTGACAAAAATAAATTTAAGGCTTTTGTAAAAGAGGTGACGTTAAATAAATTTGGAACAGAAAAATTAATTGAAAATATTTCTAACAACACTATTTATTTTGACAAAAAAGAATTGAATCAATTAAAAATAGACCAAGGAATTGTGCAACAAATTATTGCAGATGAAATCATCAATTATGATGGTATTTATAAAACGGTTACTGCAAGAACATTACAGACAACCAATTTCACAGAAGGAATTCTTTCACATATTCAAAACAGTTATAATCAAAAATTATCAGGAGATGTTTTATATGCATATGAACTCTCTACAATCAGTAATTGGTATGAAAATAAAGGAGGAACTACACATGGCTCTGGTTATAATTACAATACCCATGTACCGCTATTGTTTTATGGAAAAGGTATAAAAAATGGAGCCTCAAACTCTTATTATCGTATTATTGATATTGCTCCAACAATCTCAACTTTACTAGGAATTGAATTTCCTAACGGAAATACGGGAACAGTAATTACAGAAGTTTTAAAATAAAAGAAGTGAAAAGAAAAAACTTACTTTCAAAAATTGAAACTCAAGAGATTTGGGACGTAATCATTATTGGTGGTGGTGCTTCAGGTTTAGGAACTGCAATTGAATCTGTAACACGCGGATACAAGACACTTTTACTTGAACAACATGATTTTACCAAAGGCACTTCAAGTCGAAGCACCAAACTTGTACATGGTGGTGTACGCTATCTATCGCAAGGAAATGTTCCATTGGTTTTTGAAGCATTACGTGAAAGAGGTTTTTTACAAAAAAACGCGCCACATCTAGTATCCAATCTTTCTTTTCTTATTCCTTCCTATTCTTGGTGGAGTATTCCTTTTTATACAATTGGATTGACAATTTATGATTTATTGGCTTGGCGATTGAGTTTCGGAAGATCCAAACCTCAATCAAGAACGAAAACGATTGCTCATATTCCTACTATTAAAAAGACCCACTTAAAAGGAAGTGTTTTATATCACGATGGACAATTTGATGATTCAAGATTGGGGATAAATATGATGCAAACAATTCTTGACAAAGATGGTATTGCATTGAATTACATGAAAGTAACTGGTTTTCAGAAATTGAATAGTAAAATTAATGGCGTTCAATGTAAAGATCAAGAAACAGGAAAAGAATATTATATTCAAGGGAAAACAGTGATCAACGCTACAGGAGTATTCGTCAATTCTATTCTTCAGAAAGACAATCCAAATGCCAAAGACGCAGTTACTGTAAGTCAAGGTGTTCATCTTGTAATAGATCGTGAATTTCTACCTTCAAGTTACGGATTGATGATTCCTAAGACCAGAGACGGAAGAGTACTATTTGCCGTTCCATGGCATAACAAAGTTATTCTTGGGACAACAGATGTTGAAAAAGAAGTTTCCTCTTTAGAACCTGAAGCAACAAATGATGAAATCGATTTTATATTGGAAACCGCAGGAAGGTTTTTGTCAAAAAAACCGACTCGTAAAGATGTCAAAAGTGTATTTGCAGGATTACGACCATTGGCAGCGCCACAAAATGAAAATGAATCAACCAAAGAAATTTCTAGAGGTCATAAAATTCATACTTCAGAAGCAGGGCTAATTACCGTTATTGGAGGGAAATGGACTACCTATAGACAGATGGGTGAAGATGTAATTGACACCATGGAGAAAGAAAATAATAGCCCTAGAACACATTCTTCCACAGAATACCTTAAACTTCACGGATATAAAGAGAATGTAGATTTTAACAATCCATTTTATTATTATGGTTCAGACACTGAAAAAATTGAAATTCTTATTGAATCTGATCCTAGCCTCAAAAAATGGATCAGTGAAGAATTAAAAATTAACAAGGCGCAAGTAGTTTGGGCATTCAGACACGAAATGGCAAGAACAGTTGAAGATGTATTGGCTAGAAGAACAAGAGCCTTATTCCTCAATGCGAAAGAAAGTATGCGTATTGCACCAGTAGTTGCCAAGTTATTGGCACAAGAATACAACTACGATTCAGATTGGGAACAGCAACAAATTGAGCAGTTTAATTCAGTCGCAGAAAAATATCTATTAAAATAATTCAAATGCCATTTAATTTTTTCAATCCACCATCCGATACAACTTCAATGCATGAGGACAACATTGATGCGACGTATAAAAAATTGAGATTACAGGTGTTTTTGGGAATATTCGTTGGATATGCAGGCTATTATTTGGTCAGAAAAAACTTCTCATTGGCAATACCAGACTTAATCGAAGAAGGCTTTACCAAAGGACAACTTGGACTAGCACTTTCAGGAGTTTCTATTGCATATGGATTGAGTAAATTTTTAATGGGAAATGTTTCCGATCGCAGCGATGCGCGTAAATTCATGCCAATAGGACTTGCCTTTTCAGGGATTATTATGATTGTAATGGGAGTATTCCCATTTGCCACATCCTCAATCACAATCATGTTTCTTTTACTTCTTTTAAACGGATGGTTTCAAGGAATGGGCTGGCCTCCAAGTGGTCGTGTAATGGTGCATTGGTTTTCAATAAAAGAAAGAGGCACCAAAATGTCATTATGGAATATTGCACACAATATAGGTGGTGGCTTAATTGGACCATTAGCAATACTCGGAGTTGCATGGTTTAACGATTGGCATGCAAAATTTTATTTGCCAGGAATAATTGCCCTGTTTATTGCTCTTTTTATTTATTTAATGGTAAAAGATCGCCCAGAATCTGTTGGATTACCAGCAATTGAAGAATATAAAAAAGACTATCCAGAACATTATTCTCAAGAGACTGATAATGAATCTATTTCTGCCAAAGAAATATTTACTGAATATATTTTCAAAAACAAATTGTTATGGCTCATCGCAATCGCCAATGCTTTTGTGTATTTGGTAAGATATGGTGTATTAGATTGGGCGCCGACCTATTTATCTGAAGAAAAACAATTTTCTATGAACGAAACAGGTTGGGCTTATTTCCTCTACGAATGGGCAGGGATTCCTGGCACATTATTGGCCGGATATTTAAGCGATCGATGGTTTAAAGGAAAACGTGCTCCAGTAAGTATTCTATATATGTTATTGGTATTAATTGCTGTTATTATTTACTGGAAAAATCCTGCGGGAAACCCATTGATTGATAATTTAGCATTGATAGCCATTGGATTTTTAATTTATGGACCTGTAATGTTGATAGGTGTTCATGCCTTGGATTTGGTTCCAAAAAAAGCAGCAGGAACTGCTGCAGGATTTACGGGTTTATTCGGTTATCTGGGAGGTGCTCTTATTGCAAATGCTGCTATGGGATATATTGTCGATAGTTATGGATGGGATGGTGGATTCAACTTATTGATTGTTTCTTGTATTCTTTCAATTGTATTGATAGGATTTACCTGGAAAATTGAAAATAAAAAAAAATTAAATTCTTGATTTTATGAAAAATAGTATTGTAATTGTATTCTTTTTTATACTAATAATAGGATGCCAAGAATCTAAAAAAAATGAAATGAAATCAATAAACACCTTAAGCAAAAGAGCTATAAAAGTGCGCGACTATATGAAGAAAGATATGGTAATTGCACATCGTGGCACAACATATTGGGCACCAGAAGAAACAGAAGCAGCGTTTCGATGGGCAAGAAATATCGGTGCCGATTATCTAGAACTAGACTTACAGATGACCAAAGACAATGTTCTGATTGCTTTACATGATGATGATTTAAGACGTACAACCAACATTTCTTCTATTTTTACTGATAGAGATTCTCTCCCTACAGCCAATTTTACTTTAAAAGAATTACGAAGTCTTGATGCAGGTTCATGGTTTAATATTTCAAGACCAGACCAAGCAAAAAAAAGTTTCGAAAATCTTAAAATTATGACTCTACAAGATGTCCTCATGATTGCAGAAGGATATCATATAAAAAAAGAGAGTGGTGTTCCTGCCAAAGAGATGGTATCAGGAATATGGACTGGACAATATCTTTATGAAAAAGATCCAAATGACAATGGCAATAGGCCTGGAGTTTATGCAGAAACTAAAACGGAACATTTTGAAAAAATATTGGCAGAGGAATTAAAAGAATTAGGGTGGTTAATTACTTCCAATCCTAAAAAAATAGAAACGTTTCCAAACAAAGTAACTATTGCAAACTCTGAGGCTCGCTTTATCTTACAATCATTCTATCCTGAAAGTATCGTTGAATTGGAAAAACATGTCCCTAATGTTCCAAAATGCTTATTGTTATGGAAACCAGATATGAAAGGCGAATTAAAAACGACTTATCAAGAAACAGTAAATTTTGCAGTAAAAAACAATGTGCAAATAATTGGTTCTAGTATTGCTGGAGAGCCCAATAATTATGGCGAATTAACTGCCCCATGGATGACAGAAATGATTCATAAGACTGGAATGGTTATTCATCCTTATACATTTGACACAGTAGATCAATTGAACAAATATCATAAAAGACTTGATGGTGTGTTTACCAATCGTGCAGATCTTGCCTTAGAATTTTATGGAAGAAAAAGCAGTTCTTCTTCAGAAGAAATTTTAAAAGATTTAGGATATTAATTTGTTAATTCTACTACAGTCTGAAAAAATTAAAGACTTCTTTAATAAAAATATTGCTTCGCTTTAACTCATAAAAAAATCATAACTTGACGTTGTGGCTTTTGTGTTTCTTACTCGCTAACGGCACTTGTTGAAAACTAGCGCTAGCGATTACATGACATTATAGGACCAGCAGGGAGCACGAGAAATTTATAATTTCTATTCATAGAAATCTAAAACACAAAAATATAACGAAATTGCTACCGCTAGTATTTACTAGTGGACACAAAGTTTGGCACTATAAGTTGTAATGAAAAGACATTTTTTTTCTTACTCTTACCGCAACTAGTTACAAACTAGCGGTAGAGATTACGTGACATACTAGCGCCATCAGAGGCAGTTAGCTTTAATACCTTAAACTAAAAAACTACCTCAATTACTTAAAGTAGTTTCTATATATTTCTTATCGTTAACGGTACTAGTAAATACTAGCACTAGCGTGTGCGTGACATTCTAGGACCAGGGATGTTGCTACTTTTTTATGTTAAAGAACTTATTACTTTTTTAAAACTTTTATCAACTTTTTAATACTTTGATTATTATCCCAAAAAGCTGTAATCACAATTTTATCATCTACTATTCTATAGAAAATGCTATAGTGTTCTAACAAAACTACACGATGATTTCCATATTCTGAAATTCTACCCATTTCTGAAAATGAAAGTATCAACTTAGTTCTTTCGTTAATTACTTTCAGTAATCGTTTAGAATACTCTGTACTTTTATTTCTCTTATTCCAATACTTAAAAATGTGATTACGTTGTGTTAATGCTGTAAGTGTCCAACGCAATGTTAGTTTATCCATTCAGCATCCATTTTGTCAATTTCAGACTGTGATATTAAATCTCCATTTTCTATATCAGCATCACTCATTTTTAGCATTTCTATTTGCTCTTTAGTCAATGAAGTAGATGTTTCATTATTAGAAGATAGTATTTTATTGAATGCTGATAATAATTCTTCATTCTTAATAGAAAGAATTTTATCTATTATACTGTGTCTTATTTGTTCAATCTGTGCCATAACTATATTTATTATACTGTAAATATACGAAAAGTACATCAATTATCATTCCTAATTATTTAACCCACCTACTATTTTCAGTAGCTAAAAAACTATTTTTCTATTCAATTAATTAGAAAGGAAAGTATTTATTCACTTCTTTCGTTAAACCTTTAATGTCCTTAACTATAAACTTTTCTGTAGAAAAATATATGTATGTCCACTTGAATATTGTGCTTTTCTTAAATCGTATTCTTTGACCCAATTATAAATTACTGATGCTCTTAATTGATACAAACCCTCAAACCCATACACTTCTTTTTTTTTAGTTTCTTTACTAATGATTGAAATAGATTTTGAAATGCATTATTTCCATCGCTACCGGCACTTGTTGAAAACTAGCGCTAGCGGTTGCGAGACATACCTGGACGAGCAGGGAACTGAGAGAAATTTATAATTTCAACTCATAGAAATCTAAAGCACAAAAATATAACGAAATTGCTACCGCTAGTATTTACTAGTGGACACAAAGTTTGGCACTATAGATTGTAATGAAAAGACAATTTTTGTTTTCTTACTCGCTAACGGTACTAGTAAATACTAACACTAGCGGTTGCGTGACATACTAGCGCCATCAGGGGATTAGATGACATTCTAGAACCAGCAGGGGATTAGACCTAACATCCTCTAACTCCTTTCTTTTTCTTTCTACCCATTTTAAACAAGCAATGTTATTGTAAATGTTTGGCTCTAATAATTGTTTCGTGTTTAACTTTTTATCGTCAACACCTTTTTCATAGATATAATTAAAAGTCTCATCTTCCTTCTCAATAAAAGGAACTATATATTTATTGATTAGTCCTTGTATGTCTGAACTATTAAAAATTGAATTTAAATTCTCTAAGTCTTCAATTGCACACTGCTTAGAATGCTTTTGATACTCTTTGTAAGTGCTTTTAGTAGTAAGCAGTATTAGTTTTGCTCTTTCATCTACATTCATTTTGGGTAGTTTTATGTAAATATAAGAAATAAAGAAACCAAAGAAAGAGAAGTAATGTATTCAGATAAATCCTATTTCACCCCCTTCATTCTCACCCTCCCCATATCTATCTCCAACAACACATTATCCTTTCGCAAACTAATGCTTTGATACCTAAAAAGTAAAAACCACAACTGTTTAAAATTGTGGTTTGGGTGCGGGTGGTTGATTATTTATCAATTTTTATATCAACATCATTATGTTGTTTTGTGTTGTTTTTTAACACAATGAATTCTTTAAACTCATTAATAAATCTTAATAATTTACCATCATCAAAATTTTCTATGCCTCCAATGTCGATATAATTTGTTGTATTTGAAACCCTATAACCATTTTTAAAGCTATTTTTTATAAAAATATCTCTATTCTTTATTGATAAGATTCTTAAAGTTTTATTTCCTTCACTTTTATTAATAAAAATTCCTTCAGGATGTATATCTTTTATTCTTATTTGATAAGATTCCAATAGAATATTATTATTTGATAATTCAAAAAGTAAAGTTTCTTTCTGTTTTAAATAATTTAATTTAAATTGAATATTCTTATTTGAAAGGTTCTTAAAAGATATTTGATACTCGTCATTTACATTTTTCTCTTGACTATAACAATTTATTGAAATCAAAAGAGTAAATATTGAAATAAGTAAAAATCTACACATAATAATTATTGAATTTTTTTATTGCTTTCCTCTCAATGTTCATAACAATTCCAGCTATTATAAATGGTATGATAATAACTAAACCAAAGATAAAAAATACTCCTCTAAAATTTAAAAGGAAATTATCATCCCAAAAGTAGTTATATACTATATATCCTAAAAACAGAGAAATTAATATAGCAAAAATATAAAGTAATTTTATATAGTTACTTTCAACTGCCTTAATATTGTTTGGTGTTATTTTGTTTTCGTGATTACAATTCAAACATTTTTTTACTATAGATGATTCATAAACTAAATAATATTGTCCTCTATCTTTTATTTTTAATTTAGTATTATTTACACTTTTACACTTTTCACATTTATAGGTTAACATCATAATTTGCCATCTTTTTTTAACTTATGATAATCGCTTGCCGCCTTTTTTACCCAATCCGTTCCTAGGCCTTTATATTTATTTTTGTTTACTTGAAGAAATCTTATCCAAGAGTTATTAGATAGTTTTGAAAACCCTCCTTCAACTTTCTTGAAGCCTGGGGAAAAATTGTTCAAAGATTTTTGTTGACTTCTAACAACTCCATGAATTTCATCAATTCCAGGAACCAAATTATCAAACATCTCTTTTAGAATTCCAGTTTCTGCAGCTAATACAAATCCTGACCTACTTCCATATTTGTTATCTAAATGCCTCCCATAATCACTATTATTCCATATTTGGTCTCTTCTTGGTTTTCCTTGACTTTCCTGAGCTAAAATAGAATTATATTTATCTCCTCCTTCTTTCTTTGCTTCGTACCTTTCAGTTAATGCAAATTGATTATAAGCACCCTGATATTCATCAGGTAAATCTGACCAAAGGTCTACATTTGAAACACCATAGGTTACTTCACCATCAGAAAAATTATTTTTAGAAACAGCACCAATATATATTTTACTCCCTTTAACCGAAGCTGTAGATTTTTTGTCATCATTCCAAAATATATGCTGCGTTTTATCATCTCCATCAAATCCAACTAATTCAAATGCTCCAGTGTCAGAATTAACTCTCCATTCATACATTCCATCAGGGTCTATTACATTAATTGGATTGTTAAAGGCATATCTATAAGGCGTAAGAGAATACTCCATCTCAGCTACAGGGTCTAAATTCATCCACCTACCCAATGCAGCATCATAATTCCTAGCTCCAAAATCAAGCCAGTTTAATTGATTACCTCCTAAGTTATCATCCTGTTCTTCTTTACCACCGAACCCATACTTATGGTCAACCCCAATAGGAGCTGCCCCATACCCTTTATGTTTTAAGCCGAAAGGGTAGTAGTCAGTTTTACCTGTTATGGATACCGTATACATTTAATTTACAAAAATGATTTATCAAATGCCAGCGGCAATAAATCATGAAGAGCATCTGTTTTTATGATATTCCCAGATTGTCCCATAAAATAAATCTCAATAGGATCTTCTTGTTTCAATTCATATTCAGAAAGTGTCTGACGGCAAGCACCACATGGAGCAACTGGTTCCGTAACAGGATTGTTTTCTGAACTCGCAGTGATCGCAATCTTTAAAATTTTAACATCTGGAAATTGTGATGATGCATTCCATACGGCAACTCTTTCTGCACACATTCCTGAAGGATATGCGGCATTTTCTTGGTTATTACCAGTTACTGTTTCACCATTTTCTAGAAGAAAAGCAGTTCCTACATGAAAATTGGAATAAGGCGCGTATGCGGTTTTACGAATCGCTATCGCTCTTACCATTAATTTCTGAATCTCAGTAGGAAGTTCATCGATAGATTCAAATACTGTTATTGATGTTGATAATTGTATTTTTTTCATATACTATAATAGTATAAATGAGATTTTTAATAATCTTCATATAAATCACCAAAATCAAATGCCAATGAAAATCGAAGTGTATTCTCTAATGGATTGTTAACATCTGATGAATTGAATAAATATGATATATCCAAGTTGGTACTTTTAAACTTAAATCCTGCTCCTAGGGTAAAATATTTTCTACCTCCTTTAAGATCACTTTCATTAAAATATCCTGCTCTAAGTGCAAAGGCATTGTCATACATATACTCAGCACCTAGCGCCCATGTAAACTCTTTTAACTCTTCACTTCCTCCTCCTGGAGCATCTCCAAATGATTGAAATACACCTTTGAAAAATTCGACATTATCGTCTTTCCCTTCAATAATCTCATCTGGAGTGGAAGGATCATTATCATGATCTCCATAAAGTGGTGGCGTAGGAACCAATAATTTAGTAAATTCTAATGTAGTGCTTATTGTATTATAATCATCTAAAATAAAATCAAAACCTCCACCCAATTTTAAATTGGTCGGAATAAAATTTTCTCTTCCTCCATCAGTATAAGAAACTTTTGGCCCAAGATTGGACAAGTTAAAACCTCCTCTAAATCGACCATTAAAATCTCCATAATTATTTTCTTCTGATTGATAATAACCAGAAATATCTACTGCAAATGTATTTACAGTTTTTAATTGAGAGTTATCTACTCTTAAAGCAAAATCTGATCGTATATAGCGCATCGTCACACCAAGTGAAAAAGTTTCATTCAGTTTCAACGCATACGTTCCATCTAGAGATAATTCGTTTGGCTTTTCTTTTCCTATTTCATTACCTGCATTATCAGTTAATTGTATTTCACCCAAAGTAAAATATTTCATACTTGTTGCCCACGCACTTCTATCATTAATTCTATTCCCAAAAGTAACTCCACCTAAAAACACATCATTAACCAATTGACGCATCCAAGGTGTATAATTAACACCTAAAGAAAATTGAGAATTTAAAAAAGCATATTGTGCTGGATTATGATGTTGTGAGTTGGCATCTGCAGTTGTCGCAACACCTACATCTCCCATTCCTCCTGCTCTTGCATCAGGAACAATTAATAAAAATGGGGCTGCAGTTGTAATCGGATTTGGCTCGTCTTGTGCTTGTAAAGAAGGAATAACAAATAAAATTCCCAAAAGTGCAATTGTTATTTTTTTCATTTAGTAATTAGTTAGTTTAACAAATATCTACTTTTTTATTGAAGTATTACTAGTTTCTCATATTTTTCTGCTTGCAGGTTGGACAACGGACTTTTTACATTTAATTTATAAATATAAACGCCCTTTCCTATTCTATCTCCATAATCATCCAATCCATCCCATGTAATCGATCGTGACAAATTTCCATTGGACTGTACCGATTGATTGATTGTTTTTACTAATTTGCCCGAAACTGTAAAAATCTGAATTTGAACATCAAGATTTTCATTAGGTTTGTTATGATTAAACCAAAATTCTGTGTAATTAACAAATGGATTTGGATAATTCAATACGTTTTCAAGTACCAATTCATTGTCACTCACTACAATAAATGTTAACGTAGCGCAGGAAGAATTATTGTATGTATCCCAAGCACATAATTCGATAGTATGTAATCCAGGCTCTAAATTTCTAAATGGAAATTTTACTTTCCCTTTGGTAAAATCATTTAATTCTGTCTGATAATAATCGTTTAAAACAATTGGATTGGATTGATCTCCATCCAAAATCGCAATAATATCATGATCTACAGCTGTGATAGAAGTATTTATACCACTTTCATCTTCAAGCAACGCTATAAATAATGGAGAAGCATTCGTATTGCCTCCATCTACAAATGATTCATCATTCATAAACAATTGAATCTGTGGTCCTGTTGTATCTTCTGGAGCGTTCTCATTAATTCCACCGATAGTTACATCAAGACTATATCCTGCTTTATCAATACTATTATTATCAGCGTAAAAACTGAGTTTCCCTTGACCATACGCAATTCTTAAATCTCTAGGAGCAATAAAATCAAATTTAAAATTGCCATTTTCTACTGCTGCTCTTCCTCTGAAAATTTTACTTTCTAATGCGTCAAACTCCATAATCATATTATGATTGTCATTATCTAGAGTTGACTTATTTATGGGTTTATCATATACAGTGACAGATAATTCTCCATTAAAATCATTTAAAACCATATCAGAAGCATCTGTTACAATCCCATCAAAACTCACTCTTGAAAGTGCCTTTATCGTATCTATAGATTGTGTAATGTCAATATCATTCATTCGAGTCAATTTAATATTGGGTTTTGGCACAGCCAATTTCATTGCTGGATCTCCCAAATAATAAATAAACAAACGCTGACTTGCAGTAATCTGGTTCTTAACACTCATCAATGATTCTGCAATTGTCAATTCTTCACTTTCAAAATTTAATAAAACTTTCATCAATCGCTCATTTATAACTCTCCCTACATTTGTAAAAATTTCACGTGTTGTTGTTATCAATGCAATTGTTCCTCCTTCTTTATTCCAAATTAAATATTCTCCTCCTGATAATCGCAATGGGTTGTCAAATTTTGAAAACTCACAGGTAATTGTAATTATTAAGGGTTGAGAATTAAAATTGCTCCAAGATTGAACTTCAGGAATTCCTAATATTCGCTCTCCTGCCCATCCATCTTCTCCTCCATGCCCGAAATAATTTACCAATAAAGTTCCCGATTCTACAGAATTTGACAAGTCGGTATTTACATCAGGATATCGTTGTCCTCCTGCAGTTGTACTTTGCTGATATGCATCAGAGAATATTTTTTTTACATTTAATATTGGTTTTCGCTCTTTAATACTATCAGCAATTTTCTCCATCGTACTCTGTAAGACAAATTCACTTGCAATGTCCAAATCATCTGCAACCAACGTCACTAAGTTTCGCCAATCTCCAAACGAATCAGGACTGTTATAGTTGATAATTTTATTTATCGCATCAGAAGCCTGGAGTACATCACTTACAGGAATTCTACCTGTTGCAACATCTTGTTTATCTGTAAAAGTTAACAAGCCTTCATTGGAATTCATCATCCCATAATAATCATCCGTTACGTAAGATGTTGCCAAGTTGAAACTCTCATAGGCTAAAAATGCTGGAACAATATTATTATTTCCTACAATCCTATCTTTGTAATCATAGGAAGCATCACCAAACAAACATAAATATTTAATACGTTTTTCTGACGAACTCGCTGTATCATATAAAAACTTCGTAAAATCACGTATTGCTGTTAAGTCTGGACTACCTGAAGAAAATTCATTGTAGATTTTATCAATATCAATAACTTCAACTGTCAATCCTCTTTCTCGATGGTATTCTGCTAATTTTTCAACTTCGTTCAATAAAAAATCTTTAGTAACGATTATATAATCAACATCTTGAAGGGCATGCAAATTTTGATTTTCTACCCTACTTTCAGGAATGGTTTTAGGAACATAATAATCAGTATCATTTAAAACTATATACTCGTTTACGATTCCTGTATTTGCTTTAAACTCAAAGGCACTTCCAGTTGATTGATTGGTTACTCTTATAGGGTTTAAAAAATCAGTGACATCCCATACTTGAGAAATAGAACTTGCATTTTGAATTTCATATTGAATTGTTCCTGTTGCAGTTTCAAGATCCAAATTTCTAAATCCAAATTGCTCTTCTCCAGCAATTAATTGTTTTTTTCCTATGACTTCTATATAATCTAAATAAGCATTTGCAGATGGGTTTCCATTATTATTAAATGTAATTTCTACTTGTACATCATCACCATTTGAAGAAATCGAACCGATACTTTCTCTTGCAAATGCATGTGTCAAACTTCCAGATAACACAGCCGGAAAATTCAAAGTAAATATAGATTGTCCATTTGCTTTAATTGACATTTGAGAAATTGAACTTGATTCAACGACTCCTCTTACACGAATATTAATATTGCTAGAACTCAACATATTTGAAAAAGGAATTGTAAATGTCTGTGTGTTTTCAATTGATAAGTTTTCTCCAAACCACTGTTGTCCTACAGCAAATAAACTTCTTTCATCTTTCTCATAAAATGTGTAATCATCATATGTAGTGATACTCTGTGATGAGTTTTCGTCAATAGGAATAGTATTCTCTATTCTCTTTCCTGCACTACCAGAAGTGGTAATAAAATAATACGATTGATCTGAAAAAATATTTTTTTGATGCCTTGTATTGGTTGGTAATAGATCCACTTCCCAATTGTCTGGACCTATTCCATAAAATAATATATAATCATTCGCATCAAAACTACCATCTTCTCCTCCTACTACTTCTATTGTGTTTTCTTGTAAATCTGAATTTCTAAAATCACTATTTAAAAAAGGCAGCATCTTTCCTCCATTTCCATAAATTTTGATATTTCTAGGATCAATTGAAGATGTATTTATTCCCATACTTTGCAAAAATGAACGATCAAGTCTGAAAACTCCAGTAGTATCTATTGAAAATTTATACCATTCACCTGTTGATAATACAGAATTAAATGCTTTTGTAGATTGGAACTTCCTAGATATAGACTCTTTTTTAAGTTTATATTCAATATCAAATGAGGTAACTTTCTTGAAAACAGCCCCATCTTTTATTATTGGCGTCATTTGTAAAACAATTTCTGAATTTCCAACAGATATTGCTTTTTTAAGACTACTTCTTAGTTCTTTGCTTAAATTTTTATTTTGAAATTCTCTTGACTGACCATTTGATAAAGTTTCATATGACACATTCTTTATTTCATAGGATTCAACAATCATATTATCTGGAATACTCCATGAATCTGAATACGTAGGAATCAGGTTTTTATCTAAAAATTGATTTTTAATAAAAGGAATGTTGAGTTTATTTCCTCTGCTAGTATTAATTACCTGATTTAACTCCCATGACAAAACAACTTTTTTTCGAATTGAATGTTGAGAATAGACTTCAATAAATGAAAGTATAAAAATAAAAAATAGACATTTAATTTTATTCATAATATAGTTTCAACGCATTAAGGTGTCTAATATTTTAAGACATTACAACAATACGCATAATAAAGAAAAAAAACAATCGTTATATAGACATCATTATGCTCTTAAGGCTAATAATTATTTAAAATTTTCTTGTGTAAAAATTTATTTAATGTAAATTGCGCACAAGGAAACTATAAAGTTGAATGAATATGAAAAATATATTTGCTATTTCTAAGTATCTTTTGATTCTATTACTTGCGGTATCAATTGTAAGTTGTCACAATAGAAACCCAAGAAGTGTTTCGTCACTTACAGGATGGTCATCTAAAGATAAAGCAAAAGCCGGATTTGCTCCAGATAAAAATTACAAAGGGCAACTTACTCCTCCAGGAATGGTATTGATTGAAGGTGGCGCATTTACAATGGGAAGTGTTCAAGATGATGTAGTTTTTGATTGGAACACAACACCAGTTAAGCAACAGGTAAGATCTTTCTATATTGATGAGACTGAAGTAACGAATGCAGAATATAAATTTTATTTAGAATGGATGGCTCAGGTTTTCCCTCCTTCCAATGAAAATTACAAGCATGTATATAAATCAGCAGTACCAGATACTCTTGTATGGAGACATACGCTAGGAGCTAATGAGATTTTAACTAAAACCTATTTAAGACACCCATCTTTTCAAGATTATCCGGTTGTAGGAGTAAGTTGGTTACAGGCGAATAGATACTGCAATTGGAGAACTCAGATTGCAAATGAAAGAGTATTAATAGAAAAAGGAGTCTTAAAAGATTTATATGCTGATGATTCACTTACAGTCGAAGGTAAAAATCACTTCAATGTAAATACCTATCTTGAAAATCCATATTTATTATTTGATGGAGATACAGCAATTTATAAAAAGGGGTTACCTGATTATAAAAAGAAAAAAGGTGGAAGAGGATCAAGAGACACATTTACTGGACGTCAAGTAAAAATGGATGATGGAATTTTAATTCCAGATTTCAGACTACCTACAGAAGCTGAATGGGAGTTTGCTGCAAAAGCGAATGCAGAGAATAGAGAATACAACAATATAAGAGGAAGAAAAAAATATTCTTGGAGTGGTAAATACACTCGTAATAAATCAAGAAGAAGTGTAGGCGACCAATTGGCTAATTTTAAACAAGGAAAAGGAGATTATAGTGGTGTTGCTGGATGGAGTAATGATGGTGCAGATATTACGATGCAAATAAAACAATACCCTCCTAATGCATTTGGATTATATGATATGTCAGGAAATGTTGCTGAATGGGTAGCAGATGTCTATAGACCTATAATTGATAATGAGGCAAATGATTTTAACTATTTTCGTGGAAATGTATTCAATAAACGTATGATTGATGCTGACGGTAAAGTTGTTGTAGCTGATTATAATAATATGGAATATGATACGCTTGATAACGGAATGGTTCAAGCAAGAAATTTACCAGGAACAATAAAAACAGTTCCTATTACCAAGCGCGATGCTTATATGAAACCTAATTATGATCGTTCTTTTAATATTGATTCACGTGATGGAGATTTAGCTTCGACTAAAGAATATGAAAAAGATGAAGGAGAATTAGACTATAAGCCTAGAATGTATAATTCACCAGAAATACCTAGAGAAATTGGTGAAAGTGGGTTAATGATTCAACAATATGATAAAAAAGAAAGAGTTACATTGATCAGTGATAAAGCCAGAGTTTATAAAGGAGGTTCATGGCAAGATAGAGAGTATTGGTTGGATCCTGCTCAACGTAGATATCTTCCTGAATACATGTCAACAAGTTATATTGGTTTTAGATGTGCAGTTGATCGTTTAGGCCCTATGACTCCTAAAAGAAGAAAACGATTTAATTCTGATGTAGTAAGATAAATCTTCTCAAAAAATATTATTCTTAAAAACCTCGTTTTAATTAGCGAGGTTTTTTATTTTTATCAAATGACAATAAAAAAAATTTACGACTTATATTCTGAATATTTTTTAGTAGATACAGATACTAGAAATATCAGGGAAAACTCTATTTTTTTTGCTTTAAAAGGTGAAAATTTTAATGGAAATAAATATGCGGAAGAAGCCATTGAAAAAGGCGCAAAATATGCTGTTGTTGACGAACAAGAATATAAAACTACAGAAGCGATTATTCTAGTTGATGATGTATTGAAATGCCTACAAGAACTGGCAGTTTATCACAGAGAGAATTATAACTTTCCTATTCTTGCACTTACTGGTAGTAATGGTAAAACAACAACCAAGGAACTAATTAATGCTGTATTATCTCAAAAATTTAATACAGTCGCAACCCAAGGAAATTACAACAATCACATAGGTGTACCACTAACACTACTTTCTATGACAGACCAAACAGAGTTTGGAATTATAGAAATGGGTGCTAATCACCTAAATGAAATTGAATTTTTATCAAACATTACTAAACCAAATTTTGGCTATATCACTAATTTTGGAAAAGCTCATATTGAAGGTTTTGGAAGTATTGAAGGTGTTATCAAAGGAAAATCTGAATTATATGATTATTTAAAAAGCACAAATGGAAAAGCGTTTCTCAATCAGTATGACGAAATGCAATTAAAACAATCTGAAGGAATTCACACAATTCCTTTTGAAAAAACAATAACATTTATTGATGTCAATCCTTCAGTAAAAGTCGGTTTCAAAAATCTAGAAATTCAAAGTCAACTTATAGGTTCTTATAATTATGATAATATTGCAGCTGCAATTACTATTGGTAATTATTTTGACATAGATGCAACAACAATAAAGAAGGCAATTGAAAATTATATTTCAACAAATAACAGATCTCAAGTAATACAAAAAAAAGATATTAGAATTATCCTAGACGCTTATAATGCAAATCCTAGTAGTATGTTAGCAGCATTAAATAATTTAAAAAAAATAGAGGCTACTTCAAAAGTAGTTGTTTTAGGTGACATGTTTGAATTAGGATTAACTGCTAATGAAGAACATCAAAAAATTGCCGAATATGCAGAGGAGTTGAATCTAAAATACGTCTTTTTAATCGGCGAGTTGTTTTCAAAAACAACAACCAAAAAAGCAATCAAGTATAGAGATTTTGAAACCTTTAAAAATGATTTTAGTCGTAAAAAACTCAACAATTCAACAGTACTTATAAAGGGCTCTAGAGGAATGAAACTAGAAAGAGTATTGGATTTATTTTAACTTATTTCTATGATATTCAATTAATCCATCAATAGGCCTTCTTACTATACTGCCTATCGTGACATCGTGCTTTTTAGCAATTTTATGAATAATATCTGAAGAAAAATAAGCGATAGATCCAACAAAATGTACTGGAACTGTTTTATGATTATCAAAAACTCGTATCTTATTTTTAAAGAAATCTTTAATTCCTTTTTGAATCACATAATTGAAATATTCATTTCTTTCATTTCTGAATATGAATTCAGCAAAAGAAGCTAAATAAGCATTCGGATTCTCTTTCTTATACACATTCAACTTTATGGTATCCGGATCTAAATTGAAGTCATTTGAAAATTTAACACGAAGATCTTCTGGCATTTTTTTATAATAGTAATCTCTTATTAATTTCTTACCAAAATAATTTCCGCTTGCCTCATCCATCAAGATATAACCTAAAGATGGAACTACATTCTCAACTGTATTTCCATCAAAAAAAGAACTATTGGAACCAGTTCCAAGGATACAAACTATCCCTGGACTCGTTGTTGTAGCATATAATGCTGCATAAGTATCTTCTTTAACAGTAACATCAGCATTAGCAAAAAAAGATTTAAAAATTTCTTGAAGAATAAGTCTCGGTGTTTCAGTTCCACAGCCTGCTCCATAAAAAAACACTTTAGTAACATTGTTTTTACAATCTTCTAAATCTTTATTTTCTAAAATTCTTTCTAAAAGGATGTTTTCTTTAAAAACTGCTGGATTGAGACCTAAAGTTCTTGTTTTAAGAATAATTTTACCAGCAGCATCTAGTAAAATCCAATCACACTTTGTTGAGCCACCATCAGCAATTAAAATCATATACTATACAATTAATAAATTAAAGAGAATTGACATGCATTGATAGTTCTACCAATTTAGTAGAATAACCATATTCATTATCATACCATGATACAATTTTGACAAAATTATCATTCAATCCAATACTAGCATTAGCATCAAAAACACTTGTTCTAGATTCTCCTACGAAATCTTGTGAAACAACCCCTTCTTCTGTATATCCAAGAACACCTTTCATTTCGTTTTCAGAAGCATGCTTCATTGCTGCTTTTACCTCTTCAAAAGTGGCACTTTTTTCTAAACGACATGTTAAATCTACAACAGATACATCAACCGTAGGAACTCTAAATGCCATTCCTGTTAATTTCCCATTTAACTCAGGAATTACTTTACCTACTGCTTTTGCAGCTCCTGTTGTTGCTGGAACAATATTATTTAAAGTAGCACGACCTAATCTATAATTTTTCTTTGATGGACCATCAACAGTTAATTGTGTTGCAGTTGCAGCATGAACAGTTGTCATTAGCCCTTCTACAAGACCGAATTTATCATTCAATACCTTTGCGATTGGAGCAAGACAATTGGTAGTACAAGATGCATTAGATACAATTCTATCTGTCGCTTTTGCCTTCATATGATTTACACCCATCACAAACATTGGAGCATCAGCAGATGGTGCTGAAATAACTACTTTTTTCGCTCCAGCATCTAAATGCGGTTGTGCTTTTTCCAATGTTGTAAAGATTCCTGTACAATCCATAACGATATCTGCTCTTACTTCATCCCACTTTAAATCTGCAGGATTTCTTTCAGCAGAAACTCTTATTTCTCTTCCATTAACGACTAAATTCCCGTTTTTAGTTTCAATATCACCATCAAATCTTCCATGTACAGAATCAAACTTTAATAAATAAGCCAAGTGCTCTACATCCAATAAATCATTAATCCCAACAATTTCTATTTCAGGGTTCTTTGATGCAATTCTAAAAGCAATTCTTCCTATTCTACCAAAACCGTTAATTCCTATTCTTGTTTTTGACATATTATTTTTTATAAATGTTAAGTGCTCATAATATCTGAAACACGCAATAATTCTAAATTTATTTTTGATTTCCCTTTAATCGCATTTTCCAAAGGGGTTAATTTAATTTTGTTATTTAACAAGCCTACCATATAATTGGTCTGACCTTCTAATAAAGATTCAACAGCTTTCACTCCCATTCTACTTGCCAATACACGATCGAAACAAGAAGGAGCACCTCCACGTTGCATATGCCCTAAAACAGAAACACGAACATCGTAACCATCCATATTTTCATCCACATAATCTTTCAACTCAAAAATATTCTTTCCTATTTTATCCCCTTCAGCAACCACTACAATACTTGAACTTTTACCAGACTTTCTACTTTTATTTAAAGATTCAACAAGTCTATCTAGGCCAAGATCTTCTTCTGGAATTAAAATTTCTTCAGCACCTCCAGCAATTCCTACATTCAATGCAATATGACCTACATCTCTTCCCATAACCTCAATAAAAAACAATCGATTATGTGAACTAGCCGTATCACGTATTTTATCAATTGCATCTACTACAGTATTTAATGCTGTGTCAAAACCAAGTGTATGTGAAGTTCCAAAAATATCATTATCAATAGTACCAGGAATTCCCATTACAGGAAAATTAAACTCTTGATTAAAAATCATTGCTCCCGTAAAACTACCATCTCCTCCAATAACAACAAAGGCGTCAATATTAGCTTCTTTTAAATTTTTATAAGCCTTTTCTCTCCCTTCTTTCGTTCGAAATTCTTCTGAACGAGCAGTTTTTAATATAGTTCCGCCTTTATTAATAATCCCTTTAACATTACGAGCGGTTAAAGACACAAAATCACCTTCCATTAAACCTTCGTAACCACGATAAATACCTACACATTCAATATTATGATATGCACTTGTTCTTACTACAGATCGAATTGCTGCATTCATTCCTGGGGAATCTCCGCCAGAAGTAAAAACAGCTATTTTTTTAATTTTTAGGGAATTATCCATAATGTTTTTATTATCACAAATTTAATTCTAAAATAAGAAGAATACTATTTTTTTACATTTTTTCAACGATAACGTTTTCGAGAAACTGAATGAAGTTTCTCTTTACAATTCTTCACTTTTTAGTAAAACTTATTAATATAAAATTTAAAGGAATTTAAGAGAATTCATTTTTTACCTTTTCTAAAAAAACTTCTAAGGCTTCCCA
Organism: uncultured Flavobacteriaceae bacterium; assembly: GCA_905479835.1. GTDB lineage: Bacteria > Bacteroidota > Bacteroidia > Flavobacteriales > Flavobacteriaceae > Urechidicola. The sequence goes on from CAJQNZ010000028.1 coordinate 28,157, forward strand.
ATAAGTTTCATTTCCTTTAGTAGATTTCCATAAAACTCTTGATCCATGAATACCCTTTACCAAAGGTTTAAAATGATATAAAAAACCATTTACAGTATTCATTTCCAATTTATCTACTTGAGGAATTTCTTTTTGAGATGAAGTTACAAAAACTGGTTTTGTATAATCCTTTACTTTTTTTGAAAGTTGAATGCCTTTTAAGTATTCTCCTGGACTGAAAGAAACTACAGCTTTCACTTTTAAATTTTCTTTTCCTATTAATAATACAAGAGAAGCGGAATAGGAACTACCTACTAGAATAATAGGTTGATTTTCATTTTCGATAAACATAAAATCAATTGCTGCTTCTATATCCTGTTTAGCGTCTAAGTAACTTGTTGATAACCCTTCTTCTAAAGCTCTTTGAGCGGTTTCATTTTGAATATTATTGATGTTATTACCAGAACGTTGATCTATTGCAACACAAGAATAACCCAATTTATTTAGTTGCAATGCAGTATCTTTATATTCTCCTCGACTATAACCTGCTTGATGACATAATAAAATTGTTGGTTTTAATCCGTTAACTTCATAAATATCGGCAGATATAAGCAAACCATCCATAGAAGGAAAAGTTGTTTTCATCACAAAAATGTTCGGTTCTGATTGACCTTCTTTTATTTCGGCTTCCTTAACAGGTTCTTTTACTTTTGTTTGACATGAAATTACTAACCCAATAAAAAACAAAAATAATATGATTTTATTCATTTTTTTAAACTCGATAATTATCTGGTTTCCAATTTTTAATTGACTTTTTTATATCTTTTTCTGACATATTTTCAGCAATTGCTTTTTTAGCTAGTTCAGGAAACTCTTGATCTGAAGCGAATCGCAGTCCTATTATTTGTCGTGTAGAAAGATCACTACTTAAAGGTTTTCCTGTCAACAAATAATGTCTGAAGTTTTCCTCAACTTTGATTGCTCTATCTTGTGCTTTTAAAGCAAAAGAGCGAGAATAGAAAGAAATCAATAATAAAATTATAGCAACTAAAATTAATAATGTTGCTGAATAAAAATTTTCATGCCCTGATTTTATAGCATTTACAATTCCTCCGACTAACATTGCCATTATTAAAGCAAACATTGCATAGTGAAATCCCGGAACCATTCTAGCATGATTTTTATAATTTTGTGTTTCCATATAAATAAAGTTTTAATTGTGAAATGTAAATATACTATTAAATATAAACTAAATAGTTTAGATAAGACTAAGCACTCTTTTAAAAAAAATATTTTTTATAACTAATATCTATATTCAACAATAACAAAATACTAATTTCTGAAATAAAAAAACCCATCTAATTGCTTAGATGGGAAAATTGCTATGAAAAAGATGTAGATAATTAAATCTACTCGACTAAAGTACGAATAATAAATACACCAAACTAAAAAAATGCAATTTCACAAAAGATTTTAAATTAAAAAATCTGCTCTAATGGATATATTTAATTATTACTTTTTTACTTTTTTTTAAAATAATAAGGATATTTTTTGTTTATAACATCTATTTAACTTAATTTCAGCACTTTAAAAAGCTCTGAAAAAATAATATGAATTAAGTTAAAAAAATTCTTTTATTTATTATGGAAACCAACGTGAAAATTAAAGTTAAAACTTCAAAAGAAGTTTTAATATTTGCAAAAAAAAACTACGAAACATATAAAAATCATTTTATATCTAGGAATTTACAACCAATGTCTTTTGATAAGTTCGTTGAAAATTACAAAATATAAATTTGTATTAACTTATCAATCCTAAAGTTAAGTAGAATTAACTTGAAGTTTTATCATTAAAAAAAGCCATTTCTAAAAGTTATAAATCTATTTTAGGATGACTTATAATTACTTACTTTAGTAACAGTTCTATATTTGATTCTATTTCATTTACTTCACCTATCATAACATCTATAGATTCAGAAACATATTCTGTATAGGTTAAATCTTCATTAATTTTAACCACATAATTACCAGCGCCAAGTCCTTGAATTGTAAAATCACCAAATTCATTTGTAAAAGTACTTCCTAGTGATGTCGTTAATTCATCTTCATCGAAGAATAATACCGAAATATTTTCTAATGGAGTAGCAACAAGATCTTCAGAAGTTAACTTTCCTATTACTTTCCCTTTTATTGACCCTGAATTGACTAGTGTGTTTACTCTGATTACAGGTTTTAAATTATACATCCCCGAACCTCCTGCCTCAATAACAGATTTCTGAACATCCCAATCCAATATAAAGGTATATGAAAACCCAGAAACTAAAACTTCATTTAATTTCAACTTAAGACCTGACTGTTGTGCACTAGGCGTTTTTAATTCTATAGGAACTCCTGGCTCTTTATCTCCTTGATCAATGACTAAACTGTTTTCTTCATTTCCAAGAACCAATCTAATTTGTTTTAACATTCCAGAATTAATAATTTCATCTGTCAATAGCAAATCATTATCAGCAACTAATTCAGTCAGATCAACTATTACAGGCTCAAAACTTTCAAAACTCCTCCAACCCTCTTCATCTTCAGAACTATTATATTGAACATCAATAATATTTACATTTACCTCTAAGTAATCTCCTGGTGCATCAATCAACTTTAATTGCACTCTTGCAGTGTTTTCTGTTCCATTATCATCATTACAACTTTGAAAACATAAAGTTGCAATTATTAACATTACTAAAAAACTTATTTTTCTTAAAATCATCTTTTTTATTTTTTTTTAATGTGGAAAGTAACCAATTGTGATATTATATCTAATGATCATTATATATAACTAAAAAACCTATTAATTATTGTAAAATTAATTCTAATGAAAAAATCATCAGGTTTTTAATTGATTTGGGCGTTGAAAAATTAATATATGCTCACTATTTCTCCTCTTATTGAAAGAAGCAATGTCTCACAATTTTGGCGAATCCTATTTTTTATTTATTTCCTTACCCAAATAAATTTGTAACGGCCTTAAACAAAAAAAGTCCTGCATTTCTGAAATATCCATTTTTCAATATTTCTGAAAATAAAAATTCCGATGAAAAATTCATCGGAATTATGATTGATGTGGGCAATGAGGGATTCGAACCCCCGACCCCCTCGGTGTAAACGAGGTGCTCTGAACCAACTGAGCTAATTGCCCTAAGCGGATGCAAATATAACTGAGTTTTTGATTATTACAAATTTTTTAATGAAAAATAATTAAACTATTTCTGCCACAACAAATGTACTTCCTCCTATAAAAATTATATCATCATCTAACGCATTTCTACTAGCAACTTCAAATGCTTTACTTACAGAAGAATACACATCTCCTTTCAATTTAAAACCCAAACATATATTCATTAAATCCTCAGCATCCAGTCCTCTTGGAATATTTGGGCGGCAAAAATAATAAGTAGCATTCTCAGGAAATAATGGTAGAATTTCTTCTAAATCCTTATCATTAACAACCCCTAAAACGATATGCAAGTTCTTGTATTCTAAGTTTTGTAATTGATTCATAACATAAAATAAACCTTCTCTATTATGTGCAGTATCACAAATTGTTAATGGAGAGTCGCTTAACACTTGCCATCGACCTAACAAACCTGTATTGCGAACTACATTTAACAAGCCATTTATAATTTGGTTTTCTGAAATTGAAAAGTTTAAATTTTGCAATACATGAATCGTTTGAACTGCTGTTCTAGTATTTCTAGACTGATAAATCCCCTTTAAATCAGATGCATATTCATCTGTAATATTTTGTTCTGCCAAAAATAAATCAGAATACGTTTCAATTGCCTTCTTATAAAAAACAGAATGAACTTCTTTTTGATACTCGCCTATAACAACTGGAGTATGCTTTTTTATAATTCCTGCTTTTTCAAACGCTATTTCAGGCAATGTATGCCCTAGCATCTGTGTATGATCAAGTCCTATATTGGTAATTACCGAAATAAGTGGTGTAATAATATTCGTTGAATCAAGCCTTCCCCCTAACCCTACCTCTACAATAGCAATATCAACCTTATGCTTGGCGAAACTTTCAAATGCAAGACCGACTGTCATTTCAAAAAAAGACAATTTGTTTTTGTCAAAAAAAGAGGCATTTGAAGAAATAAAATCAACAACCTCATCTTCTGAAATTGGCTGACCATTTATCTTAATTCGTTCTCTAAAATCTTTTAAATGTGGCGAAGTATACAACCCAACTTTATAACCAGCCTCTTGTAATATAGAGGCAAGCATATGACTTGTAGATCCTTTTCCATTGGTTCCTGCAACATGTATAGATTTAAATTTTCTCTCAGGAAAATTAAGATGTTCTGAAAACGCCAAACTATTAGTAAGGTCTTTTTTAAACGCTGTTTTACCATGATTTTGATACATAGGTAATTGCGAAAACATCCAATCTAAAGTTTCTTGATAATTCATTTTTAATTAATAATGAAATAATTTGTTAATGATATAATACAAAAATAGGTTCTTTATTCTACCATTAAAGTATTCTTTCATTGAACCATTCTAGTTGGACAGAGAAAAACGATATTTAATAATTCCTGTTTGTGTACTTCCTGCATTTGAATCTTGCTGCCAAGTTGTTTTTAAAGCGGCTTCTTTGGCTCGGCTTAATAAACATGTTGCTGTATTGGTTGAACCTTTAATTCCTGCATTTGCACGAATAACTTTACCGCTTCGATCAACCTGAATTGCAACGATGACAAGGCCTTCTTCTTCACAATCATAGGTTGGTTTTGGTTTGTTTAATGGTTTTCTATTTCCTAGTTGATAATCTCCGTTTCCACCAGATCCTCCATTACCATAATATCCATCAGCATTTGGATCACCGTTCTCATTTCCTTTATCTCCTCCTATCTTGTCATCGCCCTGACCTCCTGTTGCTGTTCCTTCTGAATTTTTAATTCCCCCCATCATTTCGTCCAACTTCCTTTTTTTCTCTTCTTGTTCTTTTTTAATGCGTTCCGCTTCAGCCTGTGCTTTTCTTTCTGCTTCGGCTATGGCTTTCGCTTTTTTATCAGTTTCAGCTTTTGCTTTGAGACTTTCGGCTTCAGCCTTCTTAATTTTTATAGATTCTTCGGACTCATTTGTCATAACATCTTCGGCAGGAGCATCTTCTGAAGCAACCTCCTCAACTGTTTCTTCTACAACTTCTTTTTGTTCTGTAACTTCTGGTTGAATCTGAGTTTTAACAGGCTCAGTAGGTTGAATATTTCCACTTCCCATTTCAGATGTCCCAAAATTTACTGCAATTCCAGATTCTATTGGAGGATCTAGATATTTCATTCCTAAGAATAGTATCGCTAAGAGCAACAACAACATTATGATTGTAGTTACTGTAGCCGACTTTCTCTTATGTATGGTATCAAGTAGTTTCATTTATTTAGGTCTTACTGCCAATATCACTTTAAATCTATTTCTATTGGCAATATCCATTACTGCAACTGCTTTTTCTATTGGCACACCTTCTTCTGCACGTAAAAGTACCGTTGGATTTTCATTATTGGAAAGTAATGTTATCAATTCTCTTTCAACATTGGAAAGAGGTACAAGTTTATTATTTACATAAAATGTAGCGTCCTTTTTAATACTTATAGATACATTCTGAGTATTGGTAGATTTTCCTTTTGCTTTTGGCAGAATCATATCCAATGCATTGGGAGCATTAGAAGTCAACATAAAAAATATCAATAACAAGAAAACAATATCTGTCATTGAACTCATACTGAATTCCGGACTCACTTTATTTCTTCCTTTGAACTTCATATCTTATTTAAAAATTGAAAGATTCAAAAATTAAAAGATTTTTAAAACTGATTTTATTCAATCATTCAATCTTTTAACCCTTTAATCGGTTTTATACTGGTTCGTTTAATAAATCTAAAAACTCTACAGCCTTCGCTTCCATTTGATGGACAACTTTATTGGTTTTCACAACTACATGATTGTAGGCCATGTAAGCAATAATTCCAACTATTAATCCTGCTACTGTAGTTGTCATTGCTGTATAAATTCCTGCTGCTAGCGACCCCATTTCTGCCTGACCTCCGCTACTCGCCATTTCATGAAACGCCAATATCATTCCGATCACAGTTCCCAAAAATCCTATCATTGGTGCGGCTCCAGCAATTGTAGCAAGAATACTCACGTTTTTCTCAAGTTTATACACTTCTAGTGTTCCCGCACTTTCAATGGCTGTATTAATATCTTCAAGAGGTTTACCGATTCTTGATATTCCTTTCTCAATCAATCTTGCTTCTGGAGAATTGGTCTGAGCACATAAAACTTTAGCAGCCTCTAATTTTCCACTGGAAACTTGATCTTTTATCTGATTCATAAAATTATCATCCGTTTTTGAAACGGCATTAATGGCAAAAATTCGTTCAAAATAAATATAAAGTGCCACAACGAGCATGAGCAATAAAATCCCAATAATTAATTGACCTCCTATTCCTCCATCCATTATCAAATTATAAATAGAAAGTGTTTTCTCTTCCGACAAAACTTCTTCTAGAACTTCTTGCGTTTCTTGTTGCATGATATCTATTATTTTTTAATTTACTTTTATTTAACGAAATATATATTTGAAAATTGCGATGAGAGGATTTATAAAAAAACCCGAGAATTTCTCGGGTCAAATTTAATTATTAAACTATTGCTCTCATACCTATAAAGGCTATTGAACCTATAATAAAACCAACGGCTGCTAGCCAAGCAATATTTTTAAAGTACCAGAAAAAATCAATCTTCTCCATTCCCATTGCAACAACTCCTGCTGCAGAACCGATTATCAACATAGACCCTCCTGTTCCTGCTGAAAAGGCTACAAAATGCCATAAAGGACTATCAATAGGTTCTTGAAACATACCCATACTTGCTGCTACTAAAGGCACATTATCAACTACTGCTGAACCTATTCCTAGAAGCATTACAACTACATCAGTATTTGGAATGATTTCTCTTAAGGATTCTGCTCCTAAAAACAACAATCCTAGAGATTCCAAAGCTGCAACTGCCATTAATATTCCAAAAAAGAATAAAACACTAGGCATTTCTATTTTCGCTAATGAACTATGAACTGGACTATGATGTCCATGAGAATCATCTCCTTCACCATCAATAACATTAGAGATACTAAATTGCGACCTACTATATATTTCAGCAAATATACCTACTACCGATAATGATAACATCATCCCTACATATGGAGGTAAATGTGTAATCACTTTGAAAAAAGGGACAAAAACAATTGCTCCCAACCCTAAGTATAACATCGTAGAACCATGTTTACTCTTTGAACCTTCATTATCTTCTACAAGATCAATATCTCCTTGAAAAGGCTTTAAATAAGTTGCTATTAATGTAGGAACAATCATACACAATAAAGAAGGAATAATAAGATATTTAACTAGCATTCCTGCTGAGACTTTTTTACCGATCCATAACATTGTAGTTGTTACATCTCCAATCGGAGACCAAGCACCACCAGCATTTGCCGCAATGATTATTAAACCTGCAAACCAAAGCCTTGTCGTTTTATCTTTAATAATTTTCTGAAGAATCGTAATCAATACAATTGTTGCTGTTAAATTATCAATAATTGCTGATAATATAAACGCAAGAATAGCAAATATCCATAATAATTTTTTCTTGCTTCTGTACTTTATAAAATTCTTAAATGTAGAAAATCCATCGAAGTAATCTATAATTTCAACAATAGTCATCGCTCCTAATAAGAAAAATAAAATTTCTGCTGTCTTACCCAAATGATGCAATAATGTTTCTTCTAATAAATGCCTCCTATGTTCTCCGTCCATCAGAGCAAAATTTTCAGATCCATTAGTTCCATCGACTAATTGATGAGCTCCTGAATCAAACCAATTCGGAAAACCTTCAATTCCAAAGGCAACCAATGCCCATAATATCCCCATCATCGCCAATGCAGGAATAAGTTTATCTAGTTTCAAATTATGCTCTAAAGTAATTGCTAAATATCCTAAAGCGAATATTAAAATAATTAATGTTTCCATATATAGTTAAGTTTAGATAAGTTGTTTTAATGCGATTTCAAAAGCAGTTTTACATATTTCTGTCTTACTGTTATTTTGATAATGTGTTTTTATTAGTGCGTTTTTAATAGTATTGGATGTATCTTCAAAAATTTCTTGATCATTTAGCGGTAGTGACCTTTTTTCCTCCATCAAATATGCAAAAACCCTTGCAATACCACAATTGGAAATGAAATCTGGAAGTAGACTCACTTTTTGATCAGTATACTCCATTATTGGTCCAAAAAATATTTCTTTATCTGCAAATGGAACATTGGCTCCAGGAGAAATAACTTCTAATCCAGAGGATATCATTTGGGAAATTTGATTTTTAGAAACCAATCTTGACGCTGCTGCTGGAACAAAAATCTCAACAGGTAATGACCATATTTTTTGATTAATTTCTTCAAATGGAATCATGTTCTGTGACACCAATTTATTACCATCTTTCCCAAGAAACAAGTCTCTCATTTCGCTCATAGAAAACCCTTCTTCATCAATCAACCCTCCATCTCTATCTATAATACCGACAACCTTGGCTCCTAGTTGAGTTAAATAATATGCTGCAGCAGAACCTACATTACCAAATCCTTGCACAACTGCTCTTTTTCCTTTTATTGAACCTCCATAGATCCCATAATAATGTTTTACAGCCTCTGCAACCCCATAACCAGTTAACATATCTGCAACTGTATATTTTCTAGATAGGTCAGGAGAGAATTTCTTAGATTCAATAATTTTAATTACTCCGAGACGCAATTGCCCTATTCTATTAATTTTATCTGCTTCTGAAGGCTTAAAATGACCATTGAAGATTCCTTCTTGAGGATGCCATACTCCACAGTCTTCTGTAATAGGTATTACATCTTTATCTGCATCGACATTTAAATCTCCTCCAGTTCCATAATAATGCTTTAATAATGGCGTAACTGCTTTATACCAACGTTCCAATACACCTCTTTTTCTAGGGTCATTTGGGTCAAAATTAATCCCAGATTTAGCACCGCCTATTGCAGGTCCAGATACCGTGAATTTCACTTCCATAGTCTTGGCCAACGAAAGAACTTCATTTTTATCCAAGCCTTTTCTCATTCTCGTTCCACCTCCTGCTGCACCTCCTCTTAATGAGTTTATTACTGTCCAACCCTCAGCATCTGTTTCTTGATCCTTCCAATGAAAAACTATTTCTGGCTCTTTATTCTCGTACTTCTTAAGTAATTCCTTCATTAATAAATTTTATACTTACAAATATATCAAATTAAGTACTAAAAATTTTACCGCTTGAATGGTCTTTTTTCGCACCTGTCACACTATGAAGGCAATTAACCTGATTATCAATACGCAACAAACCTAAAAAAGAAAATATTAACGCTTCTTTATAGTTGATTATAGTCTCATTTGGCACAATAACCTCATTTGAAATTACTTTTTCCAATTCATTGATAAGAAAAATATTAAATGCTCCTCCTCCAGTAATTAAAAGTTTTCCAGAAAATTTGATTTTATTTGAAATTTGAATAACAATATGCTGAATAAATGTTCTTAAGATATCTTCAATTTCAAGATTGTACTTCTCAATCAATGGAAACACTTCAGAAATGACAAACTCATAGCCTAGAGATTTTGGCATCAAACTTTTATAAAATGCTATTTCATTTAATTCTAATAATAAATTTTTACAGACCTTCCCTTTTGAAGCCAAAATACCTTTATCATCATATTCCAACCCTTTTTTATTAGCATAAAAATTCATCACAATATTTACAGGACATATATCAAATGCTATTCTTTCATTCTTTTGTTCAAAAGAAATATTAGCAAACCCTCCTAAATTCAAACAATAATCATACTCCGAAAACAACAACTTATCACCTATCGGGACTAAAGGTGCTCCTTGACCTCCTATTTCAACATCTTGCGTTCTAAAATCACACACCACCTTTCTTCCTGTAATTTCAGAAATTGTTTTTCCATCACCTATCTGCAAAGTGTATCCATTACCTGGATCATGAAATATGGTATGACCATGAGACGCAATGAAATCCAACATATTTATTTGGTGCTTCTCAATAAAATTATTTGTTAAAACACCTAGATACTTACCATACTCAATATCCAATTCTTTTAATTGATCTTTGGGCTCTGAAAAAGCATTTTTTAACCGTTGCTTCCATAATTCCGAATAGGGAATTGTATCTGAATGAATTATATCAAATGTATATTCTTTTCCTTTATTAAAGTTCACATAAACAATATCTACTCCGTCTAAGGAGGTTCCACTCATCAATCCAATTGAATATACTTTTTTCAAATTCATTTCGTAAAAATACGAATCCTTTTAATTCTATTTCTACTATTTTTTTAACAATAAAATTCAAACAAAACTACTATCTTTGCAAAAAAAACAAATACACATATTTTATGGATTTTAGTTTATCAGAAGAGCATTTAATGATTCGTGAAGCTGCAAGAGATTTCGCACAGAGTGAGTTATTACCAGGAGTAATTGAAAGAGATAATGCACAATCTTTTCCAGATGAGTTGGTCAAGAAAATGGGAGAATTAGGGTTCATGGGAATCATGGTTGACCCAAAATATGGAGGAAGCGGTATGGATGCAATCTCTTATGTATTAATTATGGAAGAACTTTCTAAAATTGATGCTTCAGCCTCTGTAATGGTGTCTGTAAATAATTCACTGGTATGCTACGGATTAGAAGCATATGGTAATGAGGATCAAAAACAAAAATACTTAACAAAGCTTGCAACAGGAGAATTTATTGGAGCGTTCTGCTTAAGTGAACCTGAAGCAGGAAGTGATGCTACCTCACAAGTAACTACGGCAGAAGATAAAGGAGATCATTATATACTAAATGGAACCAAAAACTGGATTACTAATGGTGGAAGATCTGATGTATATTTAGTAATTGCTCAGACTGATAGAAGTAAAAAACATAAAGGAATCAATGCTTTTATCGTAGAAAGAGGAATGGAAGGATTTATTATTGGACCGAAAGAAGACAAACTAGGAATTCGTGGTTCAGATACTCATACATTGCAATTTAATGATGTGAAAGTTCCTAAAGAAAATAGAATAGGTGAAGATGGGTTTGGGTTTAAGTTTGCAATGAAAACTTTATCTGGAGGTAGAATCGGGATTGCAGCTCAAGCATTAGGTATTGCTGGAGGTGCTTATGAACTTGCATTAAAATATTCTAAGGAACGTAAAACATTTGGCACTGAAATATGTAATCATCAAGCAATCGCTTTTAAATTGGCTGATATGGCAACTGAAATTGAAGCTGCAAGATATCTAGTTATGAAAGCTGCATGGGATAAGGATCAAGGAAATAGTTATGACATGTCAAGTGCAATGGCCAAGTTATACGCTTCGAAAGTTGCAATGGAACAGACCGTTGAGGCTGTTCAGATCCATGGAGGAAATGGATTTGTAAAAGAATATCATGTGGAAAGAATGATGCGTGATGCAAAAATCACTCAGATTTATGAAGGAACTTCTGAAATTCAAAAAATTGTAATTTCTAGAGGTGTGATAAAAGGATAATGTTTATTTTAATAAATTAACAGCTGACTTCATGGAGTCAGCTTTTTTTATGCTTTTTTTCTACAAAATACACTTTTATCATAATCATAAAAAACAGGTTTAGAATTTATCAACTTGAAATATTACCTTATTTTTAATATCAAATATTATTATAAAAATATTTTTTTATCTGTTTTTAAATCTAAAAAAAATCAAATTGATGAGTTCTATAAATTCAATAACAATTATTTCATTTTTTATTATTTACTTTTATAATTAAAATCAGGAAATTAGGTCTTATAACTTAAAAATAACAACATGTCAAACCAACCAAAAATTGCTAGATTTAATCAAAATGTACTGTCTAAATATCAAATATACAATAGTATTTTTATGACACTCCCTTTTGACTCAATTACAAAAACAGGGGTTTTACTGCCGTTGTTTCATGAGACCTGTGAAAAAGGCTTTAAAATAGGTAATAATCCAACTGCAATCGTTCACACCTTTTTTGAAAAATATCAAGCAAGACGATCTCCAGAAAGCCAGATCAATTTACTCTTTCGTTTTATACAATATATTGAACGTCAAGTTGTATTGTTTGACGCGATTGAAGATGCTGCCTTCCCAACCGTTCATAATATGGATGGTATCGGTACATTAAGAAGTCTAAAAGAAAAGACAACTGCTGAAAATAAATTGGAAATACTTCAGAAATGTATTGAAGAATTTAAAGTGAGAATTGTCTTGACTGCTCATCCTACTCAATTTTATCCTGGATCAGTTTTAGGTATTATTACTGATTTAACAGATGCTATCAAGGAAAATGATTTATTACGCATTAATGATTTATTAGCACAACTTGGAAAAACACCATTCTTTAAGCATAAAAAACCAACACCTTATGATGAGGCTGTAAGTTTAATATGGTATTTAGAAAATGTGTTTTATAAATCATTTGGAAAGATATATGATTACATTCAACAAAATATATTTGAAGGAAAACATATTGATAACGATATTATTAATATTGGTTTTTGGCCTGGAGGAGACAGAGATGGAAACCCTTTTGTTACCCCAGAAATTACACTAAAAGTTGCAAAAAGACTAAAAGAAACAGTTATAAAAAACTATTATCGAGATGTGAGAAAACTTCGCAGAAAACTAACATTTGAAGGAGTTGAAGAAAAAATAGTAGTTCTAGAAACTGAATTGTATAAAATTATTACCAATAAAAAAACTCATTTAACATTAGAGAGTTTTAAATTAGACTTAAAAGAAATTAAACAACATATTGTTGATAATCATCAATCACTTTATGTTTCTGAAATTAATAGTTTGATAAATAAGGTACATCTATTTGGTTTTCATTTTGCCAATTTAGACATTCGTCAAGATAGTAGAAAACATGAAGAATATTTCAATAACATGGTAAATACTATGATTGAAAACAAAAGTGAAAGTTTGCCTAAAAACTATCATAATTTATCAGAAAAAGAACAAGTTAAAATTCTTTCTGAAATCAAAGGTTCTGTTGATTTATCATTGATAAAAGATCAAGATACACTTAAGGCTTTAAACACCATAAAGGCATTAAAAACTATCCAAGAAACAAATGGAGAAAAGGCAGCAAATAGATATATCATAAGTAATAATCAATCAACATTGCATGTGATGCAACTATTTGCAATGCTTAAATTAGTTGCTTTTCAAGAGAAGTTGACTGTTGATATTGGACCTCTTTTTGAAACGATTACAGATTTAAAAAATGCTCCAAAAGTTATGGAAGAATTATATACTAATCCAGTATATGCTGCACATTTAAAATCTCGTGGAAACAGACAGACAATTATGCTTGGCTTTAGCGATGGTACAAAAGATGGAGGATATTTAATGGCAAATTGGGCTATATATAAAGCAAAAGAAAACTTAACAAAGATCTCGAGAAAATACGATATAACCGTTATTTTCTTTGATGGACGAGGAGGTCCTCCTGCTCGTGGAGGTGGAAAAACACATAATTTTTATGCATCTTTAGGGCCTACTATAGAAGATAAAGAAGTACAATTAACAATTCAAGGTCAGACGATTAGTTCAAATTTTGGAACATTAGACTCTTCACAATACAATCTAGAACAATTAATCAGTTCAGGAGTCCACAATAGATTAAGTGATACTGATTTAAGCATGCTTCCTGAAAATAGAATTGTTATGGATAACCTTGCAAAATTAAGTTATGAAGCTTATGTGAATTTTAAAGCACATCCAAAGTTTATTTCATATTTGGAGCATATGAGTACACTTAAATATTATGCTAAAACGAATATCGGAAGTCGACCTTCTAAAAGGGGAAAAGCAGAAGGATTGGTTTTTGAAGATTTAAGAGCTATACCATTTGTAGGATCTTGGAGCCAATTAAAACAAAATGTACCAGGTTTTTTTGGAGTAGGAACCGCATTAAAAAGTTATGAAGATGCTGGTGAATTTGAAAAAGCACAACATTTATTTAAAACGTCAAGCTTCTTTAAAACATTGATTGAAAATAGTATGATGTCTTTGTCTAAATCATTTTTTGATTTGACTAAATACATGTCAGAAGATGAAGAATATGGTGAGTTTTGGAATATTATTCATACAGAATACCAAACAACAAAACGTCTTATTTTAAAACTCACAGGATTTACGGAGTTAATGCAAGAAGAACCTGCAGGTAAAGCATCCATTGCAATTAGAGAATCAATTGTGTTACCATTGTTGACCATTCAGCAGTATGCGTTAAAAAAGATTCAAGAACTTAAAAAAGAAAAAGTAATCGATGAAGCGCAAATTAAAGTGTATGAAAAAATTGTGACACGCTCCTTGTTTGGAAATATAAACGCAAGTCGTAACTCTGCTTAATAGATATCTTATAAAATTAGTTGTAAAACAAAAACCCTCAAAACAATATTAGCTTTGAGGGTTTTCTATTTATTAACCAATAAATTAATTTTTAATGCTCATTTAATCTAAAATCTGGATACGCATCCATTCCATGTTCATGTGAATCAAGACCTTCAAGTTCTTCGCGTTCTGAAACTCTTATCCCAACAGTTTTCTTCAATGTATAAATAATTATAAAAGAAGACACTATACAAAGTACAGCATAAGAAGCAACACCAATAAGTTGGCTTAAAAATTGAGATCCACCAGCAAGTTCTCCAAAAATACCAACTGCTAAAGTTCCCCAGACTCCACATACTAAATGCACAGCTATTGCTCCTACAGGATCATCTAATTTTAATCGATCAATTAATGAAACTGCAAATACAATGATCGCTCCAGCAATCCCTCCAATAAGTATCGCATCCGTTGGACTCATCTGATCTGCACCAGCAGTAATACCAACTAAACCTCCAAGTATACCATTTAAAAACATGGTTAAATCTAAATTTTTATATTTAATAGTTGATACAAGTGCTGCAACTACACCACCTGCAGCAGCAGCTAAACAAGTTGTTACAAGTGTTAATGAAGTTAAAGCTGGATCTGCAGATAAAACAGAACCTCCATTAAATCCAAACCAACCTAACCATAAGATGATAACTCCTGCAGTTGCCAATGGAATATTATGTCCAGGAATCGCTTGTATTTCTCCTTCTTTGAATTTTCCAATCCTTGATCCTAACAAACAAACTGCCACTAGTGCTGCCCATCCTCCAACAGAATGCACAAGTGTTGATCCTGCAAAATCATAAAAAGGAGTTGATAATTGGTCTAAAAATCCGCCTCCCCATTTCCAAGAACCTGCAATTGGGTAGATCAATCCAACATAGATTATTGTGAAAATCATAAAAGGCCCTATTTTCATTCGTTCAGCAACTGCTCCAGATACAATGGTTGCAGCTGTTGCGGCAAACATTCCTTGGAATAAGAAATCTGTCCAA
This sequence comes from uncultured Flavobacteriaceae bacterium, assembly GCA_905479835.1. Classification (GTDB taxonomy): domain Bacteria; phylum Bacteroidota; class Bacteroidia; order Flavobacteriales; family Flavobacteriaceae; genus Urechidicola. Next base: position 43,700 of record CAJQNZ010000028.1, read on the forward strand.
TATGTATAACCTTCATTATAGCCTAGATCTAAATCTCCAGCATCAGTAAATGGAGCATCTAAACCAAAACCTGCAAACCCTAAAAATCCATTAAAATCTCCAGGATACATTAAATTAAATCCAACTAATGTGTATAATAATAATCCAACTGTGATAATAAACATATTTTTGAATAAAATATTTATTGTATTTTTTTGTCTTGTAAGTCCGATTTCTAAAAACGCAAAACCAAGATGCATAAAGAAAACGAGTGCCGTACAGATCATCATCCATACATTATTTATAGTAAGTAATTCCATATTCTTATTATTTTAAAGTTTGACCGCCTTTTTCGCCCGTTCTAATTCTGTACACATCATCAATTTGTGAGATAAATATTTTTCCATCCCCAATTTCACCTGTAGCAGCAGATTCAAGTATTGCTTTAATAGTTACACTTTCAAAATCATCATTTACAACGATTGATATATAGCGCCTTTGGATATCACTTGTACTATAAGAGACACCTCTATAGACATGCCCTTCTTTTTCATTTCCTAGTCCTGTTACATCCCAATACGAGAAGAAATTTACACCAACCTCATGCAGTGCTTTTTTAACAGAAGAAAATTTTGATTTTCTAATAATTGCTTCAACTTTTTTCATTTTATATAGTTTTAGTTAAAATTTATAAATAGCAGTTAATGTAAAGGCGCTTAAACTTTTTGTAGCATCTGAATCATTGTCAACATATACATCTTCAGAATTGCTATCAAGACGTAATTCTGGTTTGATAGTTAAATTATCAATAGTATAACTTCCTGTCAAAGTAACAGCATACACATCTAAAGCATCAGTAGATGCATCGATATCACTTAACCAATCAAAATATTCACTTCTTAAACCGATTGAGAAACTATCAGAAATAGCATACTGAGGATACAAAGCAGCACCCATAAAACCTTCTCCATTATTATCTACATATGCTGCATTAATTCCTAGATAAAAAGAATCTGAAACATCAAAACCTCCTGTATAATCTATTTCAAAACCTAGCACTTCACCATCATCATAATAAAGGTTTAAGTATTGACCTGCATATCCTAATTGAGTACCTAAGGCATAACCTCCTGTTGTGTTTTTATTTACATCTGTAGGATTCATAAATGCTAGCATCAAACTAAAATCTTCAGATAAAGCAAAATCTGCTTTTATACCAACATGAGAAAATGGTCCACTAGAAAATAAATAAGATGTACTGTAGTTGAAATTTCCAGTTGGCGAAATTACTTCATATCCTAAATAGGTGTTGAAACGTCCTAATGTTAATTTAGTTTTTTCACTTACATTCCAATAAGCATATAACTGATTTAGATTATATCCTCCAGTTGCAGCATCACCTCTTGGTCCAAAAACCAAATCTGCAACTGCACCTACTTTTCCTTTTTCATAAGATGTAATAAGATTTGCCATTCCTAATGCAAAGCCATTTTCGTCTGCAAACGATGTTCCGAATGATTGACTTATATCGTCTGATGAAGATAAATTTGTTTGATAATAAACATCGACACTTCCTTCTAAAGAAAATTGTTGCTCTTTAGTCTCTGTTTCTGTAGTTTCTTGAGCTGTTACTATTATTGAAGCCAATAATAAAGTTAAAGTAAATAATTTTTTCATAATAATTAACATTTATCGTTAGTAAGCACTCAAAACTATATAAAAAATCATCAACCCCCTAAAAAATACACCCTATTAAATCTATTTTTATTATTATTATATTTTAATCCCTATTTTTTAGGGGGTATAATAAATTTAATGATATTTTAATCCCTATTTTTTAGGGGGTATAATAAATTTAATGATATTTTTTTATAATATTCATATTTTAAAATTATTGTTTTTTTGATGAATCTTAATTTTTAATGAATTATATTCAATGTTTTATTATTTTCGAAAACGATTTAGCAATAAAAATGAATTTTTGTTAAATTTTATTTATTGAAGATTCGATATTTTGACAGCATATTAATTGTATTAATTGTATTTAAATAGTAGCATATTGTGAATTATTGAAAAGTGTTTGTGCTTTTTTTTTAATCAAAATCAAGTATATATATTGGTCATATAATAAGGGTACAAACCCTTTAATAATTTTAGAATTATGCTGAAGAAACAAGGACTTTATTTACCAGAATTTGAACACGATAATTGTGGCGCAGGATTTATATGTAGTTTAACTGGAAAACGTTCAAATGATATTATTCATAAAGCATTAGAAATTTTGGTAAAACTAGAACATCGAGGCGCTGTAAGTTCTGATGGTATAACTGGAGATGGCGCAGGTATTTTAATTGATATTCCTCATAAGTTTTTCAAAATATTTTGTGAATTTGATTTACCAGAAATTGGAGAATATGCAGTCAGTAATGTTTTTCTTCCTAAAAAAAATAACCAACGGCAATATTGTATTGATGTTTTTGAAACTGAAATAAAAAATCAAGGGCTTAAACTTATAGGTTGGAGAGATGTTCCAGTAAATAGTGAAGTTTTAGGTACAGTTGCTAAAGTAACAGAACCGTTTGTAAAACAAATTTTTATTGCAAAAACTAACAAAAAACAAACAGACAGGGAATTTAATTTAAAATTATTTGCGGCTCGAAAAATAGCAGAACATACTATATATAGTTCTAAATTATCTGAAGCACAATTCTTTTATCTTCCAAGTCTTTCTACTAAAATCATAATTTTTAAAGGTTTATTGAAACCTGAACACATAAATGAATATTATCTAGATTTATTTAATTCGGCTTTAGATACACGATTGGCATTGGTTCATCAACGTTTTTCTACCAATACATTTCCAACTTGGGATTTAGCACAGCCGTTTAGATACATTTGCCATAATGGAGAAATAAATACCCTTCGAGGAAATGTATCTCGTATGTTTTCTCGTGAAGAGATTATGGAAAGTCCATTATTTGGAGAAGATATAAAAAAGATAATTCCAACCATTTTAAAAGGGAAATCAGATTCTGCAACTTTAGATATGGTTGTTGAGTTGTTGTTAATGACAGGTCGCTCACTTCCAGAAGCCATGATGATGCTTGTGCCAGAAGCATGGGAAAAAAACCCAAATATGTCTGACGCTAAAAAAGCATTCTACGAATACAATTCTTGT
>CAJQNZ010000029.1 GCA_905479835.1 uncultured Flavobacteriaceae bacterium
TTCATGCTGATGTAGCTTGTCATATAAGATTTCCCCTATATCTTCTTGATAAATTAGGGCAACATCTTTTGATTTGGGTATCTTAAAAGGCAATACTTTCATTGTGGTGAATGTTAATTACGGCACAAATATATGCTAATATTTGCCTAAAAACATATTTTATCGATGAAATGAAGTTAAAAAAGTATTAATAGCTGTTAAAATCTAGTGATTATAAAACTAAAAACTCGTTTAGCTTTGTAAAAAAAATATATATCAGAATGAATATACAATGGAATGGTGTTATGCCAGCCGTGTTTACATGGTTGAAAGAGTCAAAATCTGGCTCTCTTGAAATTGACTTTGATGCAACACAAAAACAGGCTGCAGGTATTTTAAAAGTTCAAGGAAAGGGTGGTAGCAGAATGAGTGGACTTGTAGGTTCTGGAACTCTGGGGGAGAATAGTTACCTGAGCACCAAGCAGCGTCTTTCCTTACTTAAATCCCTTTCTGAGGTTGCTAAAGAATACAATGTTCCATTGATTAGCGGAGCAGCAGCAGAAACTAAGGAAGAGCTTGCTAAAATCGTTGAAGGACTCGCAACAGTAGGGGTTGATACGGTCATGGTCATGCCACCAAAAACTAAGGGAGTTCCTTCTGAAAAAGAAATGTATGAGTATTATGCACTTTCTGAAGAAACTGCAAAAGATGTAGGTGTTACAATTATGCCTTATAACAATCCTGATGCAGCTGGTTATCATGCGCTCTCAACAGAACTTCTTAAAAGACTTTCTGTTCTTCCTAAGGTAACTGCTCTTAAAATATCGACAATAGACGTTTCAATTATTGAAACCTTGGTGTTAGAAAATAAAGATTTAAAAGTTTTGGCAGGAGTAGATACAGTCACTGTATATGCAGGACTCGCTGGAGCAAGTGGAGGGATTACAGGTGTAGGTACTATTTTCCCAAAAGCAAGTGTTACTATGCAGGAGTATGTTTTGAATAGAGAATGGGCTAAGGCAAATAAAATTTCTCAGGCTTTAAATTCTTTATCGTATTTGGATGCTCAGCCACTGCTTATGGAATATCTTAAATTTGCTATGGGAATTCATCATAATGATGTTGCTGGAGGGCTTCGTACCTATGGCAAGAAATTAACTCAACAGCAGATTGATGATGTTCGTGCAAGATATATTCTGGCAAAAGAAAGACTTGAAGTTCTGGACTTAATAGGTTAATCCTTTCAAATATTCAAAAGAACTAGTTTGAAAACCAGTAAATTAAAAAAACATTATAAAAAATAAGCAAGGATGATTACAGGAAAAAATTACATCGGAAATACATTGTCTGCTAAAGGGCAAAAGACTTATAAAACATTTAACCCTCAATTAAATATAGAAAATGATTCTCTTTTTGTTGAGGCTACAACTGAAGAAATAGCAAAAGCAGTTTTATTGGCTAAAAATGCGTATAAAGAATTTAGTAAAATTTCTGGAATTAGAAAAGCAGTTTTTTTAAATGCAATTGCTGATGAAATATTAGTGCTTGATGAAGAATTAATCAAAGTATATTGTTCTGAAACTGGTTTGCCAGAAGGGAGAGCAAGAGGAGAAAGAGGAAGAACAGTTGGTCAATTACGTACTTTTGCAAAATTGATAGAAGAAGGTTCTTGGGTAGAAGCAACTATAGATACAGCTCAACTAGATAGACAACCAATGGCTAGACCAGATGTAAGAAAAATGATGATTCCATTAGGTCCAGTTGTTGTATTTGGTGCAAGTAATTTTGCTTTAGCATATTCAACTGCTGGAGGAGATACTGCAGCTGCATTGGCTTCTGGTTGTCCAGTAATTGTTAAATCTCATCCAATGCATGCTGGAACAGGTGAACTCGTTGCATCTGCAATAAGTAAAGCAGCGATAAAAACGGGAATGCCAAATGGTGTTTTTTCAAATTTAAATAGTAGTGGAATTGAAGTAGGAACGAAATTAGTGAGTCATCCTGATGTAAAAGCAGTAGGTTTTACTGGAAGTATTCGTGGAGGTAGAGCATTATACGATCTTGCTGCTCAAAGAGACGAGCCAATCCCAGTATTTGCAGAAATGGGAAGTATCAATCCAGTAATTATCTTGCCAAATGCGTTGCAGAATAGAGGAGAAGCATTAGCAAAAACGTATGCAAGTTCTATTACCTTAGGAACAGGTCAATTTTGTACAAATCCTGGCTTGATATTAGGAATTAAAGGGGAAGAACTCTCTAGTTTTATTACCAATTTATCTAAAGATATTTTAGAAATTCATCCTACATCTATGTTGCATCCTAATATTCTTGGAGCATTTGAACAAAATAAATCAACGGTTTTATCTCAAGATAAAATTAATGTAACAGCAGCATATTCTGATGAAGTTCAATCTAATTATGCTAAGCAAGTTGTTGCAACTGTTGATGGATCTACATTTTTAGAAAATACAAAATTGCATCAAGAAGTTTTTGGCCCTTTTTCAATGGTTGTTCAATGTGATAATTCGGATGAATTAGAAGAAATTATTTCTAGATTAGAAGGGCAGTTGACAGGAACTGTAATTGGAGATAATGGTGAAGTTTCAAAATATTCAAATATAGTTTCAGCCTTGCAAGATAGAGTAGGAAGAGTTATTTATAATGGAGTTCCAACAGGAGTTGAAGTATGTCCTTCAATGGTTCATGGAGGTCCATATCCAGCATCAACTGATAGTAGATTTACAGCAGTTGGAGTGAATTCAATCAAGCGTTGGGTACGACCATTTAGTTATCAAGATTGGCCAAATGATTTGTTACCGAATGAATTAAAAAATGAAAATCCATTAGAAATTTTAAGGCAAGTAAACGGGGAATTAACAACCAATAAAATTTAAAAAAATGAAATATTTAAAGATTGTATGCGTGTTATTTGTTTTGTCGGTAGTTAGTTGTCAGAACAAGGATTCTTCATCGACATTAAATACTATTATTACCGAATATCAAGATTATGAATCTTATGATAAAGATGAATATCCTTTAGGAATTTATACCAAAGAATATTATAAATCTAATGCTGAATATGCTCAAGAAACCATAGATAAATTAAGTAAAATTAATAAAGATGATTTAAGCGAGACAGATAAAATATCTTTGGATTTACTGAGGTTTAATTTAAAAGATCAAATTGCATATTATGAATTTGAACAATATTTAAATCCATTGCTTTCTGATGCTGGTTTTCATAGCAGTTTAACATACAATGTGAAAGCAATTACAAATTATGAAGATGCTAAAAAGTATTTGAATAAATTAAATGCAATTCCTGAATATGTAAATCAACATTTTGTAAATCTACGAGAGGGACTCGAAAAAGGAGTTTCTCAGCCTTTGATAATTTTTAAAGGATATGAATCAACGTATGATAAAAATATTGTTGAGAATTACGAGAATAGTTATTACTACATGCCATTTAAAAGCCTTCCTGAAGACTTGTCAGATGAGGTAAGAGATTCTATTTTAAATGCAGCAAAAACAGCAATTGAAGAAAGTGTTACACCAGAATTTAAGAGAATTAAGCAATTTTTTGAGACTGAATATTTTCCGAAAACTCGAACAACTTTAGGTGTTTCTGAGACTCCAAACGGAAAAGAGTTTTACCAAGACAGAATCAATTTTTACACAACGAGTACTCAATATTCAGCAGATGATATTCATAAAATCGGTTTAAGTGAAGTTGCAAGAATTAAAGTAGCAATGGAACAGATTATTAAGGATTTAGAATTCAAAGGATCTTTTGCCGAATTTTTCCAATTTTTAAGAACAGATGAACAATTCTATCCAAAAACGGGAGAGGAATTATTAATGATTGCTCGTGATATGGCAAAACGTGCCGATGCACAATTGCCAAGGTTTTTTAAAACATTGCCACGCAAACCTTATGGAGTTGCGAAAGTTCCAGATGCAATAGCTCCAAAGTATACAACAGGAAGGTATATTGGTACAGCCAAAGGCAGTAAAGATCCAGGATATTATTGGGTAAATACGTATAATTTATCAAGTAGAACTTTATACACAATGCCATCTTTAACGGTTCATGAAGCCGTTCCTGGACATCACTTACAAGGAAGTCTGAATAATGAATTAGGAGATAGTATTCCGCAATTTAGAAAGGATTTGTACTTGTCTGCTTATGGAGAAGGATGGGGATTATATTCTGAATTTTTGGCTGATGAAATGGGAATGTATACCACACCTTATGAGAAATTTGGTCAGTTGACTTATGAGATGTGGCGCGCTTGTCGTTTAGTCGTTGATACAGGAATTCATGCTAAAAATTGGACTCGAGAACAAGTAGTAGAATATATGGCTTCGAATACTGCACTTTCATTACACGAAATAAATACAGAAACAGACCGATATATTTCTTGGCCTGGACAAGCATTGTCTTATAAAATTGGTGAACTGAAAATTAGAGAATTGCGTAAAAAAGCAAAAGAGCAATTAGGATCAAAGTTTGATATTCGAGAATTTCACGAAATTATTTTAGAACAAGGAACCGTGACATTGGCAATTATGGAAAAAAGAGTTGACAATTATATTGAAAAAGTGAAAAATGGGTAAATCAACATTCGTTTGTATTGATGCTCATACTTGTGGAAATCCTGTAAGAGTTATTAAAGAAGGAGGACCAATACTCGTTGGGAAAACCATGAACGAAAAACGGCAGCATTTTTTAAAAGAATACGATTGGATTCGAAAAGGATTAATGTTTGAGCCTCGCGGACATGATATGATGAGTGGAAGTATAATCTATCCTCCACATAATCCAGAAAATGATTTTGCTATTTTATTTATTGAGACTTCAGGCTGTTTACCAATGTGTGGTCATGGAACAATAGGAACGATTACGATTGCTATAGAAGAGCGTTTGATAATTCCTAAAGTCCCAGGAAAAATAAGAATGGAGGCTCCTGCAGGATTGGTAGAAATAGAGTATCAGCATACAGGAAATAAAGTTGATTGGGTAAAGTTAACGAATGTAAAAAGTTATTTGGCTGCTGAAAACCTCTCTGTAGATTGTCCAGAATTAGGAGAAATTACATTTGATGTTTCTTATGGAGGGAATTATTATGCAATTGTTGATCCGCAAGAAAATTTTTCTGGAGTTCATGATTTTACAGCAAGTCAAATTATTCAATATTCACAAATTGTAAGAGAAAATATCAATCAAAAATATCCTAATTTATTTATTCATCCTGAAAATGATACGATTCGAGATGTTACTCATATGCTTTGGACTGGTAATCCTTTAGATTTAAATTCGTCCGGAAGAAATGCTGTTTTTTATGGAGATAAAGCGATCGATAGAAGTCCTTGTGGTACAGGAACTTCAGCAAGACTAGCACAATTATATGCCAAAGGAAAACTTAAAAAGAAAGAAAAATTTATTCATGAGAGTTTTATAGGAAGTAAATTTATTGGTTGTGTTGAAGAAGAAACAACATTAGACGGAAAATTAGCAATAATACCAAGTATACAAGGTTGGGCAAAAGTATTCGGATACAATACAATCTCAATTGATAGTGAAGATGACCCTTATGCTTTTGGATTTCAAGTTATTTAAATGAGTAAAAACGTAGTTATTATTGGCGGTGGAATTATAGGATTGTGTTCTGCATACTATCTTCAAAAAGAAGGTCATCAAGTAACGATTATAGATAAGTCAAACTTTTCTAGCGGAGCATCTTATGTAAATGCTGGTTATATTACTCCGAGCCATATTATTCCTTTAGCTGCTCCTGGAATGATTACTAAAGGATTGAAATGGATGTTTAATTCTTCAAGCCCTTTTTATGTAAAACCTCGTTTAGATATAGACTTTTTAAAATGGAGTTTGGCTTTTAAAAAATCTTCAACTGCTGCTAAAGTTGAAAAAGTAATTCCTGTAATTAAAGATATTAATTTATTCAGTCGTGATTTATACGAAGCATTAAAAGCGTCAAATGAAATTAATTTTCATTATGAGCGTAAAGGTTTGTTAATGTGTTACAAATCTGATAAGGTTGGAGAGGAAGAATGGAAGATTGGACAACGTGGAATAAAAGAAGGTTTATGTGTTAAACACTTGACCAAAAAAGAGGTTGATGTATTGGATCCTAAAGCAAATTTAAATATAAAAGGTGCCGTTTATTTTGATTCTGATGCACATATGACACCAGATAATTTCATGTCAGAAATGAGTACTTATTTAAAAGATAATGGTGTCATTTTTTTTTCAAATGAAGAAGTTGTTGATGTTGAAATTTCAAATAATTCTATTGCCAAAGTTAAAACCAATAAACAAGATTTTATTGTAGATGAAGTTGTGCTTTCCGCAGGAAGTTGGAGTCCGTTATTGACTAAAAAATTGGATATAAAAATTCCAATACAAGCAGGAAAAGGTTATCGAATAGACGTGGAACGAGAAACCAATATTACCATTCCAGCAATACTATGTGAAGCAAAAGTAGCTGTAACACCTATGAATGGTTTTACGCGATTTGCAGGTACGATGGAGATAGCAGGAATAAATCATAGAATTAATCCAGTGAGAGTAAATGCAATTGCAAATGCTGCAAGTCAATATTATGATAATTTAGAAATTAAAGGAAAGGAAAAAAAATCTGCTGCTTGTGGATTAAGACCTTGTTCTCCAGACGGATTACCATATATAGGAAAATCATTGAAATGTAACAACTTGACTATCGCTACAGGTCATGCAATGATGGGATGGAGTTTGGGGCCTGCAACAGGAAAACTGGTTTCTGAAATTATTTCTGCAAAGAAAAGTTCATTGGATCTGGAGGCTTTTCATCCAGATAGAAAATTTTGATAAAATAGAAAAAGATATGATAGGTATAGGAGGTTCAACGGTAAAAGCAGAATTAGATAAAATTAAACCAAATGCGCATTTGGTAAAACCAATTCAAAAAGAAGAATTTCAAAAACGAATTGAAAAGGCTTGTAAACTGATGCAAAAGCAAGGAGTACAGTCTGTTTATCTTCATTCAGGAACTAGTTTGTATTATTTTACAGGCACACATTGGAATTCTAGTGAACGAATGGTTGGCGCTTTATTATTTCCAAATGGAGAATTGCATTATATCGCTCCTGAATTTGAAAAAGGAACAGTTTTAGACTTTATGGTTATAAAAGGAGAGATTCATTGTTGGGAAGAACATGAAAGTCCTTATAAATTGTTTGTTAAAATATTATCTGACAATAATGTTCTAAACGGAACTGTTTTAATCGATGAAACTACACCATTTTTTGTGTCTGATGGAATAGCAAACGTATCTTCTTTATATACATTGGAAAACGCAAAATCTATTATAACTGGATGTAGAATTATAAAGTCAGATGCAGAAATTGCAATCATGCAGCATGCGATGAATATCACATTGGAAGTTCAGAAAGCAGCAGCAAGAATTTTAAGAGTAGGTATTACTTCCAAAGAGGTTACAGATTTTATTGATCAAGCACATATTAAATATGGTATTCCTTCTGGCTCTTATTTTTGTATTGTTTTATTTGGAGTAGACTCTTCATTTCCGCATGGTGTTAAAACTCCAAAAAATTTGGAAATGAACGACATGGTACTTATTGATACAGGATGTGTATTGCATGATTATATTTCGGATATAACACGTACTTATGTTTTTGGGGAAGCAAATGAATTGCAGAGACATATTTGGAATGTAGAAAAGGAAACGCAACAAGCGGCTTTTGATGCTTCACAATTAGGAAAAAGTTGTAGTTCTGTTGATGATGCTTCTCGTGTAGTTTTAGAATCACACAATCTTGGACCTGATTATAAACTTCCAGGATTACCGCATCGAACAGGTCATGGAATAGGTTTAAATATACATGAGTATCCTTATATTGTTAGAGGTAATGAAACGGTATTGGAATCAGGAATGTGTTTTAGTAACGAGCCTATGATATGTGTTCCAAATGAATTTGGAATTCGTCTTGAAGATCATATTTATATGACTCAAAAAGGTCCGAAATGGTTTACTGAACCTTCCTATTCTATTGACAATCCTTTTGGAATATCAATATAAATTCATGAAGTCTTCGGCAAATATTTTTTTCAAATAGAATATCAATTCTTTCGCGTTTTCTTTAGTAAATACCATTGGCGGTTTAATCTTCAATACATTATGATCTGGTCCATCTGTACTCATTAATACACCGTGATCTTTCATTCTATTTGCTAAATAATCAGTTTGTTCAGCAAGAGGATTCATTTTTAAATCAACCAGTTCTATTCCAAGGAATAAACCTTGCCCTCGAACATCGCCAATGATTGGGAATTCTTTTGAAATATTTTTAAGTTCAGTCTTTAAATAATTTCCAACATTCAAGGCGTTTTCTTGAAGTTTCTCTCGTTTTACAGTTCGTAAAACTTCTGTTCCGATAGCACATGAAACAGGATTTCCTCCAAATGTGTTAAAGTATTCCATTCCATTGGCAAATTTATTAGCCACTTCTTGAGTGCAAGCAACTGCAGCCAATGGATGTCCATTTCCTAATGGTTTTCCGATGGTAACTATATCAGGAATGACGTCGTGTAATTGAAATCCCCAAAAAGTGTTTCCCATACGCCCACAACCAGTCTGTACTTCATCAGAAATACACAATCCTCCAGTATTTCTGACAAGTTGATAGGCTTTTGATAGAAAGCCATTTGGCAATTCAATTTGTCCGCCACAAGAAATAATTGGCTCTATAATGAATGCCCCAACTTTGCGTTTTTTAGAAAGAATCATATCTATTTTTTTTTGAACTTCTTCGGCATATTTTTCTGCAGTATTCTTGCCTCTATATTTGCCTCGATAAGAATCTGGAAGTGGAAATATATGTGTATGCTCTGGAGCGCCTTTTCCACCTTTTCTATCAAATTTATAGGAACTTATATCAACACATAGATTCGTGTTTCCATGATAGCCGAATTCAGAAGCAATAATATCTTGAGAGTCTGTTGCTTCCTTTACCATTCTGATTGCAAGTTCATTGGCTTCACTTCCTGAATTTACAAAATGTAAAACGCTCAATTCAGGAGGTAAGGTTTCAATTAATTCTTTCGCCAATTCGTTGATGTTTTCATGTAAATATCTAGAGTTGGTATTGATGAGTGCCATCTGTTCTTGGCCTACTTTAACAACATTATAATTTTCATGACCTACATGTGCTACATTGTTTACAGTATCCAAATATTTTGTTCCATACTGATCCATTAAATATTGACCAGCACCTCGAACCATCTTAATAGGAGTTTTATATTGTAAACTTAAACTTTTTCCAAGATGTTGTTTTCTATAATTAATTACATCTTCATTTTGGATAGACATTGTATTTTCAAGTGATTCAGATTTAAATAACAAATTAGGATTTGGGCAAATACTTTTCCACACATTTACTTGTCTGTAATAGGTAACTCCAGGAAAATCTTTTGTGTACTCTAATAAAGATAATAGAACTTGAAAATGTAAATGAGGCGCCCAATTTCCGTTTTCTGGATAATTTCCTAAATCACCTATTTTCTCACCTTTTTTAATTAAGGCTCCAACATTGTGTTTGGTTGCTGAGGCAACTGATAAGTGACCATAAAGCGTGTAAAAGTGAAAAGAGTCCAATTGATGTTTTAACACAATCAATCCTCCATATTCCTTATCTCCAGCATCATTAACAGCAATAACAACCTCACCATCAATAATTGAATGCACAAGTGTGTTTTCTGGCAACCAATAATCAATTCCTAAGTGAATAGTTCTACTTTCTCTTCCTGAATTACCTATTTTATCATATTCAGTTGATGTGTAAATAGGACGAGGTTCTAGATATCCACCAGCAATAATTGAGTCAGGGACTTCTTTTTGAAGTTGATTGATTTTAAATTGAAATAATTCTAAATTGTTAAACTCTTTTTCGTGTCCAATCCATTTACTAGAAACACTTAGGTCAATAAGATGTGATTTGTCTTTATGTATTGAAGGAAATAATTCAGATAAATCAAAATTATTTTTTGAAGTCCACACTTTGAATTTAGACTGATTAGGATGTGCTGTAAAACCACAAATTTCTCTAAAACTATAATGTGCAAATTCATTACTTACAGAATGCCATTTTTCAAGAACTTTCCAAGCAGGTTTTTCACTGATCCAAAGGTATTCATTGTCAGGTTCTTCAATTTTACTCATTGCTGCTTTTGTAACTATAATAACCAATCGCATTGCAATTGTATTGTATAAATGCTCCAATTCTATTTCTTCTAATGGAAAAACAGAATGATATCCTTTTATCAGTGCTAGCGATGCATTCAAAGGATCATTATGTCCCATAGTTCCATAAGCGCATAAAATGGCTAGGTCATTAATTGTTTGGGTATAAATAGCATCACCATAATCGATTGCTGCTTTTGCTCTGGGTTGAAGTATGTCATCAGTAACGATAATATTATTGTCATTAGGGTCATTGTGAACAACACTTTTTCGAAGGTTTGAATAAGATGTTTGTGTAGATTCAAATTTATTTTGATGATAGATTAGAATTTCTTTTTTATCAGATGGAAATAAATGAAGTTGCTTTTTGGTCCATAAAGATTGTGCAATATCCCATTCAAATGTATAATGTGCTTCTGGATGTTTATAATTATGAAGTGTCTTTGTAAGACTACCACATTGCTTACCGAGACTGAACCTAAAATCTTCCAATTGTGGATTTACAGAACTCCAAATTCTACCAGAAACCCATGTCAGTAAACGAACCAATCGTTTCTTCCCGAATTCATCTGTTATTTCTGAAATCGAGTGATTGTGTTTATCTGTAATTACTTTTGGAGCGATAAGATTTTCATCATTTTCTTCAATATATTGTAATAATTCTTGTTGAAATTTAAGATGTTTTTCGTTCTCATCAGGACGAGAAATTTTTAGGATAAAACCTTCTTTATTTTTAATTTTTATTCTGAAATTAAAATCAACGTAACCTGGAAGTTTTGTTGCACTCCCCTTAATGTTATATACCTTTAAAAGGATTTTTTCGGCTTGATCAGTAGTGATGTTTACAGCAGTATAATTCATTATCGTTGACTTTATTCAAAAATAGATAAATGAATTTTAAGTTAGATTATTTAACCAATAATTTTTTGTTGACTTTTATGAAATGCATCTGCTTGTTGTTGCATTAGTTCATTTGCCATTTTTCGCTTGTAATTATACAATTCTTCTTCTTCAGAAATATCTGAATATACTTTTTTATTAAGTGACCTATCGGTTTGAAGCATTTCTTTGCGTTGGTCTGCTTTCTGAGTAACCCATGTCTTTACAGCATCTTCAGCATCTTGAAGTTTAAAATCATACTCACCTTTTGGCGCCAATAATTTTGCAAAAATCGGAGAAGTCTCTATTGCGAGAAATAATAAGAAAATAAAAAATGATGGAAGCCATGGCAGCGTATTCAATGCGTTGATTCTTGCCATTAATCCGTCAAAACCATCAATAATAGGTTGTGTGGTAGATTCTTGATTTTTCTGTTGGGAAATTAAAGTAACGATTTGAGATTCTTTAAATTTAATTTTAATTTTATTCTCGGCTTTCAACTGTTGAAGTTCTAGCAAACTTGCATCATGTTTTTCGCGTTTCTCTTTATAGACAGGACCTTTTCCTAGGAGTTCTGTTCCTTTTCTGCCTTCAGCTTCTGCAATATAAGTTTCATATAATGCATTGGTTTCAACTTCTTTTGTATCAACACTTTGTTTTAATTGATCGATTTCATTCTGAATAGAAGTGATTTCAGGAGTGTATTGATTGGCGATTTGTTCCTTATTAGCAAGTGTTAACTCGTTTTTTTGTTCAAGTAATACTTGATTAATTTCCTTTTCAAATATTTTTAGTTCTAGAGGTTTTGCAATCACAACAGCGATGATAATAGCCAATATAATTCGTGGTGTTGCTTGCCATATTTCATTCCATTTTTTATCACTTTTCTTGATTGTCGAAACGATAAATCGATCTAAATTAAAAATTAATAATCCCCAAATTAGCCCAAAGAAAATAGAAGTATAAATAGTGTCAAAAACTGTGTGTAGTGCATAACTAGCAGCAATGGAAGCCATTACGGCAGTAAAAAATACCGTTCCTCCGATTCCGGCAAATTTGGTTTGTTCTGCCTTCGAACTATTGGAAAGGATATCAGTGTCAACTCCTGAACACATCCAAAAAAATTGTTTGATCATGATTTAGTCTTTACAGTATAACGATATGTAAAGACTAAATGTTACATGAAATAAATATTTTAACGTTTTTAATGACCAAATAATGAATAATTCTATTTTCTAAGTATTACTCTTAATAGATTTTCAATGCTAAATAATATCTATAAAAAAATTAAATTTTATTCTTTATTGTTTGGCTAGTAAAAGTGCTTTCAAATATTTTATCTGCATTTGCAGTTTCAAAACCTTCTCTTCTATGTTCTCTTTTAATCTCGTTTTTTGGTAAGTGTTTATATTCTGGCAAAACTCTTCTTTCAGAAAATTCCACATAACTACCTGAAATATTTAATTGGTCTCCTTCAGAAAATGTTGCCTTAGTTAATTGAGAAATCGATGCAGTCTGAAGTAATAATCCATCTTTACTTTGTTTTATTACACCTCCTGCATCGCTTAATAAAATCCCAATAGATTCTAAGAAAGAATTGAAGTCTTTTAAATTGTTATATCCTTCTTGAAGGTTATCAATATTTATAGTGTAATGATTTAAGTAATATCTATTGTAGATTACCCATGCTGCATATTCACTTTCTGCTAATAATTTTTTATAGTCACTTGAGGTAGGAATTCTCCATAATGCAGAATGTAGGAAATGATTTACTTCCTCTGAATTGTTTAAGTCAATACTATCTACTGGATCAGATGTAACTTCATTCGTATAAGACTTTATAATTTTCTGTATTTCATCAGAAAAATCATTGACTTGAAGTTCGCTAAGAAATATTCTTGGGAATCGATTTTCAGGAGGAGCATACCATCGAGCTTTGACTTTCTTTTGTTCAAAAATGTAGTTGTCTTCAGCTTTATATCCATAATGAAGAAAAATTTTCTCAAAGGACTTAATGCCTAGATGCTCCACTCCCATAGTACGAAAAGCAATATGATCATTTTCAATATCATTTTCAGTTTTAATGACTTTGTTTTTTATTAATGCATTATTAATTTTAGATACATCAGGTACTTTTTCTTTGTATCTCTCCATTAATTTAAATAATACTTCTTCTAATGTTTTCATCAATCTATAAGATTTTTTTTTGTGTAATTAAAACATCAAATGGATGTTTGGTCGGCAAATTTAATGTAAATTTTCTTTAAGAAAAAAATCACATTAATATTCATATCTAGTAAATAATGGAATCAAGATTAAGAAGAGTTAGTTTAGTATGATATGCTATTCAATATATAAATAACAGTTATGCATTTACTGGATAAATGACAATTATTTTGACATTTATCAAATTAAAATTAAATAGAATAGTACATAAATAATCGGAGTTCTTCAGGATCATTTGGGATAAAAATATTTCGTTCATGTTTAAACCCCATCCTTTTTAGAAGATTGGAAGAGTTTATGTTTTCAAATGTAGTTATTGCTGCAATTTGTTTTAAATTTAATTCGTCTAAACCATACTCTAAAATTCTTTTAGTTGCCTCATATGCATATCCTTTCCCTCTAAATTCTTTTAAATAAGCAAAACCTATATCAACACAATCCAAACCCTCTCTTTTCATCAATCCACTTGTGCCAATAGGTGTGTTGTTACTTTTTAAAGAGACTTTATAATAACCATACTCTTGTTTCTTGTAGACTGATAAAAAAGTTTCTTCAATGTTTTTTATAGCATCTTCAATGGTTCGTACATTTTTATCTCTTATAAAATGGATGTAATCTTTATCATTATACAATTCAACAATAAAAGGAGCATCCTCTATTGTGATTTCAGAAATAATAAGTCTTTCAGTTTCAATTTTCATATGTTAATATTTATTGTCATTAACGGTCACATACTGATCAATATGAATCATTTCGTTGTATAATATAGTTTTTTTTGTGCTCTTTTTTTATGATAAATGTAAGCATTTAATGTTGTTGGAAAAATATTATAAGTGTAGTTTTGTGAAACAAAAAATAATTAAAAATGAGTTTATTAGACGACCTAAAATTGAGAAGTGGAAATGTATGTGAATTCTGTGCTTCACCGGATAATATTCAGATGTATGAAGTACCGCCTATTTCGACAGGAGGAATGGATGGAAGTCTGATTGGTTGTGAGACTTGTATACATCAGATAAATAATCCGGAGATTACGGATCCCAATCATTGGCGTTGTTTAAATGATAGTATGTGGAGCGAACATCAGGCAGTTCAAGTAGTCGCTTGGAGAATGCTATCGCGATTGAAAAAAGAAGGTTGGCCTCAAGAGTTATTGGATATGATGTATCTTGAGGATGATGTTTTGAAAATAGCCAAGTCAACAGGAGAAGGATTGGATGAAAGTGAAAAAGTGATTCATAGAGATGTGAATGGGACAATTTTAGAACCAGGAGATTCTGTTGTGTTAATTAAAGATTTGAAAGTAAAAGGTTCAAGTATGGTTGCAAAACAAGGAACTGCAGTTCGCAGAATATCATTGGACCCAGATAATGCTGAGTTTATTGAAGGAAAAGTAGGTCCTACTCAGATAGTGATTATTACCAAGTACGTTAAAAAGTTGTAAGATTATTCTCCTTTTTTTATTCTAGCGATTGATATAGTTGCTTTTGCACCAGTTGCAAGATTCCACTCATTGGAGGAAATTTCTTGTGCTTGATCATCATACACTCCAAATGCTGCAGTATTAGGACCTAAAGTTCCCTGATTCATGGCTTTGAAAGATATTACATTTAATCCTAGCACTAAAGGTAAAGTGAATTGCTGATAACCATTAGTAAGTGTGACCTCTTTAACGATTGGTTTATCATTTACATAAATAGTTACTCGATCACCATCAGGAAATCCAAAATCTCGACATACAATTTTAATCGATTCTGAAGTACTGCTGAATCCTCCAAGATATTGATCAATTATAGCATAAGATTTATTCAATTCTTTTTCGTGTTTTTTAAATTTTTCTTTACGGATTTGTTCTTGAGTAATAATTCCTTTGTTTTTTAAATTGGCATCATATTGTGAAGCAAGTTGTTTGTTTAAAACCTTTGCCAAAGCATCCATATCATTTTCTGACGAATTGCGAGGATCATCCATTTTATGTTTTTCAACAGTTATAGTAGGAGGAACGTTGATATTCGGAATAGGTCTATCGGAATTGGGATTATCTATTTGCCCAAAAGATGTAGCAATACATCCAAGTATCATACATCCAAAAAATAGCATTTTTATAAACGGAGTATTCATATTTATCAGAATTTTAAAGATCAAAAGTATCATTTCCATTTTTAAAAGAAGTTAATAAAATGATAATTTGATTATTAAATTGGTTGCATTAATTATGCCATAGAAATTGGTTTTTTTGTTTTATGCATTTCTTAGGGTATTTTTTAATATTTATTTCATTCATAGGCATTCATTTGTTTAACAATAATGTATTAAAAGTTAGACAAATTAAAATAAATGTTGTATTATTGTATAAATTATAAAACAAGAAAATATGAAATATTTTAGCAAAAGGTTTTTATCACTAGTGATAATGGTACCATTTATTTTTATGAGTTGTAGCGATAATGATGATGATACTTCAGTAATAGTAGATCCTTCGCCTACAGAAATTAATTCTAAAATTTATAATCTTGGTTCAGTAGGAACTCTTGGAATTACAGGAACAGCTACGTTTATTGAGAGTAGTGATGCAACATTAAGTGTTGAATTAGAATTACAAAACACTCCTGCTGGAGGTTCACATCCAGCTCACATACATTTAAATACTGCTGCAGAAGGAGGAGGAATAGCATTGTCTCTTGAAGCGGTTGACGGAACCACTGGGAAAAGCACAACTACATTTACAACTCTTGATAATGGATCAGCTATAACATATGAGGGTTTGCTTAATTTTAATGGGTATATAAATGTTCATTTAAGTGCTGAAGATTTAGCTACTTTGGTAGTACAAGGAGATATAGGTCAGAATGAGTTGACAGGTGAAAAAATGAGTTATGACTTAAATGAAAAAGATGTAGTAGGTATCAATGGTACAATTGAATTTGCTGAGCGAGTTAATCAAACTACTTTAGTAACTATTAGTCTTACTGGAACTCCTGACGGAGGGAGTCATCCTGCTCATATACATGAAAATGATATTGCTACTACAGGAAACATTATAGCAGGTTTAAATCCAATTAATGGAACTACGGGTATAAGTAAAACACAAGTAGCGAGTCTAGTTGGTGGAGCAGCAATAAATTATACAGATTTCTTGACTATTGATGCCTATGTAAATGTTCATTTAAGTGATGCTGATTTAGCAACAATCGTTGCTCAAGGTAATATAGGGTCAAATTTAGGGAATTCTTCAGGTACCCCAGAATCAAAAACATATACAGTAACTAATAGCGGAGCTTCAGCCTATGTATTTAATGGAGAAGGCCTTTCAAACTCTAGCAATCCAAATTTTACTTTTAAAAGAGGAAGTACTTATACTTTTAATGTAAATACACCTGGACATCCTTTTTTACTGAATTCAGTAGAAGGAACAGGTACTGGAAACAGATATGACTCTGGCGTTAGTAATAATGGAGCAGTATCAGGTACAATAATATTTACAGTTCCTTCAGATGCACCTGACACATTATTTTACAATTGCCAATTTCATGCTTCAATGACAGGTACAATTACGATTATTGACTAAATTCAAGTATGAAATTTTGAACTGCTTAAATATGGGAATCGGTAACAGATTCCCATATTTAAATCAAACTAAAACGATTATTTATCACAAATAAAAATTAAGTAGTAAGTGTTTAGCTAATATATGTTGATAATGATGAAAGAAGATAAAAAACCTGATAATGTAGTTTTTAATGCAGAAACTCAGAGATACGATGCGTCTCTCAGACCTTATGCAACTTCTGTTGGAGCACCAGTAATTACTACTTCAGATTCAATCGCATGGAAAAACAGAAGCATTAATAAAATAAATCATAAAGTCAATGCAAAATATTTAGAATTGAAAACTGAATATGATAAAATGATTCAAGAGTATGAATATAACAAGCTCATTTTTGATGCAAAATTTACTTTTGAACCAATTATTGGGCAAGTTTATCATTTGTATAAAAGAGAAAATGGAGAATTGTTCCTTTCAATTATAGCTCCTGAAGAATGTGATTTTAATGGGTTGGGGAGTTTTTACTTAAGTGTAGACCAGATTTGGGAAAAAATCTAGTCTTTTGATTTAAGTTATTTATAATAAATAATTAGAAAACACACATAAGAAATGTTATTTAATACCAGTTATATAAACAAAGATTATACTGAATTAAGCAATCATACTTTGGGTGAAGCATTTCCTTTTTTGCAAAAAGTATTAATGAGAGGTGTAGGTTCTAGTAGATTAATTATAGAGGAATTAAGTCATAACTTAAAACCGAAAAATTTGCAATCTTCAGACATTAATTATGCTAATATTGAGTTAAGACCCAAAGGAATTATTATACATTTTACCAATAAACTCGATCGTTATTCTTGGATAATACCTTATTATCGATTGGTTATCTACAGTACAGAAGTATTTAGTATTCACTCAAAAGGGGAATTTATACAATTTAGGAAAAATAAAAACTATCAGGATAATAAAAGGTTTATTAGTAAAATGACAGATTTAAAAAACACTTTTTTAAATTCGGATTATTATAATACGTAGTTTTTATTTTTTTAAATAAAAAAGCCAAAACAGGAAATGGATAACAAGGATATGAAAATTCATATTATAGGAGCAGGTATCAGTGGTTTAATAGCAGCTACTGTTCTAGAAAGAAATGGTTTTTCTCCTGTTATTATTGAAGCCACTGATCGAGCAGGAGGAAGAGTTAAAACTGATATTGTAGACGGTTACCAACTAGACCATGGCTTTCAAGTTTTATTGACTGCTTATCCAGCGGCTCAAAAGTACATTAATTTCGAGTCTTTAGATCTACAAAAATTTCTTCCAGGTGCTTCCATTTTTAAAAATGGCAAACAATTAATAATAGGTGACCCTTTTAGACACATATCACTATTATTTTCAACATTATTTTCTGGAATAGGAACTTTTTCTGATAAGTTTAAAATTCTTAAACTGAATATGCGGTTAAAGAAAAAAACACTTGAAACTATATTTTCTGAGAAAGAGCAATCCACATTATCCTATCTGAAAAGTTTCGGTTTTTCAAATCAAATGATAACTGATTTCTTTATGCCCTTTTTTAGTGGAATTTTTCTTGAAAATAAATTAGAAACTTCTAGTAGAATGTTTGAGTTTGTCTATAAAATGTTTGGAGAAGGTAATGCTGCTTTACCAAAAGCAGGAATTGAAGCAATCCCAAAACAATTACTTCAAAATTTAAAGAACACTAGTTTTATATTCAATTCGAAAGTCAGTTCAGTGAAAGAAGGTGAAATAATTATTGGTGATAGTTCAAGATTAGAAAGCCAATATACGATAGTTGCAACAGAAGCAAATAGTCTAATTCCCAATTTGAAAAATCAGAGCACAGAGTGGAAGTCTTGTGAAACCTTATATTTTGAAACAGAAAGTCGAATAATAAAAAAGCCATTAATAGGTCTCATTCCGAATAAAGAAACCTTAATTAATAATATTTTTTACCATACAAGTCTAGAAACGGCTATAAAACCATCCAAAGAATTACTATCTGTAACTGTTGTTGATGCTCAAAACCTATCAAGTGAGTTACTTATCGAACACGTAAAAAAAGAATTGAAAGAACATTGTGGTATCGATTCTTGTAAGTTTGTAAAGCAATATAGCATACCAATGGCTTTACCATCATTAAAGGGCTTGCAATATGAAATGTTACCCTCTGAAACGCGTTTAACCGATAGTTTGTTTTTAGCAGGAGATACACAACTCAATGGTTCTTTAAATGCAGCTATGATTTCTGGAGAAAGAGCGGCGCTAGCTGTTGTAGATTCAATAGCAAGTGTTACTTCTTAATAATTTTAATTACTTTATATTTTTATTTATTACTCATTAACGATGTAAATAAATAAAAATCTAAGGCTAAAGAACCGGAATATATAAATCGACAATACACTTTTTCTCAGGATGTGTATTAAAATCATTATGATAAATTTCATAAGGATCTTGCTCGGCTTTTTTATACCCATTCTCATTCATCCAGATAAACAAACTAGTCCATGCTTGTTCAAATTGATGCACGTCAATTTCATGATGTGCAATAATGAATTTTCCATTTTTAATAGTCCGTAACCCTATTTCACCTTCAACTTTTATTTGCTCATCTAGCACAAGGCAAGCACTCATTCTTACTTTGTTTGGAGATGTAACTTTAAAACTATCATGGTAAATAGTCGCCATTTTAAAATCTGGTTTTTTCAATAAACCTTTTGGTCCTGCCCAATTCATTAACCTCCCAAAGGCTTGACTTAGCCCTTGAATTCCTATTAATGATATATATGCCAATTCTATTTTTGGGCTTTCTTTAACTTCAATATTTGTATTTAATCCTTCCATTCTTCTGAGGTAATTTTATACGCAATACATTCTTTTAGGTTGCTATCATCATCGATTGATGGATGCATAAATTTTGAATATTTTTTCATGCCTATTTTGTCCATTATATGAGTTGACTTTATATTTAAAGAAGGAGCAATGGCATAAATAATTTTTAATTCTAATGTTCTAAAGCCATATTCCAAACATTTATTTGCACCTTCAGTTGCGTAGCCTTTAAACCACGAACTCTTTTTCAGTCGCCACCCTATATCTACAAATGGATTTTCAAATCCAGCATCATATTCTTGCCTTGATAATCCAATAAACCCTATCAATTCATTAGTTTCAAGAATTTCAACAGCATAATAACAAAATCCGTTTTTGGCAAATTTAAGTTGCCTAGTGTTAATGAATTCTAGAGTTTGATCTTTGGAAAGAGTAGAAGGGAAAAACTCCATTACATCTTTATCAGCACAGATTTCAGCCATCGCATCCAAGTCAGAATTTTTCCATTCTCGGAAACCTAATCTTGAGGATGTGAAAAGATAATTTGACATGAATCTATTTATTCATTTCAGTAAAATATTTATAGAAATAAGGAATTGTTTCAATTCCTTTCAAGTAATTAAAAACTCCAAAATGCTCATTAGGGGAATGAATAGCATCGCTATTTAACCCAAATCCCATTAAGATTGTCTTGCTCTTTAATTCTTTCTCGAATAGAGAAACAATAGGAATAGATCCACCACTACGCTGAGGAATTGGTGTTTTTTCAAAAGTACTTTCATACGCTTTTGAGGCTGCTTGATATGCAATAGTATCAATAGGAGTCACATAACCTTGCCCTCCATGATGTGGTTTCACTTTTACAGTAACAGATTTTGGCGCAATGCTTTCAAAATGATTTTTAAACAATTCTGTGATTTCTTTCCAATCTTGATTTGGTACCAATCGCATAGAAATTTTTGCAAATGCTTGTGATGCAATCACAGTTTTAGCACCTTCTCCAGTGTATCCTCCCCATATTCCATTAACATCAAGTGTAGGACGGATTGAGTTGCGTTCATTAGTAGTGTACCCTTTTTCACCGTAAACTTCGTCAATATCCAATGCTTTTTTATAATTGTCTAGCGAAAATGGTGCTTTTGCCATTTCTGCTCTTTCTTCTAAAGATAATTCTTCAACGTTATCATAAAATCCAGGAATGGTAATATGATTGTTTTCATCGTGTAATGAGGTAATCATTTTTGTAAGTATATTGATAGGATTGGCAACTGCACCTCCATACAATCCTGAATGTAAATCACGATTCGGTCCCGTAACTTCAACTTCTACATAACTCAATCCTCTTAATCCTGTTGTGATAGAAGGAATATCGTTTGCAATCATTCCAGTATCAGAAATAAGAATCACGTCATTGGATAATTTCTCTTGATTTCTTTTCACATACCAACTTAGGCTTTCAGAACCAACTTCTTCTTCACCTTCTATCATAAACTTAACATTACAAGGTAATTGACCTGTTGAAGTCATGAATTCTAATGCTTTTACGTGCATATACATTTGTCCTTTATCATCACATGCTCCACGAGCAAAAATAGCACCTTCAGGATGAATCTCTGTTTTTTTAATAACTGGTTCAAATGGTGGTGAAGTCCATAATTCTAATGGATCTGCAGGTTGGACATCATAATGACCATAAACTAAAATAGTTGGGAGTTTTGGGTCAATAATTTTCTCTCCATACACAATAGGATATCCTGGTGTATCACAAATTTCCACAGAATCACATCCTGCTTTTTCAAGTGATGATTTTATTGCTTCAGCAGTTTTAATCACATCATTTTTATAAGCTGGATCGGCACTTACTGAAGGAATTTTTAAAAGTTCTACAAGTTCGTCAAGAAATCGATTTTTATGTTGTTCTATATAAGATTTTACGTCTTTCATTTGAAAAAAAATTGAGATTCAAAAGTAAGAAAAATATAACGTAACTTCTTTGTGATTTATAACAATTGTGTATATTTGCACACCTTTTGCAGGCGTGGTGGAATTGGTAGACACGCTAGACTTAGGATCTAGTGCCTTGCGGTGTGAGAGTTCGAGTCTCTCCGCCTGTACAAAAGAAAAAGCTTCTCATTATGAGAGGCTTTTTTAGTTTTAAATTATTTTTATAAGATTGAGAGAGACAAGAAGTTTATGCTGAGCGGAGTCGAAGTAAGTCTCTCCGCCTGTACAAAAGAAAAAAGCTGACTTTAACGAGTTGGCTTTTTTAGTTTAATTAATTGAAAGTTGGTAAGTCATTTTTTTACAATATAAAGCGTACACTAAAATTTCCAGTTTTCTGAAGAAGATTTTGCTTCTAGTTTAGATTCAAGATTATCTGGAATACTCGGAAAGAAATCGATATTGGTCAATTTTTCTATATCGTCTATAGATACAATGAAATTGCTTAGATGATTTTTACTTTCTTTATGTGGAAATAAAAATGCAATTGCTTTTATTTCTGGCTCTGTATAATCCAATATAATTTTATAGAAATATTCAGGAACAGCAACATCTTCATAGCCTATTGTTGGTAAGTTTTTATTTAAAATTCCACCTGTAATAATATATAAGTGTTTATTCCTTTTTGCCCAATAACGAGTTTTCATTTCTAGGCGATTCCAGATTCCAGCATTAAAGTCATTTTTCTGGGGAGTGATATTGGACGTAAAAAAAGTTTCATCATAAGCTTCTTTGGAAAAACGTCTATCTCCAGCAGGACATAAATGACCTCTATCATAACCAGACTTTTTATAGTTTTTATAGTTTGCCGATCCTGTTATTACTTTCGGATCATTTATGAAATAAGGACGTCTTCTATCTTCATAGGTTAAATGAGAAATCTCTAATTCGTATGCAACCCATTCTGCTTGTTCATAAAGTTCATTATAAGAAAGTGAATAGTTTTTATGTTGAATTATCTGTCCTGTTGTTGAAGAAGGGAGATAATTAAATCCATCAATAGATACTATTGTCGGTGATTGAGGATTATAATTCTCATATAGATAAAACCCTACAGCGACTAAAAGCGATAAAAGTGTGTAAATTGCTTTTCTATTGCGCATTTTTAAGATGAATTAGTTCAAACTTTTCTGACCTTGGCATTACTTTATACTTATCTATCATTTCTTGTGGAGGCGTTGTTAATTTTCTTTTGGTCAAATCAATCCATGAACCATATACAATGATTTCTGCAGAAATAACTCCATCTTCCTTAATGATCTGATGCTTGAATTTAAATCGTTCAAATTTGTTGGAAGCAGCAATCAATTCAAGGTTTGTTATAATGTTTTCTCCCAAATAAATTTCTCTAAAAAATGAAGTGTTTTCTGAAAATAAAATAGGACCAATATTATGCTTGGCAAACTCTGTTAAGGAAAAACCTTGAGAAGCAAAGAAACGAGATCTCACTTCTGCTGCATAATCATTGTATGCTGTATGACGCATATGTGAATTGGCATCAAAATTTGCCCAAATAGTTGGGAATTTTACTTCGAACTTCATAGGAGTAACATTAGTCGGCAAAAATAGATTTTTTTTAGAATTAAAGAGTTAGAATATAGTTAGTTTTTCACATCCAATGCATCCCTCAATGCATTTCCGATTAACATAAATGCCAATACCAAACTCATAATTGCCAATCCAGGAATTACTGCAAGATATGCTTTCCCAAGAATGATATAGCTATAGTGATCTTTAATCATTGCTCCCCATGAAGGTGTAGGAGGTTGTGCGCCAATTCCTAAAAAACTTAAGCCGCTTTCAATAAGTATTGCTGCGGCAAAGTTGGCAGCAGAAATCACAATTACTGGCGCCATTATATTGGGTAGAATATGCTTGAAGATAATTCTAAAATCTGAAAAACCGAGTACCTTGGCTGCTTCAACATATTGTTGTTGCTTGGCTGATAAAACTTGACCTCTGACAACACGAGCTACTTCTACCCACATTGTCAATCCGACGGCAATAAATACTTGCCAATATCCTTTTCCTAATGCTAGCGTAATTGCTATAACTAGTAATAATGTAGGAATTGACCATGTTATATTAATCAACCACATGATAAATACATCAATTTTTCCTTCATAGTATCCAGCAATTGCACCAATTGAAATTCCAATGAGAAGAGAAATAAATACAGCAATAAACCCTATAAAAAAGGAAATACGCGTTCCTATGAGCATCCTGCTTAAAAAGTCACGACCATATTTATCCGTTCCAAAATAATATTTTTTTGTAGTGATATATTGTGATATTTTTTTATCAAATTTTGATAAAGGAAAAGACTTAGTTTGAATTGTATTATTACTTTCTGAATATAGAACTACCTCTATTTCTGTATTATTTATAGTATATGATTCTATTGGAATTTCTGTGTTTTGAGTATTTCTTCCATTGACTATATAATTAAAAAAAGATTGTTTTTTTTCTTCAGAAGGAATGGTAAGTATTTGAACGGAAAAGCCAGGTTTTTTAGAATGAATTTCTAGATTCATTTGATTGGCGTCACTAGTATTGTCTGGAGATATGCCATAACAGAATACTGCAATAAAACCACATAATGTAATATATAAAAAACTGAACACTCCAGTTTTATTTTTTTTAAAACGATGGAGTGCTAGTAATGTTAAGGAGGTTGGTCTGTTTTTCAAGATGGTAAAATAAAACCTAAATGTACAAATTTAAAACTGCTTAGTTTTTGACAAGTTGAAACTGAGTTTTAATTTTCAAATCTGTTAATACATTTAAGCCTTCTTCTATATAAATATCTTTAGATAAGTTTTTATGCCATGCGATACGTTTTACACCAAGAATGGAATCTTTTTCTATTAATGGAATTTCATAAGCTGGCGAATTAAATGTTAAGTTATTTGAGTATTTACTGAGGCTTTCAAATCGTTTACTTTCTTCTTCATGAATGTCAAGATCGGATTTATAAGAATCGTAATTCAAATAAATAGTAGTATCATCTTGTGATTTTTTAAGCCATTTAGCATTTTCTTCGATTAATAAAAACTGCGGTTTATTATTGATTCTTGAGACACTACGAGAAACAACATCATCAAAATTGGAATAGTTGTCCCATGTATCATAATTGGCTTTTTGAATTTGATCCCAAGATAAAGGGTTTTCAAAATCTTTTTCTCCAATATCCATATATCTATAACGTGAAGGTAAGATAATATCTGGTTTTACACCTTCAAGTTGTGTTGACCCTCCATTAATTCGATAGAATTTTTGGATAGTAAGATTGAGTCCTCCAAGATCAGAATCATAATTGTAAAAACGATTTAAACTCATTGAACTCTGGACAGTACCTTTTCCATACGTCTGTTTACTTCCGATAATTACTGCTCGTTTATAATCTTGAAGTGCTGCCGCAAAAATTTCTGATGCAGATGCTGAAAATTCATTGGTTAATACAACCATAGGACCATTCCATAGGATTGATTTATCCCTATCTTTTTGAACAATAGGTTTTTCACCATTATATTTAACTTGTACAATAGGTCCATCTTTAATAAATAATCCAGCCATTTCTACAACTGCTGGCAATGATCCTCCACCATTATTTCTCAGGTCAATTAAAACTCCATCAATATTTTCTTTTTTCAATCGTTCGATCTCAATAGCCATATCTTTGGCACAGTTACGAGCTTTACGATCATTAAAATCGATATAGAATTTGGGCAAATTAATTACGCCAAATTTTTTCCCGTTTTTTTCAATAATACTGGACTTAACAAAGGTCTCTTCCAATTCAACAATATCCCTAATGATTGAGATCACTTCTATACTACCATCTATCTTTTTAAGTGTAAGGCGTACTTCTGTCCCTTTTTTTCCTTTGATAAATTCAATTGCATTCTGCAGTCTCATTCCTACGATGTCCAGAGGTTCAGCATCACCTTGAGCAACTTTTAAAATAATATCTCCCACTTCCAGATCTCCAGCTCTCCATGCAGGACCTCCTGAGATTAATTCTGTTACTTTGGTATAATCATTTTTATAAGATAATCTAGCTCCTATTCCTTCTAGTTTTCCTGAGATACTCTCATCAAAATCCTTTTTCAATCGTGGAGGTAGATAAGTGGTGTGAGGATCAAATGCTTGAGTAATACTATTTAAATATGTTGCAAACCAATCTGTATGGTCAAAATCGTCAAGTCGTTTGTAAAAATCTATATAATTTTTTAATGTACTTTCTCTGGCTTCTTTTTCAAGTTTTGCAAACTTTTTAGAAGTCGTTGAGACTGTTTTCTCAACTTTATTATTTATAACTTTCCTCTTATATTCTTCAAGACCTTTATAGGTTAATTTCCCTGGAATACCATCTATCCCATTCTTATTAACTCCAGATTTTCCAAGATAAAAATTATTGTCAACAAGGATTTTTTGAATTTGTAATACCTCATTTCTATCAACAAGTAAATTTTTTAAAGTAATGTTTTTTAAATTCTCGCGTAATTTTTTTTCAAATGCTGAAATAATTTTATTAGAACTACTTTCATTTTCAGTTAACTTATCATGAAGTCTAGAAAGTGTACTGTATTTTAAGTGCTTTCTCCAAGTTTCATATAATTCATCTTTATTTTTTGAAAAAACTGTATGGTCATAATCTGTATCAAGTGCTTCGTCAATAGTAAAATCATAAGGAGATGATAACAATTCTTTATAATATAATTTTACATTTTCAACACGTTCTAAAAAACGATTGTTAACCAAGTTGAAAAAAGAAATATCCTCTTTCAATATTTGATTGTCAATATCTGTTTTATATTGTGCAAATTCTTCAATATCAGATTGTAGAAAATAGCGTTTTGTAGGATCCAATCCTTCTATAAAATCATTGAATATTTTTATTGAAAAATCATCATCAATATCTTTTGGTTCATAATGATTGGTAGTCAGTGAGTATTTTAAAATACTAATCAATACTTTATCTTTTTCAGTAATCTTATCTTGTTTTTGATTGAAACTAAACAGTGTCAATAAAACAAGTAATATCGGGATTATATATTTCAATTTTTTCTTCATTATTATTCAGATTTTCTTCATTATCCTAACACTAAAATAGTGCTAATTTTTGAAATTTAATAAAAAATTATTTTTTTTGAATTTCCTATAAACAACATTTTCATAAGAGTAGACAATGATAACGATTTATCCTGTTTTAGTATCCTTAAGAAATGTTAAAAATGTTATAGTTCTTCCAATTAAAAAATATTAGATTTGTTATATGACAATATATAAAAATTTATGAGTTTAAGACCCTTGATTTTAGTGACCAATGATGATGGAATTACAGCACCAGGAATCAGGAAGTTGATTGCCATTATGAATACAATAGGTGATGTGGTTGTGGTTGCTCCTGATAGTCCACAAAGTGGAATGGGACATGCAATAACTATTGATTCTACACTTACTTGTGATAAATTGAAAGTTGATGTTGGATCACAAACGGAATATAAATGCTCAGGTACTCCAGCAGATTGCGTGAAAATAGCAATAAGAGAAGTGCTAGATCGTAAGCCTGACTTATGTGTTTCTGGAATTAATCATGGTTCCAATTCCTCTGTGAATGTAATTTATTCAGGAACAATGAGTGCTGCTATTGAAGCAGGAATCGAAGGGATTCCAGCAATAGGATTTTCATTACTTGACTATTCTTGGAGGGCAAATTTTGATGTGCTTGAAAAAGAGATTGTTAAAATCACAAAGAATGTTTTAGAAAATGGATTGCCAGAAGGAGTCGTTCTGAATGTCAATTTTCCTAAAACACCTACATTTAAAGGTGTAAAAATATGTAGACAAGCAAGAGGTAATTGGGAAGAAAAATTTGATAAGCGTATAAGTCCTAATGGAAAAGAGTATTATTGGCTTTCAGGAAAATTCACTAATTTAGACAAAGGTGAGGATACTGATATATGGGCATTGGAACATAACTATGTTTCAGTAGTTCCTGTGCAATTTGATTTAACAGCACATCATTTTATTCAAAAATTGAATAATTGGGATTTATAAATTTTTTGAACTAAAAAAATAGCGATATGAAAAAAGAAATTTTAATAGGTTTTATTGTTGCTATTATTGCAACCATATGCGGTTTTTACCTATATATTCAACTTTTTTCAAAATTTGAATTTTACGAAACTTTGGAGATTATTAGGGAAGGCAATTTATTCAGTAAGGTTTTGGGTTTGGCTGCAATCCCAAATTTGTTTGTGTTTTTTGTATTTCTTAAAAAGAAACAAGATTATAGAGCAAGAGGTGTTTTAATGGCTACTATATTAATTACTCTTATTATGGTGTTCTTAAAATTTTTATAAAACAAAGATGAAATATTACATTATTTCTGGTGAAGCTTCAGGAGATTTACATGGTTCCAATCTGATGAAATCCATGTATAAAATTGATCCCAATGCAGAAATACGTTTTTGGGGAGGAGACTTGATGGCGAGTGTTGGCGGAACTCTTGTGAAGCATTATAAAGAGAGGGCTTTTATGGGTTTTTCTGAGGTTATTATGAATCTAAGAAAAGTACTTGGTTTTATAAAATTTTGTAAAAAAGATATTTTAGAATTTTCTCCAGACAAAATCATATTTATTGATAATTCAGGATTCAATTTACGGATCGCAAAATGGGCAAAATCTAAAAATTTTAATACACATTATTACATATCTCCACAAGTATGGGCAAGCAGATCTAGTCGTGTAGATACTATAAAAAAATATGTAGATTCTATGTATGTTATCTTGCCATTTGTCAAAGATTTTTACAAAAAATTTGATTATGAAGTGACATTTGTAGGACATCCTCTTCTAGATGCGATTGCCGATAAAAAACTAGTGGATGAAAACACTTTTAAACGTGAACACAAATTGTCCAATAAACCTATAATTGCATTATTGCCTGGAAGTAGAAAGCAAGAAATCACAAAAATGCTGTCTGTAATGTTGAAGATGGCAGCTAAATTTAAGGAATATCAATTTGTAATTGCTGGAGCACCGAGTCAAGATTATTCTTTTTACAAGCAATTTATTAAAACGGAGAACGTGAAGTTTATTTCTAATAAAACCTATGATTTACTTTCCGTTTCCTATGCAGCACTTGTAACTTCAGGAACTGCCACTTTAGAAACAGCATTGTTTAAAATTCCTGAAGTTGTATGTTATAAAGGGAGTTGGTTTTCTTACCAGATTGCCAAAAGAATCATTACGTTGAAATACATTTCATTGGTTAATTTAATTATGAATAGAGAAGTCGTAACTGAATTGATTCAAAATGATTTTAACGAAGAGCGTCTTGAGCAAGAACTAGATCGAATTCTTGATCCTGAACAACGTTTAAAAATTTTTAGTGATTATTATGAATTGGAGCAGCAACTTGGTGGTAAAGGGGCAAGTGAAAATACCGCTAACTTGATTATGGGTTAATTTTTTAGTATTTTTATGACGCTATGAAACGAGCATGTTAAATTTTTGTTGCCATCGAAAATTATTAATTGCGAAGCATGTGACGTTTTAAAAAACAATAAAAGAGCACATGAAAAAAACATTACAGTTTATTCCTATACAACTTACTTTTTTTCTTGTTTTAGGAATTATTTTTGGACATTTTTTTTCAATACCCTTCACTAGTATATTTTTTTTATTAGTTGGATTTTTCATAATGTTGACCTTTGCGTATTTCCTTAGTAATAAGAAGTTCAATAAGAATCTGCTTTTTGCTATAACTACATATTTTTTGACTTTTATTATTGGTGTTTCTGTCATCACATTGAATAATGAATTAAATCATAAAAATCATTATTCGCATTTTCTTGAAGAAGAAAATAAATCTATTCTTAGTATTGAAAAAATACTAAAGGCAGGAAATTTTAATGATAAATATGAAGCTAAAGTCATAAAAATTAACAGTCATAACACCATAGGTAAAATACTCTTAAATGTTAAGAAAGACTCTCTTAATCAATTGAGTATTGATGATAGGTTATACATGAAATCTGATTTTCTAGAAGTTCTTCCTCCCAAGAACCCTTATTATTTTGATTATGGAAATTATTTAAAAAAGCAACATATTTACCATCAATCTTTCCTTGAAAGAAGAGATTATTTTAAATTAGAAAAAAGGAAATTTTCTTTTCAAGGATGGGCACATCAGTTTAGATATAGAATCAATGTTCAATTAAGGGCTCATGGATTTAAAGGAGACGAACTAGCAGTTATAAATGCATTATTACTTGGACAACGTCAAGATATTTCACCAGAATTATTGGATAGTTATGCAGGAGCAGGAGCTATTCATATTCTTGCTGTTTCAGGATTGCATATTGGAATATTGTTATTGATTTTAAACTTTTTATTGACACCGCTGGAAAGATTTAAAAGAGGGAAATTAATCAAATTAATACTTATAGTTTCATTACTATGGATTTTTGCATTTATAGCAGGAATGTCTGCATCAGTAGTAAGAGCAGTTACCATGTTTTCAGCAGTAGCGATAGGAATGCTCGTAAATCGACCTACAAATGTTTACAACACATTGGTAATCTCAATGTTTTTTTTACTATTATTTAATCCTTATTTTTTGTTTGATGTAGGATTTCAACTGAGTTATCTGGCAGTGTTTTCAATCGTATGGATTCAACCCATGGTTTATAGTGTATGGAAGCCTAAATGGAAGGTCGTAGATTATTTTTGGCAATTGTTAACGGTTTCAATTGCAGCACAATTTGGTGTGATACCTTTAAGTTTATATTATTTTCATCAATTTCCAGGATTATTTTTCATTTCCAATTTAGTAATCATTCCTGTTCTAGGAACCATACTTATTGGAGGTATACTAGTAATATTTTTAGCTTTAATAAATATGCTTCCATCATTAATTTCAAAAGCATATTATTATTTAATTCATACGATGAATTATATTGTAAATCTAGTTGCTCAGCAAGAAGATTTTTTAATTAAAAACATTGCTTTTTCTTTATTAATGGTAGTTGCCAGTTATTTGGTGATTGTATTTGGAATTCGATTTCTTGATAAAAGAAATTCCAAACGCTTGATTGGATTGTTAGGAGTTTTAATTTTATTTTCTTCAGTATTGATTTATGAAAAGTATGAACGTCAATCTACCGAAGAATTAGTAGTTTTTAATAAAAGCAGATTTTCTATAATTGGGAATAGGATCGGAGAGCAATTAGCGGTTTTACATACACTAGATAGTACTACTTTAAGTAAAGATAAAACCATTAATCAATATGATCTTGGTTCAGGAAATCTGAACATATCAATGAAAGATGGTATTTCTAATATTCTGCATTTTAAAAATAAAAAATTATTAATTATAGATAGTTTAGGTATTTATAACGTGAAAGATTACAATCCTGAAATTGTTATTCTTCAGCAATCACCTAAAATCAACTTAGAAAGAATGATT
This sequence comes from uncultured Flavobacteriaceae bacterium, assembly GCA_905479835.1. Lineage (GTDB taxonomy): Bacteria > Bacteroidota > Bacteroidia > Flavobacteriales > Flavobacteriaceae > Urechidicola. The sequence goes on from CAJQNZ010000029.1 coordinate 31,226, forward strand.
GAGATATTAAAACCGAGATTGATTGTCGCCGATGCTTCAAATTACAAAACATATGTGAGGCAATGGGATAAAACGTGTAGGCAAAAAAACACCCCTTTCCATTATACGAATGAGAAAGGAGCCTTTATTTTAAGTGATTGACTTAATTAAAGAGTTGTTTTTTCTTTAAAAGTAGGTTTAAAATTGTCATAATATGTTTGAAAATCCTCTTGGGAAGTAAATTTCTTATGATCGTTCTTGTAAAACATTTTTAGATATAATTCTAATTGTTGTGGTGTTCTATATCCTTTCATTGGTATAATCATTTCAGCATTTTCATCCATAAATACAATGGTAGGAAAAGCGGTTATTCCCATAAAAATTGAAAATTCGTGAGAATGATTTCTACTATTAACTCTAGCAGGATCATACTTGGGATTACTATATTTTTTACCTTTATAATTAATGACATCATTACCTTCAGCATTGAACTTCACTGCGTAATAACTTTTATTTATATAATCTACCACTTCAACATTGTGGAAAGTATTCTTGTCGAGCATCTTGCAAGGTCCACACCAATTGGTATAGACATCTATCATTATTTTTTTCGGGTTTTCTTTTTGCAATTCAATTGCCATATCAAGGCTTACCCAATTAATTTCTTGTGCTTGTATATTAATTGTTGAAATGAACAATAATAATAAAATAATTTTCTTCATAATTTAATATGTTGCAATAGTTATACCAAAATTACATAAAATAAAAAACACTTCAATGAAGAAGTGTTTTTTATAATAAAGATTAGAAATATTATTGGCTTAATTATCTGCCAATTCAAATCCTTCTGCTTCTTCGTGTTTTGTTCCTTGCAGATCTTCAGCTCCGTGAGTTAATCTTTTTAAAGGTTTAAGTATTGCAATTATTAATAATCCGAAAATGATACAGAAAATTGCAATTCCTGTAAAGACTTGAAAATCTCCAGCACCTTCTGATAAACCTCCAACAAATCCTGCAACCTTATTTCCTATACCTGTAGCGGCAAAATATGCTCCCATCATAAACGAAGCGTATTTTAATGGAGCTAATTTTGTAATAAATGATAATGCAACTGGAGAAGCACATAATTCTCCAACAGTATGAAATAAATAAGCAAGAACTAACCAAATCATTGCAGATTTTTCAGCAACTTCATCTCCATTCATAACAACTTCAGTAGATGCTTTACTCATAAAAAAGAATCCAAAAGCCATAATTATTACACCAATAGCCATTTTAAATAAAGATGAAGATTCTTTTCCTTTTTTTCCCCATTTATACCAAAAACCTCCAACAACTGTACCTAAAACAATAATGAAAAACGCATTAATTGATTGGAATACTGCTGCCGGTATTTCATTTCCGATAAAAGGTAGTGAGAATGATAATACTCTATCAGTTTTTTGTTCAGTGTATAAACTCATTAATCCTCCAGCTTGTTCAAAAGCACCCCAAAAAACAATAATAATTAAGAATGATAAAAACATTACAAGCATTCTATCTTTTTCAACTTTATTCAATGGTTTTTTCATTGCGGCTTTTTCTTCAGCATTTTCAGAAGTTCCTAAAAAATCACCAACACCCTTCAGATGTTTTAAACCAATCATATACATTATTTGGCCTAAAGCCATTCCAATTCCTGCCAATCCAAATCCGTAATGCCATCCGTACTTAGCAGCTACAGCACCTACAATTAATGCTCCGAGGAAAGCTCCAAGATTAATACCTATATAAAAAATGTAAAAACCACCATCTCTTCTATCATCTCCTTGATTATATAATCCACCAACCATAGTTGAAATATTTGGTTTTAAAAAACCTACTCCAATAACAATTAAAATTAAGCCTGTGAAAAACGCCCATTGAGCGTTTACCGCTAGTATACCATGTCCCAAACACAATAGTAGACCTCCTAACATAACAGCTTTTTTCTGACCAATAAATTTATCAGCTATCCATCCACCTGGAATTGAAGTTAAATAAACAAACATTGTGTATGTTCCATAAAAAGAAAGAGTTTCAGCATTTGACCAACCATAACCAGATTGTGGATCTCCCATTAATATTGGGGCGGCTAAAAATAATGTAAGGATTGCTCTCATTCCATAATATGAAAAGCGCTCCCACATTTCTACAAAAAACAGAACATATAGACCTGTTGGGTGTCCCCATATTTCTTTTTGTTCGGTATTTAATGATGAATTTGACATAATGATTTTAAAATTTTAGATTAAAATGAATGTTACTATTATTATATTTTTTTAGCATTTTTTTTAAATATTCGATGCTAAAAATAACTTATTTTTCCGAAAGTTAAATAGATTCAAGCAATTTTAAACAAAATATAGGATAGAGTGTGTGAAAAATCTCAAAAGATATAAACGCTCTTTTTTATTTGATTCCACTATCTTTGTATCTTTCAATACAATATATAAATGTCAAAAACAATTACTGGATTTTCTAAATTTTCTAAAACTCAGAAAATTAATTGGTTGGTAAAAACTTTTTTTCCTAACGATTCAACTGCTGAAAAAACATTGAAACAATATTGGAATTCTGATAAAGAATTACAACAATTGCATGATGAATTTATTGAAAATACGGTTTCAAATTATTATTTGCCATATGGAGTAGCTCCCAATTTTATCATAAATGAAAAGCAATATGTCATTCCGATGGCAGTTGAAGAAAGTTCAGTTGTTGCAGCTGCTTCATTGGTTGCGAAATATTGGAGTACAAGAGGAGGTTTTAAAGCAGAAGTAATTTCGACCAAAAAAATAGGTCAAGTACATTTCATGTATGAGGGAGATTTTAATGAATTACAAGATTATTTTAATAAGATCAAAGATAATTTATTGAAATCAACTGAATCCATAACCAAAAACATGCGTAAGCGAGGTGGAGGAATTTTAGAAATTGAACTGCGAGATAAAACAGCCGATTTAGATAATTATTTTCAATTGCATATTACGTTTGAGACCAAGGATTCTATGGGAGCCAATTTCATAAATTCGTGTCTTGAAACAATTGCTGATACTTTTAAAAACGATGATATTCAGATTGTGATGAGCATTTTGTCAAATTATCTTCCAGATTGTATCGTGAGAGCAGAAGTAAGTTGTAAGGTTCAAGATTTAGGTGAATCAAATTCTGGATTATTTGCCAAAAAATTCATGCAAGCTGTTGCTATTGCTAATGTAGAACCTCATAGAGCAGTAACTCATAATAAAGGAATTATGAATGGTATTGATGCAGTTGTAATTGCTACTGGAAATGATTTTAGAGCCGTTGAGGCTGGAGCACACGCATATGCTTCCAGAAGTGGAAAATATAAAAGTCTCACCAATTGTGAAGTGAAAGATGGAATATTTAAATTTTGGATTGAAATTCCATTAGCGTTAGGAACTGTTGGTGGATTGACTGCTTTACATCCTTTATCAAAACTTTCTCTTCAAATGCTTCAAAACCCTTCTGCTGAAGAACTAATGAAAATAGTTGCAGTTGCAGGATTGGCACAAAATTTTGCTGCATTGAGGGCATTGACAACGACAGGAATTCAACAAGGACATATGAAAATGCACTTGTCCAATATCATTAAGCAGTTAGGAGCAACAGAAAAAGAAAGAGACTATTTGTTAGAGCATTTTACTGACAAGCAGGTTTCGCATAGCGCTGTTGTAGACGAATTTGAAAGGTTAAGAAAATAATATTGTCTTCTCGAGTATTATTGAAAATAAAGAAATTTATTTTGAAGATAGAAACGCAGTTTTCGAGAGGTTTGAAAAAAAGGTATCGACTGCGCTCGACCTGACATAAATACTAGATTTGAATAGATATTACTCTAACGGAAAATTATTATTAACAGGTGAATATATTGTGCTTGATGGTGCAATTTCTCTTGCTGTTCCTACTAGATATGGACAAGATTTGATTGTAGGTCAATTAAAAGAATCTAGTTTGATATGGGAAAGTTATGATGCATCAGGTAATTGTTGGTTTCAAGCCGAATTCCGAATGTCAGATCTTCGAATAGTTTCAGAGACTTTTAATTCCGAAACTGATAATTCGAAAGAAACACTAGCAACAACACTCCAAAAAATACTATTGGAAGCCAAATCAATGAATCCTAATTTTCTAAATGACACATTTGGATATCATATTAAAACAAACTTAGATTTTCATCGTAATTGGGGATTAGGAACTTCTTCAACATTGATAAATAATATTGCAAGTTGGGCAGAAGTTGATGCTTTTCAATTGTTAAATAATTCTTTTGGTGGTAGTGGATACGACATCGCTTGTGCTCAGAATGATATCGCTATTTTATATCAGTTAAAAGATCAAAAACCAATTGTAAAACCAATTGAATTTAATCCTAATTTTTCTGACCAATTGTTTTTTGTACACTTAAATGTAAAGCAGAATAGTAGGTCGGGAATAAAAAAGTATAGAGAATTTAATAAAGATAAAAAAAATGTGATTCATGATATTTCAATGATCACTCATGAAATGATAGGTTGTGATAGGTTGCCAGAATTTGAAAGAATGCTGAAGGAACACGAACAGATAATTTCTAAAATTATTGAGAACAAGCCGATTCAAGAATTGGTGTTTAAAGATTATTTTGGACAAACCAAAAGTTTGGGTGCTTGGGGAGGAGATTTTATTTTAGCGACAGGAAACCAAGAAACTCCAATTTATTTTAAAGACAAAGGATTTGAAATTGTGATTCCTTATAATGAAATGATTTTATGAGTAAAATAGTAATTATAGGAGGAGGAGCAGCAGGATTTTTTGCAGCAATTACTAGTGCAGAAGCAAATCCTGTGAACGAAGTCATCATTCTTGAAAAGAGTAAGAAAACGTTGCATAAAGTGAAGATTTCAGGAGGAGGAAGATGTAATGTTACACATGCATGTTTCACTCCAAGAGAATTGGTGGAGTTTTATCCTCGTGGAAAAAAAGAGTTGTTAGGACCTTTTCATCAGTTTATGACTGGCGATACCATGGAATGGTTTGACAATAGAAATGTTCCTTTAAAAATAGAAGATGACAATCGTGTATTTCCAGAGTCTAATTCTTCTCAAACGATTATAGATTGCTTAACTCATAGTGCAGAAAATGCTGGAGTAAAAGTATGGCTTGAACAAAACGTGCAATCTGTAATTTCTTCAAATAACACATTTGAAATAAAAACAAATACACAAACAATTACGGCTGATAAATTACTCATAGCAGCTGGATCCAATCCTAAAATATGGGCATTGGCAGAAACGCTAGAACATACAATTGTTCCGCCAGTTCCGTCATTGTTTACTTTTAATATTAAAGATCCTAGAATAAAAGATTTACTTGGAATTTCTGTTCCAAATGCAACAGTGAAAGTTTCAAATACGAGACTAGAAGGTTCAGGGCCTTTATTAATCACTCATTGGGGAATGAGCGGTCCAGCGATATTAAAAATGTCGGCTTTTGGAGCGAGAATATTGGCAGATAAGAAATATGTGTTTGATATAGAGATAAATTGGTTGTCAAAATCTACTGAAAATGTATTGAATCAATTAAAATCATTTCAATCCGAACTTGGAAAAAAACAGATAGCATTAAGATCTCCCTTTCCAGTAATCCCTAAAAGATTGTGGGAGCGATTGGTATTATTTTGTGGAGTAGAAAACACGTATCGATGGATTGACCTTACCAAAACTCAATTGGATGTTATATCCAAAGAATTGACCAAAGGTGTTTTTAAAGCGAATGGGAAAAGCGTTTTTAAAGATGAATTTGTCACTTCTGGAGGTGTCAACCTCAAAGAAATTAACTTCAAAAGATTTGAAAGCAAACTTCATAAAAACTTATTTTTCGCTGGAGAAGTAATAGATATTGATGCCGTTACTGGAGGATTTAATTTTCAGAATGCATGGACAGGAGGATTCATTGCAGGTAATGCTATGGCGGAAAAATGATTTATGATGAAGAGTAGTATTTTATATATTAGTTGGTTACTCTTAATAATTTCTTGCTCATCAGGTGAATATGTTACGAAATCTGATGCTTCAAGATATGAGTGTATTAAAAATTCAGGAGCTTTTAAAGGTCATGGAGCGTTTTCAATTCTTAAATCAAAAGTTGGGTTTTATAAGGCTTCATTAAAAGCAAGAAAATTTTCTAAAAAACAATTTCCAGATTTAAAATATAGTAATACGAAACGGGATGCATATCGCCATGTATTATGGAGCGCATTATTGGCAAGACATTTTGGTTCTTCGTCCATTGAAAATAGAGTTGCGTATGCTATTGTTGTCGGAGAAGCCAATGAAAAATGTGGCGAAAACTCAGAGGCTATTACTAAAATGGATACGCATAACAATTCTATAGGAATTTCTATTTTTAAAGAGAATGTGGTTCAGGGTGAGAAACCATCTTTAAAAGAGATAAGACAATTTATTATTCAACTTTTAGAGAATGCTCAATATATACCAATAGATAGTGTTACTATCAAAAAGATTATGAGTGTAGATGAAACTCAGATGGTTTTTCTTGAAAATTAACTAACCTAATTCTCCTCGATGCGGTTTCAATGCGTCACGAACAGGTTTCATATCTACTTCATCAACAGTAATGAATGCAATACTATGCATGTCTGAAATTTCAACATGATTGATTTCGTAGAAATGTAATTTTTCTATAGCAGCATATTCTTTTAAATGCACACAATGATGTTGTGCAGTTTTTAATGAAACGCTGCCTTTAAAATCCCAAATTAATTTTAGTTTTCTATTCATGTTTTTTATTTAGACAAAAATATAAAACTAAAATTGATTTACTGTTTTTTAGAGAATATCAATTCCATTCCGTTAATTGACAGTAATAACCCATCATTTTCAGGTGTAAAATTAATAATTGCTCCATCACTTTCCAATAGGAATTGGTTCTCTTTAGAAGGTGCTAATTGATTGTGATGATTTCCAGTAGGCCCTCCAAATAGATTATTATCTTTAACATAAAAGGTAAGTGTAAATGGCGCTTTTTCACTAGTATAAAGACCTACATACTTGTTTAAATAATCTTCAGATACCTTCATTGTTTTTATTTTTTCAAATGGGATTTCCATAAAACTTTCAAGTCCATCGATAACAATATTGCGAAGACCTAATTGGCTTCCATTACATGTAAAAGCAACTGTAATTTTCTCTTTTGGCTCATGGATTAATAAAGATGTAAAACCATCTATTCCTCCATTGTGTCCATATATAATTCTATCATATATAGTGAATTGGGCGATTCCATATCCAATTCCATCTGTGATAACTTTCAATTGATCCAGACTTTTTTCAGATATTAATTTTCCTTCCATAAGAGCGTTCATAAAAGTGGTAACTTCTTCTGGAGTAGAAACAATTGCACCAGCACCGTGAGGTAAACTCATATGAGTTTCATTCGATTTCTCCCATTTTTCATTGAAAGTATAAGATAATGCTTCATTATTTTCAACATTTATGAAATCACCGTAATAAGTATTGCTTAAATTTAGAGAATCGGAAATTTTATTTTTTAAAATTTTTGAATAAGATTGACTGTATATTTCTTCTAAAATATATCCCAATAAAATAAAATTGGTATTACTATATTCAGTTTTAAAATCTGGGTCATTATCTGGTTCAAACTTTTCAATTTTAGCAAGCATTTCTCTTTTAAGTTGCATTTCATAGGGATTAAAATCATTGCTTCTGGTAAGATTGTAAATTCCACTTCTATGATTTAATAAATTGCCAATAGTGATTTTATTCGCATTCTGAATATTTGGAAAGAAATCAGAAAGATGTTGGTCTAAACTTAATTTACCTTGATCCACCAGTTGAAATATCATAGTGGCTGTGTATACTTTGGTGATTGAGCCAATTCTGTACTTCGTTTTTTCAGATGCTTTTATTTCATCTTCAACACTACTATATCCAATACTTCTAGAATAAACTTCTTTATTATTTTTAGTAATAAATAGCGTTCCCATGACAGTATTATTAATTTCCAATGAAGTTAATAAACTATCAATTTTTTTATTTTTTACTTGTTGTGATGTTACTGAAAAGGTTGAAATCAGAAACGCAATTACGATGATATATATTTTTGTCATTTATTATTTATTTGAAGGTGTTACCCAAGTTAAAATAATAATACCAAGTCTTCCAACTAAGAAAACTACAGAGCCAAAAACTGGAGTTAAGAGACTTATTTTAAGTCCAGCGGCAAATGTTGCACTTGTAATTTCGTCAGAACTTTCTATAGCATCAAATGCTCCAATCATACCAATAATATGGCCAAGAAATCCCCATACAAGTGCAAATAATGTTATGGATTTTAACAAACTGATTGTTTTCTCTTTGCTTTCTTTTTGTATAAAAGCTTTAATGATGAGAATACTAACTAAGATTAAAATAAAAAGAAGTGGATACATAAAGAATGCGCCACCTTCATTGAGTAAATTTACAATTAACAACATATTTTTAGGTTTTAAATTATAGATTCAAAAGTAATAAGAATGTTAGATGAATTTTAATGAATGCGATGAATGGATGCTTTAAGAGGTTAAATAACAAGATTATGTTATGTAGTGAAAATGTGGTATGTTTTTGTTAAAACCAATCAAAAAATGGTTATTGGTCTATAGAAATGTGTAGAATAAAATAAATTCAGCATCTTTGAACTATGAATTGGTTGCAATCTTTTAAGTTTAAATATGTGTTGTTGCACTCCTTGTTTTGGATAGGAGTATGGTTCTTTTATGTATATTTTTTCAGTTATAATTCCAATAATTCCAATTATATCACTTGGTTTTCTAGCATGTTATTGCCGATTACTATGGTTACTACTTATTTTGTAGTGTACTTTTTAATCCCAAGATATTTATTGGTTAAAAAATATAAAACCTTTACACTATACAGTTTTTATACATTTGTTTTTTCTACCTATTTAATTCTAATGGCAATTTTTGCGAGTTATGTTTTTCTCTCCAATTTTGAATTGAAAACAATGCCTCCGATGAGTCGCAATTATGTATTTATTTTAATATTAGTTTATTTGATTGTTTTCATGGGAAGTTTGATAAGTCTTATAGGACATAATTTTAAAACTCAGTCGTATAGTAATGAACTGCAAAATAAACTGCTGGAAACTCAACTTCAAATTAAAGATCAAGAATTGCAGTATTTAAAGAAGCAAATTCATCCTCATTTTCTGTTTAACACATTAAATACAATCTATGGATTTGCCTTAAAACAATCAAAAGACACGCCTCAGATTATTTTAAAATTATCGAATTTACTGGACTATATTTTATACCAAGTCAATAAACCTTCTGTAGGTCTTCATGAAGAGGTTTCTCATATTAAGGAGTATATTGATTTAGAAAAAATTCGTTTTCAAGATTCTTTAAAGGTTGATTTTATATCAGATGAAATAAGTTCTGAAATTAATATCGCACCAATGCTTTTGATCCCTTTTGTTGAAAATGCATTCAAGCATGGAAATTTAATTGATGGTTTTTTAAGAATAGAATTAGAATTAAAAACGGATGGAAAAGGCATTGATTTTAATTTGAAAAATAGTGTAAAAGAGAATTCTCAAGAAAAAACAAAAAATGGAATAGGGCTTGATAATATTAAAAAAAGATTGAATATATTGTTTAAAGATAATTACAGTTTGAATATAAAAAGAGAACATAACTGGTACGAGGTCAGATTGAAAATTAAGAATTTAACACCTACTAAATAAGGCAAATGGTACATTGTATTATAGTTGATGATGAGTCAATGGCAAGAGAAATTCTTGAAATTCATTTGAAGAAAATTGAATCAATCAATATCCTAGGTTCCTATAAAAATGTTACGGAAGCTTTCAGTGCGATAAATACTCATGATGTAGATTTGGTATTTCTAGACATTAATATGCCTGAAATTTCGGGGCTTTCATTTGCCAAAACGATTAATAAAAATATCAAGATTATTTTTACGACTGCTTATCGTGAATATGCAATTGATGGATTTGACTTGCAGGCAGTTGACTATCTTTTAAAACCTATTTCTTATGAAAGAATGGTGCAAGCAGTCAATAAGTATGTGAATGAGAATAAAAAAATAGAGATATCTTCAGAAGATAAAATTGTTTCTAAGAGCAAATTTTTATTTGTACGCTCAGACCGAAAAATGATAAAAGTTAATTTTCAAGAGATTAATTATATTGAGAGTTTCAGTGATTATATAAAGATTCATTTAAAAGATAAAACTATAACTACAAGAGAGACCATCTCAAATATTGAAGAAAAACTCCCAATAGAATCTTTTATAAGAGTTCATCGATCCTACATTATTTCGTTTGATAAGATTGAGTCGTTTACCAATGAGTATATCGAAGTAAATAGTAAGGCGATTCCCATAAGTAGAAGTTATAAAAAAGAAGTGCTTCACAGATTGGAAAATGTTTAATGAAAAAAATTATCTTTGACCAAAATTTACGATTTGACCGAAAGAGATTTTATTTCAACTATTTCAAATTCATCACAACTTTCTAGTGGAGAATTTACCTGGAAAACGCCAAGTAACATTGCGCTTGTAAAATATTGGGGAAAAAAGGAATCTCAGATTCCTGAAAACACTTCAATCAGTTTTACTCTTGATGCTTGTTTTACGATGACAACCCTTAAGTTTGTCAAAAAGAAAAACGAAAAAGGAGACTTTGAAATTTATTTTGAAGGAAAAAAGAAAGAGGATTTCAAACCTAAGATTGCCACATTTTTTCAACGCATTGAAAAGTATTGTCCGTTCTTGAGTGAATATGATTTTGTTATAAATTCAAGAAATTCTTTTCCACATAGTAGTGGGATTGCTTCCTCTGCAAGTGGAATGAGTGCATTGGCATTGTGTGTTATGAGTTTAGAAAAAGCCCTACTTATTGATCAGCGTTCGCTGAGTGGAGCCGAAGTGACTCGAAGTAAAATGACAGATGATTATTTTTATAAAAAAGCATCTTTTCTTGCACGGTTGGGTTCTGGATCTGCTTGTAGAAGTATAAAAGGTAGTATTGTGGTATGGGGAAATCATAAAGAAATAAATGATAGTTCTGATTTATATGGAGTTGAATTTTCTGACGAAGTTCATTCCAATTTCAAGAATTTTCATGATACAATTTTATTGGTAGATGAAGGTGAAAAGCAAGTGAGTAGTACTGTTGGTCATCAGTTAATGTATAACCATCCATATGCGCAAGAGCGTTTTAATCAAGCTGAAGAAAATATTGTTGCAGTAAAAGAAATTTTAAAATCAGGAGATTTAAAGGCATTTACCAATTTGGTTGAAAGCGAAGCATTGACCTTGCATGCAATGATGATGACGTCCAACCCTTATTTTATTCTAATGAAGCCCAATACACTGAAAATCATTAATAAGATATGGGAATTCAGAAAAGAAACCAATTTAAACTTATGTTTTACGTTGGATGCTGGAGCAAATGTTCATTTGTTATATCCAGAAAATGAGAAAGATCAAGTCAATGATTTTGTTGTCAGTGAATTAATTCAATATTGCCAAAATAATCATTATATTTGTGATAGAGTTGGAAAAGGAGCCAAACTAATAAATTAAGATTAACATCAGAAGAAATATTAAAAATTTTAGTTAGTATTGTAAAATCAGCAGAGAAATAAATTTTGCAGTCATTTTTCATTATTAAATTTTCATTATCAATTAAATACTATGAAAGGTCCATTGTTTTATGCTAAAATCTTACTATTTGGAGAATATGGAATTATTAAAGATTCGAAAGGATTAGCAATACCATATAATTCTTATAAAGGAGCTTTAAAAACATCTGAAGTTTTAACTGAAACTGCAAAAAAATCAAACAAAAACTTGAATGGATTATATCAATATATATCTGAGTTAAAAACAGATCTAGTTGAATTTCGATTGGACGAATTTAAGCAAGATATCGAAAATGGAATGTACTTCGATTCAAGTATCCCTCAAGGATATGGTGTAGGGAGTTCTGGAGCACTTGTTGCTTCTATTTATGATAAATATGCAAATGATAAGATTACGGTTTTAGAAAATTTAACAAGTGAAAAGTTATTGAAGTTAAAAGAAATTTTTTCTTTGATGGAGTCTTTTTTTCATGGGAAAAGTTCAGGATTAGACCCGTTGAATTCCTATTTGAGTTTGCCGATATTAATCAATTCTAAAGATAATGTTGAACCAACTGGAATTCCTTCTCAACAAGAAGGGAAAGGAGCCGTATTTTTATTGGATTCTGAGATAATAGGAGAAACAGCGCCAATGGTCAATATCTTTATGAATAAGATGAAGAATGAAGGTTTCAGGAGAATGTTAAATGAAGATTTTGCCCGTTATACAGATGCTTGTATAGATGATTTTTTACATGGAAATGTAAAATCTCTTTTCGGAAATGTAAAACAGTTGTCCAAAGTTGTTTTATCCAATTTCAAACCAATGATTCCAAAGGCATTTCATAAGTTATGGCAACAAGGAATTGATACCAACGCTTATTATCTTAAGTTATGTGGTTCAGGAGGAGGAGGTTATATTCTTGGATTTACTGAAGATTATGAAAAAGCGAAAAAACTACTTGAAAACTACAAATTAGAATTGGTTTATAGGTTTTAATTTGAATTCCAAGATTTAATTTTAGGATTCAGATCGATGAAAGAAAACACTTCAAATTATCTCTATAAATCTCTGAGCCTATTCTCAGTAGTAAGAGGGTACAACATTATAGTTCTTGTTATTGCTCAATACCTAGCATCTATTTTCATTTTTTCACCCAATAAATCTTTAAGACTAGTACTTTTGGATTTCAATTTATTTTGTATAATTCTTGCAACTGTTAGTGTGGTTGCGGCAGGATATATCATCAATAATTTTTATGATGAAGATAAAGATAAGATCAATCGCCCTGTTAAATCTAAAATTGATAACCTAGTAAGCCAGAAGACAAAGTTGAGTGTTTACTTTACTTTCAATTTTGTCGGAGCATTTTTGGGTTATTTAGTTTCTTGGAAAGCACTACTTTTTTTTTCAGGCTATATATTTTTAATTTGGTTTTATTCCCATAAACTTAAGAAGTACCCATTTATAGGAATCATTTCTGTATCAATAGTAACAATTTTACCATTTTTTGCCGTTTTTGTTTATTTCAAAAATTTTTCAAAGGTGATTTTTGTTCACGCCATTTTCTTATTTTTATTATTAGTTATTCGTCAGTTGGTGAAGAATCTTGAAAATATGGATGGAGATATTTTGACAAATTCAAAAACGATTCCAATTCAATATGGTGAAAGATTGACTAAGAAAGTAATTTCTTTGTTGTCATTTCTTTTAATTGTTCCGGTATATATTCTATGGACTTACCCTGAAATTGGCTTGATGAATTTTTATTTCGCTTTTTCTATAATAGCGTTACTTATTTTCGTTTCCATTTTATGGAAATCTAATGCCAAGCCTCAATATATCATATTACATAATCTTCTCAAATTTTTAATTTTTGCAGGAATATTGAGTATTATTTTGATAGATAAATCATTGATTATTAATAAAATCATCTGATTAAGTTTCAAAGTAAGTTGAAATTGTTTTCCTGACATAGGATATCTGAGTTGTAAGTGGTCAATAGGAGGTTGTCGATCTGTATTTTGTGCCAAATACTTTACATTGATAATATGAAGTATAATAATATTTCCTGCGGTTATGGTAGTTATATCTGTGATTATCAGTAAATTTTTTAAATTCCTAATTTTTAATTCATAATTAGCAGTATCTTTGCCAAAAAATATTAATAATGGCAGCAAAACAAAACTCGTCGCGAGGACGACACGCTAAAAAAGAGAATAAATCAACTTCCAAAAAGAAGGATTATCCAAATATGAAAACTAAAAATTTTCGTGTTAATCCTCAAAGCATAAAAACTTTTAAAGTAAAACCACCAGCAACTCCTAAGAAAGAGAATGTAGCAGATGGAATACGTCTTAATAAATATATTTCCAATTCAGGTATATGTTCTAGACGAGAAGCAGATGTATATATTGCCGCAGGTAATGCTACAGTCAATGGAAAGATTGTTACAGAGATGGGATATAAAGTACAAGTAGGTGATATAGTTAGGTTTGACGGACAATCAATTACTCCTGAAACGAAGCGTTATGTGTTATTGAATAAACCAAAGAATTTTATTACTACTATGGATGATGAACGAGGACGTCGTACTGTAATGGAATTGGTCAGTAATGCGACTACTGAACGTATTTATCCAGTAGGAAGATTAGATAGAAATACAACTGGATTATTATTGTTTACTAATGATGGTGAGTTGGCTAAAAAATTAACTCATCCTAAGCATAATGTGAAAAAACTCTACCATGCTTCTCTTGATAAAAAATTAACAATAAAAGATTTACAGACAATTTCACAAAATTTTGTTTTGGAAGGAAAAATGGTATTTGTAGATGCGATATCTTATGTAGATGGTCAGCCGAAAACCGAAATAGGAATAGAAATACATTCAGGGAGGAATAGAATTGTACGAAAGATATTTGAACATTTTGGCTATACAGTTGTAAAGTTGGATCGAGTAATTTTTGCAGGATTGACGAAGAAAAATCTACCAAGAGGGCATCATAGACCACTTACCAATCAAGAAGTAATCAACTTGAATATGATTTAAATAGTTTATATTGAAAAAACAAAAAACCCGAACATAAGTTCGGGTTTTTTTGTGGTGCCTCCAGGAATCGAACCAGGGACACAAGGATTTTCAGTCCTTTGCTCTACCAACTGAGCTAAGGCACCATTGCCTTATTGCGGGTGCAAATATAAAAGTATTTTTTATTCTTATCAAAACAAAAACTAAAAAATCATTCGTATTTTTACACTTTATTTTTTATTCTGAATGAATTTAATTATTGATGTTGGAAATACACGCGTGAAAGTTGCTCTTTTTAAGGGTGATAGCATCATTGAGTCACATCAGTTTTTCAAGGAAAAGATTGTGAAAGAAATTAATAATATTGTTGAAAGACATAAAATTACAAATGGTATTATATCTTCTGTCGCTTCAATTTCCGAAAATCAATTGAATAAAATTGAAAAATTCTTTCCTCTTTTGAAACTAAGTTACCAATCAAATCTTCCTTTTAAAAATGAATATGCTAGTCCTACAACATTGGGAGTTGATAGAATAGCACTTGCTGCGGCATCCGTTTTTCAATATGCGAATAAAGACGTTTTGGTTATTGATGCAGGATCATGCATTACATATGATTTTATTAATCAAGATGGAGTTTATTTTGGTGGAGCTATAGCGCCAGGAATTGAAATGAGGTATAAATCATTATATGCTTTTACAGATAAATTACCATTATTGGATGTTTCTTATCCTAAACATTTAATTGGAGATTCCACTGAAGAATCGATACATTCTGGAATTGTTAATGGAATTTTATCAGAAATTGAAGGGATTATTGAAAGATATAAAGAAGAAAATAAAGAATTAACAGTTGTTTTAACAGGAGGAGATACTAATTTCTTGGCGAAACGATTAAAAAATGGCATATTTGCCAATCCGAATTTTCTATTAGAAGGGTTAAATAACATTTTGAATTATAATTTAGCGAATGATTAAGAATTTATCAATAGTAGTTTTACTTGTAATCACTGGAAGTATTTTTGCACAAAAAACAAATTCATCTCCATATTCAGTTTTAGGTATAGGAGATGGAATATCTTCTAAAACTGTTGAAGAGTCAAGCATGGGTGGAGTTGGAATTGCTAATACCAATCCCAATGATATGAATTTTTCTAATCCAGCATCTTTTGCATCTTTATTTTTAACCACTTATACAATTGCAGGAGAGAATAGAGGGTTTAATATTAATGAAGGTAATGAGAGCGTGAAAGCTTCAAATGCATATTTATCATATATAGCCATTGGAATTCCAATTGGTGAAAAAGGAGGTTTTGCTTTTGGTTTACAACCAAACACAACAGTAGGATATTCATTAATCAATACGATACAAGATAGTGAAGGAGAGAATATTGAATCTTCGAGTTTTGATGGAGATGGAGGAACCAATAGAGTTTTTTTTGGGTTTGGTTATAAGATTGCTAAGAATTTAAGTTTAGGTCTAGAAGGTGAATATGTTTTTGGAAATATTACCAATAGTATTTCAACCATCAATAGAGATGTTACTCTAGGAACTAGGTATGAAACTGATGCAAAGATAAAAGGAGGAAGTTTAAAAGCGGGAGTTATTTACGAAACCAAATTAAAAGAAAATTTATTTTTGAATTTGGGAACAACGCTAGCTTTAGAAAGTGAATTGGACTCAGAAGGAAATGAATTTTTATTTTCTATTTCTGGAATAGATGGTAGTTCTAAAGATACAATTATTAATAATGCAAGTAAAGGAACTTTAATAAAGCCTTTAAAAACTAGTATTGGAATGAGTCTTTCAGATCCAAAAAAGTGGGCAGCGAGTATAGACTATGTATTTCAAAACTCTATAGAACTTGGTGGAAATTTATCGAATAGAAATCCAAGATTGGAGTATGGAAAGTCAAGTACACTTGCGATTGGAGGATTTTATTTGCCTAAACACAATTCAATATCAAGTTACTGGGATAGAGTTGTTTATAGGGCAGGATTCAGATTTGAAGAAACAGGATTGATGGTTGACGGTATTGGAAATGGAACCAATTTTACTCCGATTGATGACTTTGGCATATCTTTTGGAGTAGGGTTACCACTCGGCAGTCAAGTATCAAGATTGAACCTTGGATTTGAATTTGGAAAAAGAGGAACTACGGATAATGGATTGATTGAAGAGGAATATTTTAATTTCCGTTTGGGCTTAACATTAAGTAACAAATGGTTTAGGAAAAGAGAAATTAACTAATATAAAAATGAACACAATGAAAAAAATTACCTACATAATAGCAGGATTATTTTTACTAACTACTACAGTTAATGTAAATGCACAACTTGATCAACAAGAATGTACAGTTGAATACAACTTATTTAAAGGGGATGTACAAGGAAAGAACTTTACTGAAGCATCTAAAAGATTGGAGAAATTAATGACCAATTGTCCTACACTATCTGTGAACATATACAAAATGGGTAGTAAAATTACAGATAATATGGTTGCTACTGGTGATAAAGCAGGTGCAATAGTTCTACAAAATAAAATTAACGAAGCAAGAATTAAGCATTTTCCAAAAGGTTTAGGAAAAGTTTATAGCGATTGGTTTAGTTTCTGTGTTGAAAATGGAGGGACTGAAGAATCATGTTTTCACTATCTTGAAAAAGGATATAAAGCAGATCCATCTGGAATGTCTGCAAAAAATATATATTTATACTTTGATGTAGTATTAGAGAACAATAAAAATTCTAATGTTCAGAAAATATTGGACACATATGATGATATTAATGATGCGCTTGAAGATAAATCTGGAAAGTATCAACAAAAACTAAGTAAATTATTAGCTAAGGAAAATGCAGGAACTGTTCTTGGTAAAAAAGAAGCTAAATCCAAAAGAATTGCTGAAGCAGTTTTAACAAATATTGGAATAATAAGTGGAGGTTTAGATCAAAAAGTTGAAGAATTATTGACTTGTGAAAGGTTGGTTCCTATTTATAGAAGAGATTTTGAAGCAAACAAAACAAATGCACAATGGTTGAAAAGAGCTGTGTCAAGAATGTTTCATAAAGGATGTACAAATGATCCTTTATATGAGCAATTAGCTAAAAGTTATGCTTCTTCATCGCCTTCAGCAGATGCATACATATTTGTTGCAGGAATATTAGAAAAGCAAGGAAAAACCTCAGAGGCATTGGATATGCGTAAAAAGGCATTTGATTTAGAGACTGATCCTATCAAAAAAGCAAAATTCTTATTGAATATTGCACAGGATTTTTCTTCAAAAGGACAAAAGGGAGAGGCTAGAAAATATGCTAATCAAGCATTGACTTACAATCCAAGTTTAGGAAAAGCATATTTATTGATAGCCTCAATGTATGCTTCAAGTGCCAATAGTTGTGGTAACGATGAATTTTCAAAGAGAATGGTTTATGTAGCAGCATTGAATAAAGCAAGAAAAGCGGCAAGAGTTGACCCAAGTATTGCTTCCAGAGCACAAAAGTATATTAATAGTTATTCTGGTAATATCCCAACAACTTCAATGGCATTTGCTAAAGGTGTAAAGTCAGGAGAATCATTCAGAGTAGGATGTTGGATTGGAGAGACAGTTACAGTTACTTTGAGATAATATATGATTAAATATTTAGTACATTTGTAAAATGACTAAATCATTAAAATACACAGTGAGAAACATTGCTATCGTACTTTCGATGGCAATGTTTTTTTCTTGTACCAATGATATTAAAGAAGTCAGAGATTTTCTTGCCGAAAAGAATAAACCTATAGGAATTGCAGAAAATATTTATAATATTCATACCAATTCCGGAAGAGTTGATATGAAGGTTTCAACACCATTACGACTTGATTTTTCAAATAGAAAAAATCATCCCTATGATGAATTTCCAGAAGGGTTAAAAATCGTTACTATTGATAAGGACAATGATTCCTTGATGATTACAGGAAATTACGCAATTAATTATACCAAAACTGGAATAGCTGAAATAATTGGAAACGTTACAATTATCAATTATGGCGAATATAAAAAACTGAAGACCGAACAATTATATTGGGATCAAAAAACAAAATATTTTTATACTGAAAAACCATTTACGCTATATACAGCTACTGATACAATCTATGGAATAGGTTTAGACGCAAGTGAAGATTTAACAAAATATATGGTTAAGAATAATAGAGGAGTTTTTTATATATCAGAAAAAGATTAATTATGAATAAAATTGGAAGAATTTTCGAAATTGGATATTTAATAATATCAGTTGTTTTTGCATACGAATCGTATTTAAACTGGACACAAGATAGAACAAGGTCTTATGTTTTATTATTTTTTACAGCACTAGCCATCTTTATGTTCTTCTTCAAAAGAAGATTTAGAATTAAAAGAGAAGCACGTTTAAGGCAAGATAAATAAAATGGAATTACAACTTATTGTAATATGTATATCAATTATACTGTCAGCCTTTTTTTCGGGAATGGAAATTGCATTTGTATCAGCCAATAAAATGCATCTTGAGCTTGAAAAAAATAAAGAAGGAGTCATTGCTAAGATTTTAAAAACACTTACACATAAGCCCTCAAAATTCATTACTACAATGCTAGTTGGGAATAACATCTCATTAGTAATTTACAGTTATTTTATGGGGAAATTTATTCTTAATTTTCTTCCATTACAAAGTGTAAATGAATTTGGAACTTTATTGATTCAGACACTTATTTCAACAATATTGATTCTAGTATCGGCAGAGTTTTTGCCGAAAGCAATATTTAGAATATATGCGAATGAATCGATGAAGATATTCGCCATTCCTTCCTATTTATTTTATATTATTTTTCATTTAATAACTGGTTTTATTACAGTTATTTCAGATTTTTTTCTGCGAATATTTTTTAATACATCGTCTGATGTAGAACAATCAGTGTTTAGCAAAGCAGAATTAGAAAGTTATATCACAGAAGAAATGGAAAAAAATGATGAAAATGATGAAATTGACTCTGAAATTCAAATCTTTCAAAACGCACTTGAATTTAACAATGTGAAAGCGCGAGAAGTTATGGTTCCGCGTACTGAAATACTTGCAGTTTCGATTGGTGATACAATTTCAAACACAAAGAATTTATTTATAGAAACAGGATATTCAAAAATTATGATCTATAAAAACTCTTTAGATGAAATTATAGGGTATGTTCATGCTTTTGATATGTTTAAAAAACCAAAAAGTTTGCGTTCAGTTTTAATGCCTGTAGAATTCATTCCAGAAAGTATGATGATAAATGATGTGTTAAATATTTTGACCAAAAAAAGGAAGAGTATAGCAATTGTACTGGATGAATATGGAGGTACATCAGGAATGATTACTGTTGAGGATATTATAGAAGAACTGTTTGGAGAGATTGAAGATGAGCATGATTCACAATTGCTTCTTGAAAATAAAATCAACGAAAAAGAGTTTGAATTTTCAGCAAGAATAGAAGTTGATTATATCAACGAAACATACAACATTAACTTACCTGAGGATGAAGCATATGAAACTCTAGGAGGAATGGTAGTTTATTATTCTGAAAAAATTCCTTTGCCAGAAGAAGTTATAGAGATTGATAATTTTCAATTCACTATAACCAAAGCGTCTTCAACTAAGATTGACGAGATTTATTTAAAGGTAATTACTGATGAAGAGTAATTTTTCAATATACTTTTTTGTCTAATTTTTATACTGTTAAACCATTTATTTATTGGAAAAATCACTTTTATTATTCAATTGGATATCGTATTTTCGCACCCTAAAATTTAAAGAATAGTAGATATGGCAATTTTATCAAAGATTAGAGAACGTTCAGTTTTTTTGATTCTTATTATTGGTTTGGCTTTATTAGCATTTGTATTGGATCCATCTTCATTACAGAATTTATTTCAGGCAAATAAAGTAGATGTAGTAGGTGAAGTGAATGGAGAAACAATAAATAGAGAAGCTTTTGCAGCGGAAGTTGAGCAATACAAGGCTCAATATGGTAGAGCAAGTAATCAACAAGCGATGAATTATGCTTGGGATAAAATGGTAGGTGAAAAAATTTATGCAGATCAATTAGAAAAAGCAGGGATTGTTGTAGGTGCTGAAGATGTATGGAATGCAATTATTACGATGCCTTTTTTTGCAAATGGACCTGAATTTAAAAATGAAGGAGGACTTTTCGATCAAGAAAAAGTAAAAGAATACATTGCCAATATTAAAGATGATGCTTTAAATGCTCCCAAAACTTCACAAGAAGCGAATGTATGGAACAACTGGTTAAGAACAGAAGCTAATATTAAAGATAACCTTGAAATTCAAGCATTGAATAGCCTTGTAAAATCAGGACTTGGTGCTTCTTTAAAGGAAGGTTATAGAGAGTATAAATATAATAATGAAAAAGTATCTGCCAAGTATGTGTACGTTCCTTATGCTTCAATTGCAGATAGTTTAATCACAATTTCTAATGCTGATTATAAAACTTACATAAAGGATAATGCCAACGAATTTAAGGTTGAAGAGTCGAGAGATTTAAAACTAGTAAAATTTAATGTAGTTGCTTCTGATAAAGATAAAGAAGACTTGAAAAACGTTCTTACTACATATATTGATGATAATGAAAAATTCGGAACAAAAGGATTAAGAAATGCTTCAGATTATGAAGTGTTTATGGAAGATGCTAAATCAGACTTGCCTATAAATAATAACTATATTTATAAAGATAAATTACCAGAAACTATTTCAGAAGCAGTATTTTCCGGAAAAGTTGGAGATGTTGTAGGACCTTACGAAGAGAGAGGATTTTATAAAATTTCTAAAGTTGTTGATTTTATGAAACTTCCAGATTCTGTAAAATCAAGTTATATTACAGTTGGTTATAGAGGCTCTCAAAGGTCAAATTCTGTTAAAACAAAAGAAGAGGCTGAGAAAACTGCAGATAGTATTTTAAAACTTGTAAAATATAGTTCTTCTAAATTTGTTGAAATTGCCAACATCATAAATGAAGATAGTAGTAAAGGAAAAGGTGGAGAACTAGGATGGGTTTCTAAAGATGCAGCTTTCAGTCCCAATTTTGATTCTGATTTTGCTTCATATTTGTTTAAAAATAAAAAAGGTACAGTAAAGGTTGTTGAAACAAAATTTGGTTTTCAAATTATAAAAATAGAAGATCAAAAAAATTATCAAAACGCTGCTAAATTAGTAACATTATCTAGACAAATACTTCCTTCAGTTGAAACTGAAAATTTTTATTATCAAAATGCAGAAACCTTCGCAGCTAATCTGGTGAGTGGTGGTGATATCGATGTGCTGTCTGAAGAGAGTTCATATACAGTAGTACCAGCAATAGGTGTTAAAATATTGGATGAAAATGTTCCTGGACTTGCAGGTAGTCAAAGACAGATTGTGAATTGGGCTTTTAATTCAGAAAATGACTTAAATAGTGTAAAGAGGTTTGATGTTGATAGCGGATATGTTGTAGCGCTTTTAAGCGGAAAAACTCCAAAAGGATTAGCACCAGTTTCAAATGTTGTAAGTAAGATAAAGCCTATTTTGATAAATATGAAAAAAGCTGAATTAATTTCAGCCAAAATGAAAGGAAATACATTAGAAGAAATTGCATCTAATAATGGTGTAAGTGTAAGCACAGCATCTAATGTTTCTTTAGCAAGTCCAACACTTTCAGGTGTAGGTGCAGAGCCAATGATTATTGGTGCAATGATGGGATCTAGCGAAGGAAAATTAGTTAATAAGTTGGCTGGATCAAAAGGTGTATTTGCATTTGATGTAACTGGAAAGCAAGCTGTTGTAGAATTACCAAACTATGAGATCGCTCGTAAGAAAATTGCTGATAAAGTTGAATTAAAAAGCAATTCTATTTACAACTCATTAAAGTCTTCATATGAACTTTCAGATAATAGAGCTCTGCTTTATTAAAAATAAATTTATTTATAGTATAAGCGCTCGACAATGTCGAGCGCTTTTTTTATTGTATTTATAGTAACATTTTTCGATTATTGTCGTCAATACTTGAGGGTACTAATAAATACTATTTTAAGTGAATTCACATTTTATTAAAAAGACAGCATATATTTTTTGGGTATTGATATTGGTACTACTAGCAGTTATGTATTTCGTAAATTCTTCTATCTTCACTTCTGAATATTTAATAAATTTTATCAAAGAGTTTAAGAGTGAAATGATGCTCGTTTATACTATTATTTCCTTAATTAGAGGCTTCTTTTTATTACCAAGCACTCCATTTATACTTGTAGGGGTATTCTT
Organism: uncultured Flavobacteriaceae bacterium; assembly: GCA_905479835.1. GTDB lineage: Bacteria > Bacteroidota > Bacteroidia > Flavobacteriales > Flavobacteriaceae > Urechidicola. The sequence continues at coordinate 54,248 of CAJQNZ010000029.1, forward strand.
GTTCCCTGAAAACTTATTTATAGTTTTAATCATCTCTATAATCGGAATATTATTCTCTTCAACTGCGTTGTATTATTTTTCTGATTTATTGGGGTTTAGTATTTTTCTTGAAGGGAAATATCCTAAAAAAGTGGCTAAATATAAAAAGATGTTAAGTCACCCTAAAGCAATATTTTATGTAATCGCTTGGTCATTTTTTCCTTTTATTCCTACAGATGTGATCTGTTATGTTGCTGGAATTATAAAAATGCCATTTAAGAATATGATATTAGGAATTTTTATAGGAGAATTGGTATTAGTGACTGCCTATGTATATTTTGGGAACGAGATTGTAAATCTTTTTTAGTCAAAAATAGTTGTGTAATAAAAAAGCGTCCAATTATTATTGAACGCTTTTTAGTTTTAAAAAGTTAGATTTTTTATGATCGATTTATCGATTCATAGATGCTAAGAATTCGTCGTTGTTAAGAGTAGTTTTAACCCTGTCGCTTAAGAACTCCATCGCTTCTATAGGGTTCATATCAGCAAGATATTTACGTAATACCCACATTCTCTGAAGTGTTTTCTCATCCAATAATAAATCATCTCTACGCGTACTAGATTTTACAAGATCAATTGCTGGATAAATTCTTCGATTAGCAATGTTTCTATCCAATTGTAATTCCATGTTACCAGTACCTTTAAATTCTTCAAAGATCACTTCATCCATTTTCGAACCAGTATCTGTCAATGCTGTTGCAATAATAGATAAGGAACCACCATTTTCAATATTTCGAGCCGCTCCAAAGAAACGTTTTGGCTTGTGTAAAGCATTGGCGTCAATACCTCCAGATAAGATCTTTCCAGACGCTGGAGCTACGGTATTATACGCTCTAGCAAGACGTGTAATAGAATCCAATAAGATAACTACATCGTGTCCGCATTCAACAAGTCTTTTAGCCTTTTCAAGAACGATATTTGCAACGCGTACATGTTTATCAGCAGGTTCGTCAAATGTTGACGCAACTACTTCACCTTTTACATTACGTTGCATATCAGTAACTTCCTCAGGACGTTCATCAATTAATAAAATTATCTGATAAACTTCAGGATGATTAGTTGAAATTGCATTTGCAATATCTTTTAATAAAATAGTTTTACCAGTTTTTGGTTGTGAAACAATCATTCCACGTTGCCCTTTTCCAATAGGAGCAAAAAGATCTATTATACGTGTAGATTTATTTCCTTTTAATTCTAAATTTAATTTTTCATCTGGAAATAATGGCTTTAAATGTTCAAATGAAACTCTATCACGAACAACATGAGGATTTAATCCATTGATTTTAGAAACCCTTATTAATGGAAAATACTTTTCACCTTCTTTTGGTGGACGTACATTTCCTAATACTGTATCTCCAGTTTTCAATCCAAATAATTTAATTTGAGATTGTGATACATAAATATCATCAGGAGAAGAAAGGTAATTGTAATCTGAAGAACGTAAGAAACCGTAACCGTCTGGCATCATTTCTAGAACTCCTTCACTTTCAATAATTCCATCAAACTCATAATCCGGATCTCTATAACGATTCCCACTCTTGTTTTTAGATTTTTGATCTTTATGTTGAGGTTTATTTTTTGAATGATCTGGTTTGTTAGTTTGTTTATTCTCTGTTTTAACAGTTTCAGTACTTTTCTCTTTAGAAACAACTTCTTTTTTAGGATGGTTGTGCTGAGGTTTCTTCTCCACTCGTTTAGGTTTTACCTCTTCTTTTTTATCCTCAAGTTTTAATTCTTGCTGTGAAGAAGTTTCTTTTACAACTTTTTTAGGCTGAGAAGGTTTTTTTTTAGTATCCTGTTTTACTTCTGTTTTCTCAGAAGGAACTTTTAAACCGCTACTTTTTGGTTTGGATATGCGTGCACGCTTTGGTTTTTCTGAACCTTTATGCTGTGCAGGTTTAGATGTTTTAACTGGATTAGCAGCTTGATGATCTAAAATTTGATAGACTAAGTCTAATTTGTTTAATTGACTAAATTTTGGAAGCCCAATTTCTTTAGCAATCTTTTGTAACTCGACAAGGGATTTCTCCTTGAGTTGTGAAATTTCAAACATTATGTATAGTTAATGATTTATAATAATCAGTTATTCGAATGGTAAGTAAGTATATTGATTGTTTTAAATTGCAATTTAATGTGCAACTCTCTACATGAAGTAGATAGCAAATATATAAAATAAAATGAATATTAAAATTTTTATGATATAAAAGATTAGTTTACTTTTGTAATCGTTATTAAAAACAAACAATGATTCAACGTATTCAATCCATTTATTTATTGATTTCAGCACTTGTTTCTGGAGGATTGATATTTATAGTAAACCTATGGAAGGATGTTGAAGGGAATTCAATTATGGCCAAGAGTTTATTGGTTAGTGACGATTGGATGTTGAAAATGATACCTATATTATTTATTGTATCTGTAGTAATATCATTGAGTTCTATTTTTCAATTTAAGAATAGACAATTGCAATTTGTTTTAGGACGACTCAATATTTTGACCAACCTTATTTTATTGGGATTACTCGTATATCAATCTCTAAATTTATCTGGAGAAACTATGGTTTCGGAGAAAGGTATTGGATCAGCACTTCCTATTGTTGCTATTATTCTGCAAGTCATGGCGAATAAGGCAATAAAGAAAGATGAAGATCTCGTAAAATCTGTAGATAGATTACGGTAAAACTAGTATCTTAGTATATTTAGTGAGAAAAACCCATTCCTTTTTAGGAATGGGTTTTTTATTGTAGATTTACATAACATGTATTAAATTTTTAAAAAACCGTCTAACGGTTTTCCGTGATATTTAAAAATCACGGTTTACGTGATTGACTAACATTGTTTAATAAAATATCTTTGACTTGGGAAAATTGAAAAAGATGAAAGTTCATATTGCTGATGATCACCAGATATTAATTGATGGTATTAAAGCGGTATTGAAAACAGAGAGTGATATTGAAGTTGATGGTTGTTCTGTAAACGGAGAAGAAGTTTTGGAATGGTTTAAGACTCATAAAACGGATGTTTTAATACTCGACATTAACATGCCAAAAATTGATGGTATCAAAGTGTTACAGCGATTGAAAAAAAGAGATTTTCAACCTTTGGTGATAGTTTTATCTAGCTATGATGATATTAAACTTGTAAAGGAGGTAATGAAAATCGGTGCAAAAGGTTTTTTGGCTAAAAAATGTGCAGGAGAGCACATTGCGGAAGCAATAAAAACTGTGTACAATGGAGGTCAATATTTTAGTGAGAGTATTCAAGATAAGATAGTAACATCTTTTTCTGGAGTTGATCAAAGTAAAATAGGCAATCAAGATGGCGCATTTTTTAGTTCATTAACTGAAAGAGAAAAGGAGATCCTAACGATGATTGCTCAAGAGTATAGTACTCGTGAAATTTCCGAACAACTTTTTATTACGATTAATACTGTAGAAACCCACAGAAAAAACTTAATCAAAAAATTAAAAGTTAAGAATGCTGTAGGTCTTGCTGTATATGCTCATAAAAACCAATTAATTTAATTTCAATCTAACCAAAAATTACTACTACTATCATGGGGAAAATGTTACAATCGTACAGTATTAAAAATGAAAAAAAAGGAACTTACAGAATAAAGTTTAAAGTGGACAAAGGAGTAAAAGTTACTTTCAATGCGGTAGGAGATGTAAATCAAGTACACTTGAAATACGACTCTGAAGAAAAAGATGAAAGATTTAAAAAAAATTATGTAATCACAGGATCTCAATTTAATCTACAGTTTTTTCAACATGAATCCTTAGGAAAAGACCATGATGAAGACACGGAACCAGAACCAAAAATTATTATTAAAGAATAAAAACTTATAATGAATAATAAATTCATACTTATTAAATTTACTTTTATAGTAGCATTATTTTTTAATGCTACTATTTCTTTTTCTCAAGTAATTTCTGAGACCGACTCTCTATTACTGGTCATTGATAAGAAAATTGTGGATGAACAATATGATTCCGCAGAGGCATTAATCAATTATATTAAGACCATTCCTCAATATGAAATTGATTCTATTAAACTAGAAGTGGATTTAACACTTGCTAAGTTATATCAAACTCGTAATGAAGATGAAAAAGCATTGGGAATATTATTAAATGGACTTTCTAAAATTAAAGAAGATAAATCATCGCCTTTTATTGCTGATTATGCCTATGAAATAGGTAGTAAATTTTCTAAAATTAAAAATTTCCCGAAAGGACTAGAATATTATAGAATGGTATTGTCTAGTGGTAAATATAGAAATGATTCGTTGGATATCTCTAGAGGTTTATTGGGTATTGGAAATATTCATTTTAGATATTATTATAATAGTAGGTATCTTGCTCTTAAATTAGAAGAAAATATGCAGCAGGTACATAAAGATAGTGCCTTGAATTACTATAAAAATGTGATTGCAACATTTCCAAAAAATGAAAGTAAAAAGGAATCACTTGTTTATGCTAATAACAATCTTTTAGCATATTATGCTTATGATAAAGAATATGATCTTGCTGAATTTTATGGGAAGAAAGCTTTAGAGATTCGTGAAGAACTAGGAGACTCTGTTGAAATAGCAGAAGGACTTAATGGTCTTGGAGCGATAACTACTTATAAAGGGGATTTAATAAAAGCGAAGGAGTACTATGAAAGAGCATTACAAATTCTTGATAAAAAAGAAGGTTATAATTCTAAATTTCAAAAGTTAACATTATTAAATAATATTGCTGATAATTATAAAAGAAGAAAACAATATCAGAAAGCTTATGAAACTTTAAATAGAGCTCAGGATTTTGGAAATAAATTGAATGTAGAAAGTGCCAATGAAAAATATGCTGAGTACGAAGCAAAGTACAATGTTGCAGAAAAAGAAAAAATTGTAGAGATAGAAAAAAACAAACGCCAACAAATAGAATTTTGGTTGTATGTATTGGGATTGGCTACCATTTTGCTAGTTGGGTTTTCTGGATTGTTATACAATACTTTTCGACTGAGAAGAAAGAATTTAACATTAGAACACGATCAAGAAAAGTTATTGCAAGAACGTAAAATAGAACAGGTTCAGAATGAATCACAGATAAAAATATTAAATGCTACGCTGGACGGGAAAGAAGATGAGAGACGGCATATTGCAGAAGTATTACACAATAGTGTAAGTGCATTGCTTTCTTCTGCCAATCTTCATTTACAAGCGGCAAAAATTGACTTGAAAGACAAGACTCCTCAAGAGATCATAAAAACACAAGCAATCATCAGTGAAGCTGCCGATAAGATTCGTGATCTTTCTCATAAATTGGTATCTTCTGTTTTATTGAAGTTTGGATTGAGTTATGCCATGGAAGACTTATGTGAGAAATATTCCAATTCTCAATTGACATTTGAAACACAATCAAAAAATATAATACGGTACAATCAAGATTTTGAAATTAAGATCCATAGTATAGTTGAGGAATTTGTAAATAATATTATCAAGCATAGTAATGCTGATAAAGCGACGATACTATTAGAACAAAAAGAAGGAAAGTTACAAGTACGGATATTTGATGATGGAGATGGTTTTGATATAGAAAAAATGCGTAAAAATGATAAAGGAGGTCTTGGAATTGTTCAGATAGAAGCACGTATAAAAATGATGGAAGGGATATTTGACCTTAAATCATCGAAAGCTACAGGGACTCGTATTTTTATAAATATTCCTATTCCAGAAGATTACTAACCTCGTTTTTCAAGTTCGATAATTTCAAGTTCTTTAATGTCAGCTTCATCAATTTTAAATCGAAGCATGGTTCTTACTTTATGAAAACCATGTTTTCCAACGGCACCAGGATTTAAGTGTAGAAGATTTAATTTTTTGTCAAATTGCACTTTCAAGATATGGGAATGTCCACTGATAAATATTTTAGGTGGATTCACTTTTATTTCTTCTCGTATTCTCAGATTGTACTTATTAGGATATCCACCTATGTGTGTCATCCAAACATCCACTTTTTCAATTGTAAACCGATTGTCTAGAGGAAATTCTGTTCGTGCAACTGCATCATCAATATTTCCGTAAACTGCTCGTAAAGGTTTTAGTTCCTTAATTATATCTGTTACTTTTAAATCACCAATATCTCCTGCATGCCACACTTCGTCTGCTTGCTTTACATATTTCAATATTTGATCATCAATATAACTATGTGTGTCGGAAAGTAATAAAATTTTCTTCATTTGATAAAAAAGTAATCTAAAATACTACCGTATATTTGTAGTGTACAAAAATAGGATTTTAGGTTGAGATATTTTATTGAACTTTCATATAATGGAACGAATTATCACGGATGGCAAGTACAGCCAAATGTAATTTCAGTTCAAGAAAAAATCAATGATGGTCTTTCTAAATTATTGAAAGAATCCATTAATATTATGGGAGCAGGAAGAACAGACGCAGGAGTTCATGCTTCGCAAATGTATGCGCACTTTGATTATGAGAAGGAGATCGATATCAAAAATCTGATTGATAGGTTAAATTCTTTTCTTCCAGATGATATTGTGATTTATAAAATTTTTCCTGTAAATGAGAAGGCACATACACGATTTCATGCAACTAGTAGAAGTTATGAGTATAGAATATTTCTCGGAAGAAATCCATTTTTATTGGAAACAACTTGGCAATTGTATCGTTATAAACTAGATGTAAAGAAGATGAATGAGGCCGCAAATATATTATTGAATCATACTGATTTTAAATGTTTTTCAAAATCCAATACTGATGTAAATACTTATAATTGTGATGTGAGAGAAGCAATATGGAAGCAAGAAGACAACATGTTGGTTTTTCACATTACAGCCGACCGATTTTTACGAAATATGGTTAGAGCAATAGTAGGGACATTGATTAATATTGGATTGGGAAAGAATAGTGTTGATGATATGACTTATATTATAGAAAGTAGAAATAGAAGCGAGGCAGGACTTTCAGTTCCAGCAAGAGGATTGTTTTTAACAAGGATAGAATACCCTAAAACAATGATGAATAATGAGTAGTACTACAGGAAAAGCATTTGACATAAAGATATTTAAGAGATTGATGCAGTATGCAAGCAAGTATCGTTTGCCATTTTTCATTACCACACTTTCAGCAATTATATTATCTGTTCTTGCTGTTTTAAAGCCCAAAATTATTCAATATGTAATCGATGTAAAGTTTCCATTAAATGATAGCAATATAATACTGAATTATGTAGGATTGTTATTTATGATACTTCTTAGTGAATCTTTAATTCGATTGTTATTCATTTTTCTGGCCAATAAATTAGGTTATAGTATTATTAAAGACATCCGAATGAAACTTCACAATCATATGTTGAATTTTAAAATGTCTTATTTTGATAAATCTTCTGTTGGAAAGTTAGTCACAAGAGTTGTTACAGATACCGAACAAATTGCTAATTTTTTCAGTAATGGTTTATTCATGATAATCAGTGATTTATTAACAATGATTGCTGTAATTGCAGCAATGTTATGGATGAACTGGCGCTTATCATTGATAGCATTTGGTGTGTTACCAATTTTAATTTATGCAACTAAGATTTTTCAAATCGCTATGAAATCATCGTTTAAAGAAGTGCGACTTCAGGCAGCAAACTTAAATGGATTTGTACAAGAAAGAGTTACTGGAATGAAGATTGTACAATTGTTCAATCGTGAAAAAACAGAATATAATAATTTTGTCGAAATAAATAAAAAGCATAAAAAGGCTTGGATAAAAACGGTATGGTATTACTCCATATTTTTTCCTGTTGCAGAGATTTTATCTTCAATAGCTATAGGGTTGATAGTATGGTATGGTGGAATGCAAGTTATTGCAGAAGGTTCTGTAACTGAAGTTGGTCAGATTATTGCTTTCATTATGTATTCCAATATGTTGTTTAGACCTTTACGTCAGATTGCAGATAAATTCAATACTCTTCAAATGGGAATGGTAGCAGGTGATCGCGTATTTGAAATATTGGATACTGAAAGTCATATTGATGCTAATGGTAATTTGGAAGTAGAGCAACTTGAGGGAAAAATTTCATTTCAAGATGTGCATTTTAGTTATATAAAAGGTGAAGAGGTATTAAAAGGAGTTTCATTTAATGTAAATCCAGGAGAAACGATTGCAATTGTTGGATCAACTGGAGCAGGAAAGTCTACTATTATCAATTTATTAAATCGTTTTTACGATATCGACTCTGGAACAATTTCTATTGATGATAATAAAATCAATCAATTCACATTACCCTCTTTAAGAAAACACGTAGCAGTAGTTTTACAAGATGTTTTTCTTTTTTCAGACACGATATACAAGAATATTATTTTGGATAAAGATATTTCGTTGGAACAAGTGAAAATCGCTGCAAAAGAAATAGGTATTCATGAATTTATTATGAGTTTGCCACAAGGATATGATTATAATGTAAAAGAACGTGGCGTTATGTTATCATCAGGACAACGACAATTGATAGCCTTTTTAAGAGCGTATGTTAGTAATCCAAGTATTTTGGTTTTGGATGAAGCAACATCTTCTATCGATTCTTATTCTGAGCAATTGATACAAGACGCTACCGATAAGATTACTCAACATCAAACGTCAATTATCATTGCGCATAGATTAACTACTATTAAAAAAGCGGACAAAATTATTGTGATGGATAAAGGGTTGATTGTTGAGCAAGGTACGCATCAAGAATTACTTGATAATAAAGGATATTATAGTAATTTACATGAAATGCAATTTAAGAAAGAAGCGAATTGATCCATTACATTAAATCACTTTTAAGTGTTTCCACTAGTCCAAATTCGTTTTCATAAAGTACAAACTCTCCGTCTTTGATATAGGATATTTTCCCTGTTTCTTCCGAAACAACCAAGCATAGAGCATCAGATTTTTCAGTAATACCTACAGCAGCTCTATGACGTAATCCGAATCTTGTAGGAATATCTTTATTGGAAAGAGGAAGTATAACTCGTGTTGCTACAATGATATTTCCTTTGATAATTGTCGCTCCATCATGCAATGGACTGTTTTTATAAAATATACTTTCAAGAATAGGGCCATTTACTTCAGCATTCATTTTATCTCCAGTATTTGTGATAAAATCCAAGTTTTGGTCTCTTTCAAAAACTAATAAAGCTCCAGTTCTCGATTTTCCCATAGTAATACAGGAACTTACAATTGTATCAATATCTGTCTCAAGGTTTATTTCTGATTTTAAAAATTTGATTTGTTTTAAAAAACTCTTTTTTGAAGCAAAATTTGTAGTTCCCAGCATCAGTAAAAATTTTCGAATTTCTTGTTGAAAAACAACAATGAGTGCTATAACTCCACCACCAATTAACGTTCCTAATATTCCACTCAACATCTCCATTTCCAACGTCTGAGTGATTTTCCACATTATAAAAATGATGGCAATTCCGATAAAAATATTAATAGCAACTGTACCACGAAGCAGTTTATAGATGTAATAAAGAAATAAAGCAACAAGGACAACATCAAGAATGTCTAAAAATGAGTAGTCCAAAAAGTCAAGCATATCGTGTTTTTTTGTAAATGTAATAAAAATCTCATTAATGTAATATTAACCAATTTGCTGATAAATTTTCACAGCTTCCATTGCTTCTTTAACATCATGAACACGTAGAATATTTGTTCCATTCATCAGAGCTATAGTATTTGCTGCTGTTGTTGCATTTAAAGCTTCAATTGCAGAAGTATTGAGCAATTTATATAACATTGATTTCCGCGACACGCCAGTTAATAAAGGAACTCCGATAGATTTAAAATAAGATAAGTTTTTAAGTAACGTATAATTATGTTCCACAGTTTTTCCAAAGCCAAACCCAACATCTAAAATAATATCATTCACTTTTTCTTTTCGAAGTGCAGTAATTTTTTCTGAAAAATAATGAGCGACTTCAATTAAGATATCTGTATAAGTTGGATTGTTTTGCATGTCTTGAGGCGTCCCATTAATATGCATTAAAACATAAGGAACTTGTAATTCACCAATAGTTTTAAACATTTTATTGTCTAGTGTGCCTCCAGAAATATCATTAATCATACATGCTCCTGACACGATGCTTTTTCTGGCAATTTCACTTCGGAATGTGTCTACAGAAATTAAGATTGAAGGAAAATTATTCACTAATAATTCTACAATAGGAATCAATCTTTTTAATTCCTCTTCTTCAGAAATATGAGCAGCATTTGGTCTTGAAGAATATGCGCCAATATCTATAAAAGTTGCTCCTTCAAGAAGCATTTTTTCAGTTTGTGTTAGTATTTCTTTATCTGAAGAATAATTTCCGCCATCAAAGAAAGAATCAGGAGTTACATTCAAGATTCCCATAACTTTGGGTGTTGATAAATCAACTAATTTTCCTTTACAATTTATGGTCATTAATTAATGTTTAAGTCTAATTGTTTATGTGTTTATTTGTCAATTCGAGTAAAAAATTTAAATAAAATTTTTTATAAATAACTAGGCAAATAATCTGTTTTATCTTCTATATTTTTTTTAGATGAACTACTCGAACAGATTTACTCTTGATTATTGTTTATTGCTGTATTCACAATTTTTGTCATTAATGGTGCTGTGTAATCATTCATTTGTTGCATTAATTCTTCAATTGAATCACTTACCAAAACCATTTTTCTGTTTTCTTTTTTTAAGAAACCTTCTTCTACCATTAAGTCTAATTGCGCTAGCATAGGAGAGAAAAAATTATTAGTATTTAAAAAACCAATAGGTTTATTTTCTATCCCAAGTTGTCCCAGTGTCAATACTTCAAATACTTCATCCAATGTTCCGAATCCTCCAGCCAATGCTATGTAACCATCTACCAGTTTGCTCATTTTAACTTTGCGAGTAGTCATTTTTTTAGTCAAAATAACTTTAGTGATATCAGAATGTAAAACCTCTTCATTTTTTAAAAGATGAGGTATAATTCCAATGACATTTCCATTGTGTTTTAATAATTCATCCGCAAGTGCTCCCATCATTCCTATTTTTCCTCCTCCATACACCAGTCCAATATTATTTTCTCCAAAATAGGCTCCAACTTCTTCGGCAGTCTCTTTATAAATAGGATTAAAACCGATACTTGCTCCACAAAACACTGCAATTTTTTTCATTGGTCAAAAGAAATTTTTTAATTCGTTATATTTATCCGAAATTTACACAAAATTAATCGCAGGTTGATAGCCAAAAAGAGATTTTTTAGTGCTTAATTCCAATTATTGATTAATTCTTTCTAAAAGCCTTAAAAAATAAGTCAATAAGTAATTATGCAGAATACTTCAAAACAATATGATGATATAATTGATATTTGTAGAACGCTATTTATCAATAAAATGACCGATTATGGAAGTGCTTGGAGGATATTAAGATTGCCTTCATTGACGGATCAGATTTTTATCAAGGCTCAGCGAATTCGTCAATTACAAGAGAATACAACTCGTAAAGTAGATGAAGGAGAGCAATCTGAATTTATTGGCATCATTAATTATTCTATAATGGCATTGATACAGCTTGAAAAAGGAATTGTAGATACACCGGATTTAAATACGGAACAAGCCACGAAATTGTATGATAAACACATCAATATCACCAAATCTTTAATGGAAGATAAAAATCATGATTATGGTGAGGCATGGAGAGATATGCGCGTGAGCTCGTTAACAGATTTAATTTTACAAAAATTACTTCGTGTGAAACAAATAGAAGACAATAAAGGAAAAACAATAGTATCAGAAGGACTTGATGCAAATTATCAGGATATGATCAATTATGCTGTGTTTGCATTGATTCATATGAATGAAAAATAAATCGGAAATTGAGTGTAGTCGAAGTGGAATATTGTCATTTCAACTCCGATCAATGACCAAAAAAAATAAAAAAATGAAGATATCCACTCTTATCGCACGACTATTCGTAGCAGCAACTTTTCTATTTTCAGGATTTGTGAAATTAGTAGATCCATTAGGATCAGCATATAAACTTACAGATTATTTTGCTCCTGATGTTTTGAATTTAGAATTTTTAATTCCTTACGCATTGCCACTTTCAATTTTATTGATTGTAGCGGAAATTTTGTTAGGAGTAATGTTATTAATAGGTTACAAGCCGAAATTTACAGTTTGGGCTTTATTTGTAATGACGTTATTATTTTTATTTCTTACTTGGTATTCAGCATATTATGATAAAGTAACTGATTGTGGATGTTTTGGAGACGCAATAAAGTTAACACCTTGGGAGACTTTTAATAAGAATGTATTGTTAATCATATTGATAGGTTTTTTAATTTATGCAATTAAATATATCAAACCTCTTTTTTCTAAAAATATCTCTAGATGGTTGACTTTTGGTTCCTTAGTAGTATTTTTATATATCACATATCATGTGTTAACTCATTTGCCATTGATTGATTTTAGACCTTATGCTATTGATAAAAATATTAAAGACGGTATGGAGGAAATAGCGATAGATGGCTTGCCTAAAGTGCATGATTTTTATCTAGAAACCAATGATGGTGATGACTTGACAGATGAGTTATTAAATAAAAACAATGTGATGCTAGTCGTTGCATATGACATTGATATATCGGACAACCAAGGATTTGCTAATATTAAAGCAGCAACTGATCTAGCAAAAGAAAATGGCTATACTGTGTATGGACTTTCTGCATCTTATATTGATGATTTATTAGTTTTAAACGAAGAATATAAATTGGATTTTGAATGGTTATTTGTGGATGCTACAGTTTTAAAAACGATCATCAGAGCCAATCCAGGAATTATTACGATGGATAAAGGAACAGTTACTGGAAAATGGAATTGGATTGACGCAGATGATTTTAAACCATAATTTCGGCTACGCTCAATTACCATTTTGATATAAGACTAAGAGTTATGTGGTGACTGAGTGGAGTCGAAGTCACTGAATTAAAATATAAGAATTTGAAACAAGCACTTTTAGTATTTATTGGAGGAGGATTTGGAAGTGTACTGCGTTTTCTTGTTGGTAAATATCTCAATAATGTAGAAGCAGGAATTCCTTATGGAACTTTTATAGTAAATGTTCTAGGAAGTTTGTTAATAGGAATAATTCTTGGTCTTGCAGCTAAAAACGATACGCTTTCTCCAAATCAAACCTTATTTCTAGCCACAGGTTTTTGTGGAGGTTTTACAACATTTTCAACTTTTGCTTATGAAAACCATGTCTTCTTAAAATCAGGTGATTTCACAAGTTTTGCAATATATACGATTGCGAGTTTTGTTTTAGGTTTCCTAGCGGTATTTTTAGGATTGTATGTTGTAAAAACTATTTTTTAAAGTTTTTAAAATGCCATAATACCTGCTTTTATTTTTACTTCTAAATTGTTTTCTGCAGGAGGAATAGGACAAGAATATTTATCGTTATATGCACAATAAGGATTGTAGGCTTTATTGAAGTCTATAATTATAGTGTCACCTTTGGGGATTTCTAAATCAATATAACGTCCAGCATCATAAGTTTCAATGCCGTTGGTCAAGTCATTAAAAGGGATGAACAGATGATTGGAATATTCAGGATCCAAAAGTAACTTTTGATTTTGATATACCCTCAAATTAATTTTTTGATTTTCTAAAGTAAAAGTTGCGATTCCGTATTGAGCATATAGTGGAGTTTTATCTCCTGAAGTAGGCATTTCGAAAACAGGTTCGTCAGGAGTTCTTTCAAAATCGGCTTCAACTCTATAGGATTCATTTGTTGGGAAAAAAGAAAGACTTTTAAATTTTTTTAAATCTTGGGGCTTTAAAGGAGATGTTTTTTTATCAGAATAATGAACATTCAATTCGTATTGAAATTGTTCTATTTCTTCAGTATGAGTTTGTTCTTTTTCTTGCGCACAACTAGAACAACAAGTCAGTAAAAGAAAAAGAATATAAATATTTTTCATATAATTAATTATTAGAGTTAATAGCCTCTATTAGTTTGGAGTTCTTTTTAAAATCAAGAAATGTTTGTCCATAACATTACCAGTTAAAATAAGATCTCCAAAAGTTACTGCGACAGTAGATGCAGACATTTCAGTCCCATCTTCCATATATATCTGTTCTATAATATAATCTCCTTTTTCTTTGTAGTTTATTTTTATAATTTCTGATGGTGATATTTTTTTATTTCCTTTTGCGTACTCTGCAAAATGAATTAAATTAGGATGTGAGCCAATCCATAAGTTTCCGTCAACATCAAACTCGATATTGTCAACTCCTGTTTTACAATCTATGTTTTCGATAAATTCAAGTGAGTTATCATCTTTAATTTTGAAAACTTTCACTAAAAATTTTCTTGGTGAAGCAACAAATAATAAGTTTCGTTTTTCGTCAATATTAATGCCGTTAGCATAGGCAATTCCATGAGCAACTTCTGTATAATTTTCTCCATCAAAATACACCACATTCGAAACAGATAATCCACCATAATCTTCTAAGAATCGCATGATTCCTTTAGTATATTTATGGTCGTTTGTATAATAAAACCGATGTTCATCAATGATTTTAACATCATTTGGACTTACCATAGATTCATGCTTTAATGTTTTTTGATGTTCTAGTTTTTGGCCGTTTAATTCAAAAACTTCAATTGAATGACTATTTTCTGTGTGACTTATAGCAAGTATTTTATAAATACTGTCCATTTTTACCATCGAAATTCCGTGAGGAGCAAACGGCTTTTTAAAATCGGCAGTTAAAGAAATCGGCTCGTAGTTGTCATTTTTCAAATCTAAATAGTACAAACCTCCAAATTCTTCATTAGTACTTGGCAATGCTCTTCCTTTGGTTGAAGAAATAATGGCAAAACTATCTTTTCTGCTTATAACAATATCCTCAGCTCCAGGTAAATTTATTTTTTTAATAATTTCTCCTTCAAATTTATTTTCAATTGTTCTAAAGAAACCAGTAGATATAAAAATATTGGCAACAAAAATTAATAGCCCTAAAAACAATAGCAGTAAAAACTTTTTTAAGTATTTCATTTTATAAAAATACAACATTCAATTATTTTATGTAGTTTTGAATAAGCAAAAATTAGTATAAATTGAAAAATTCAACAACGTATAGAAACGTCATCAAGCAATGTGTAAGCATTCGCTCGGACCTGTATGTGTTGTAATTATATCTTAATAAAAAATAACAATATCATTTAAATCCGGCATACAGCTGGATTTTTTAGTTTTACACTATACTAAAATGAAAAAATTATACACAAATTATATTACATCATTTCAAGGGCTTTCTAGAGAGGTTTGGTGGTTAGCACTTATAACTTTGATAAATAGAGCAGGAACCATGGTGATTCCTTTTTTGTCATTGTATTTGACGGAAAGTTTAAACATTAGTATTTCTAATGTAGGTTGGGTGATGACTTGTTATGGTTTGGGGTCTGTTGTTGGTTCTTGGTTAGGAGGAAAATTAACAGATTTGTTTGGCTATTACAAAGTCATGTTCTTGAGTATAGTCACAACTGGAATGCTATTTTTTTGGTTACAGACATTAGATACTTTTCAGAGTTTTTGTTGGGGAATTTTTATTATAATGATTGTAGCAGATACTTTTAGACCTGCAATGTTTGTTGCTTTAAACGCTTATAGTAAGCCTGAAAATAGAACGCGATCTTTAACACTCATTAGGCTTGCTATAAACTTAGGTTTTTTTGTAGCGCCTCCTGTTGGAGGTTTAATCATTGTTGCTATTGGTTATACAGGTTTATTTTGGGTAGATGGAATAACATGCATTCTTGCAGGATTATTATTGCTGAAAGTGTTAAACCCGAAGAGAGTTACAGAGTTGGATGTTATAAAAGTTGAAAACCCTGAGTCTGTATATAAAGATAAAGCTTTTTGGATATTTTTTGTAGCGATGTTTATTTTCGGTTTTGTATTTCTACAATATTTTTCTACAATGCCTATTTATTATAGAAGAGTTTATGAAATGACTGAATTTGAAATTGGTTTACTATTAGGTTTTAGTGGTTTGGTAATATTTTTATTAGAAATGCCATTAATTCAATGGCTTACTGCTACGAAAAAATCAAACATCTATTATGTTTTTATAGGATTGATACTTACGGCACTCAGTTTTGTAGTATTGAATATTACTTCTTGGATTGGAATATTGGTAATAGGAATATTGCTAATGACAGTTGGAGAAATGATAGCATTTCCGTTTTCAAATGCTTTTGCTGCTCAGAGAGCTAAAAAAGGGAATCAAGGAGAATACATGGCTTTATACAGTATATCATTTTCATTTGCTCACATTTTTGGACATAATTCTGGAATGCAAATGGTAGATAAGTTTGGCTTTGAAACGACTTGGAATGCTATGACAATTCTAGCGTTTATTGGAGTAGTCATTCTTTATATTTTGATGCGAGTTTTAAAGAAAGAAAAAAAATTAACTAATAAACTCTAAATGTTTTTCTTTAATAGCATCCATTCTTAACATCTTATAATCTAAAAAATAATTTTGATATACACGCCAAGGAAACTGATCGCTTTGACTAGGTAATTCACTGGCAGCTCTATGTAAGTATCCAGAATCAAGATTCATCATCGGCACTTTTTTTAAGTTTTCTTCTAAAACAACTGATTGAATTTGCTTGTAATTGTTTTTATCTAAATAATGTAAAACTCTCGATACATATTCGCTAGTTAAGTCGCTCTTTAATGTCCAAGAAGCATTTGTGTAGCCTACAAAAATGAAAAAATTAGGCAAATTACTTAACATTAATCCTTTGTAAATAAAGGATTTAGAAAGGTCAAAAGGTTTATTGTCTATGTATACTTTAGCACCACCAAAAGGAAGTATTTTTAGTCCTGTAGCACTCACAATAATATCTGCTTCAATATGATTTCCTGATTTTAATTGAATTCCGTTTTCGGTAAAAGTCTCTATATGATCTGTAACCATGGATGCTTTTCCATCTTTTAAAACTTTAAATAAGTCGCCATCTGGAGCCAAACAAAAACGTTGTTCCCACGGATTGTAATCTGGCACAAAATGAGGCGAAACTGGATAATCTCCAAGTTCTTTTTTTGCTTTTTTAACAATAAAATTTCGCATAGTATTTGGCCACCTTCTACAAGCGTTAAAGAAAATCATATCTAAAGTAATATTCTTTAATCGTATGAATCGATGTGACAATTTTTTAGAGAATATTTTTTTTAAAAACGAAGCAATTTTATCTTCATTTGGCAAACCGCCAATATATGTTGGTGATCTTTGTAGCATGGTTACATGCTCAACTTCATTAGCAATTTCAGGTACAATTGTTACTGCTGTTGCTCCACTTCCAATAACTACCACTTTTTTATCTTTATAATCTAAATCTTTTGGCCATTTTTGTGGATGAAAAAAAGTTCCTTTAAATTCTGAT